>JBAVYX010000377.1:0-86316 GCA_049588475.1 Silvibacterium sp. | reverse complement strand
CTGCAGCGCCCGCTGCGGCGGAAACCCATGGGTTCAGGCCGAAAGGCTGCAAAAAATAACAGGCAACTGAAAGAACCAGAAAAAAAGCAACGCGCACAAGAAGAAGATCCATAAATGCACGAGCCCTCCTCGTGCATCCGGGAGTATACGCATACTCGGGAGCAATCGGCAAAGGGTTGGTTCACAAAAGCAAAAGCGGCGCACCTTCCGATGCACCGCCCTTGATCTGATTCAACTTCGAACTCAGTATTTTGCGACCCGAGGATCGACCTCCGCAGACCAGGCATTGATGCCGCCTGCGAGATTGTGCATCTTCTTGAAACCACTCTGGGCCAGGAACTCCGCGGCCTTCTGGCTGCGGCCGCCGCTCTTGCAGTGGACGACGATCTCGCGACTGCTGTCGAGTTCGTTCACCCGCGCCGGTAGGTCGCCTAGTGGGATAAGTTTCGCGCCCAGGTTCGCGATCTGGTACTCATGCGGCTCGCGCACGTCAAGCACGAAGATATCTTCGCCTGCGTCAAGCCTGCGCTTGAGTTCGATGGGGCTGATCTGCGAGATACCGTTCTGTATCTGCGCCGGCGCTGCCTGCGGTGTAATGCCGCAGAACTGTTCATAGTCGATAAGTTTGGTCACAGTAGGATTCTTTCCGCACACCGGGCAGTCAGGATTCTTCCTGAGCTTCAACTCGCGGAAGTGCATGTTAAGGGAGTCGACAAGCAGAAGCCGGCCGATGAGCGGCTCGCCTTTGCCAAGGATAAGCTTGATGACTTCTGTCGCCTGAATCACGCCGACCAGGCCAGGCAGGATACCCAGCACTCCGCCTTCGGCGCACGACGGAACCAGTCCGGGCGGCGGCGGCTCGGGATAAAGGCAGCGATAGCACGGACCTTCTTTGGTGGCAAAGACGCTGGCCTGGCCCTCAAACCTGAAAATGGACCCATAGGCGTTCGGCTTGCCCGTAATGACGCACGCATCGTTGACCAGGTAGCGGGTAGGGAAGTTATCTGTGCCATCGGCGACAATGTCGTAGTCGCGGATAATCTCCAGAGCGTTGGCGCTCGTCAACATCGTCTCGTGCTTGACGATTTTCATGTGTGGGTTGAGCGCCTTCAACTTCTCGGCAGCCGAATCAATCTTGGGACGCCCCACGTCGGCGGTCGAGTGGATGATTTGCCGTTGCAGGTTGCTTGAGTCGACGGTGTC
The DNA here is from genome assembly GCA_049588475.1 of Silvibacterium sp. Taxonomy (GTDB): domain Bacteria; phylum Acidobacteriota; class Terriglobia; order Terriglobales; family Acidobacteriaceae; genus Silvibacterium. The sequence continues at coordinate 85,113 of JBAVYX010000377.1, read as the reverse complement.
GAAATCGACCAGCCCCAGCGTCCCCACGCCGGCCGCTGCGAGGTAAAGCGCCAGCGGCGAGCCAAGCCCGCCCGTACCCACGCACAGCACTTTGGCGGCCTTCAGCTTCTGTTGGCCTTCCATGCCAACTTCGGGCAGAAGCAGGTGGCGCGAGTAGCGCCCGATTTCGTCATTACTTAACTGCGGCAGCGCCGCGGGGTATTCTAGTGTAGTTGCCATATTGTTATCTCTTCTTCACAAACGTTAAGACGCTTATCAATCTCAAAGCCGACCAACGGGAGGTCCGGAAAAAGCCATTGCTTAGGATGGCGCCGAAGGCGCGTGTGCCGTGAGGCAGCACCCGCCAGCGATTGATGGGACGATCGACAGGGCATCATTTCCGTTAACTTTGGTGGCTTCCTTTTCCGGCAGATAGCGGATATCTTCGTCGTTCAGATACACATTGACGAAAGACCTCAGCTTGCCCTCTTCCGAATAGAGGTGCTTCTTGAGGTCGGGATGCTTCGCTGTCAGCGCATCGAGCGCCTGACCTACGGTCAATGCTTCTACACCCACCGTGTCCTGCTTGTCTGTATACACGCGCAAAGGCGTTGGGATATGGATCTTCATTGTGAAATCGTCCTTGAGAATCGCTTAGTGAATTCCGGCCCTGAAATGCCGTAATTGTTAGGGGAAATCGGGCTTTGCCCGAAGCAGTAGCGAGTCAGGTTGCTATCGACATCGCTCGGCTTCAAGTGCCTCGACCTCCACCCGCTCATTCTCGAACGACTTATTCTCTTCATTCGTTCCCATTAGCAGAAACGAATTCGTCTGACGCGCCTTACCCTTTTCGACGGCGGTAATCACATACGAGCAGCCCAACCAGTGCGCCTCGGCAAAATCGGTCGTCGACCACTGCGCCGGGTGATCGGGGTGCGAGTGATAAAAGCCGACAATGTCCAAGTTGCGCTCGCGGCCCATCCGCTGAATCTTCACCAGCTCCCGCGGGGCGATGTGGTAGCGGTTATGCGCGGAGTCCGTCCGAGTATTTCCAGCGCGCACCGCGTCCTCCACCGCATTTATTCCATCTTCTGAGCGGCCGAGCAGCACGCCGCAACACTCATGGGGGTAAGTCTCCTCGCCATGGTGTCGAATCGCGTCGTAAACCTGCTCGTTCAGCTTCAGCATCTGTTTACTCCTCCCAGAACCGTTCGCCCAGATACTTGTCGGCGGAGTCGCATAAGATTGTAACAATCACTGCTTCTTTCTCCCTCGCAGCTTCTTCTTCTGCGATGCGGAGGCAGGCAGCTACCGCGGCGGCGGCGGAAACCCCCACCAGCAATCCCTCTGTCCGAGCGAGCCGCTTCGCCATCGCGTAGGCAGCCTCGGTCTCCACCTCGACGTTTCGATCCGCAAGCGCTGGATCATAGATCGAAGGAACGATCGCTGTCGCCATATGTTTCAGCCCTTCAAGGCCGTTAAACGGCGAATCGGGCTGCATGGAGATGCACCGGATCGCTGGGTTCAATTCTTTGAGCCGCCGTGTCGTTCCTACAAACGTCCCGCTGGTGCCGAGTCCCGCGACAAAGTGCGTAAGCTGTCCGTCCGTCTGCTCCCAGATCTCGTTCGCCGTGCCCAGGTAGTGAGCACGCCAGTTGGCGTCGTTGCCATACTGGTCAGCGTAGAAGAATCTATCCGGCTCGTTGGCCGCAAGCTCGCGCGCCTTGCGAATCGCCCCGTCCGAGCCATCTGCGGGATCGGTCCAGACAACCTGTGCCCCGTACGCATTCAGGATGCGTTTCCGCTCAAGAGACACATTCGACGGCACGCATAGCGTCACCGGAAATCCCATCGCGGCACCCAGCATAGCGTAGGCAATGCCGGTGTTGCCGCTGGTAGCGTCAAGTAAATGCCTCCCACCTCCGAGCAGCTCGCGCTGCTGCGCGTCGGCGACGATGGCCGAAGCCGCGCGGTCCTTGACCGAGCCGCCGGGGTTAGCCCACTCCGCTTTACCGAGAATCTGGATTCCGGGTAGGTACGCGGCAACGCGCTCCAGCCGGATGAGGGGCGTCTTCCCAATGCGCTCCAGAAGCGCCGACCCCAGAGGGATCGTCGTCGAGTTCGCAGCCGAGTTAGTGAGAGTAGCCATGAATCTCTTTGACCGCGTTGCAGGCTAGGCCCCAATATGCGACAGTGAAGGGGAGTCGACTGCGCCAGCTTTCAGTGTAACTTTGGTGCCCGAACATCACAATCGCTGCCCAGAACCGCAACCGGAGACCAGGCCGTCATGCCCAGGAAAATCAAGCCACTTACCTTCGAGGAAGTGCTCAACAAGCTTCGCAGCCTACAATTTGATGTGCGAGAAGTGCCGGGCGTCGCAAACCAGTTCATGACCTCAAAATACGGCTGCGCCGCTGTTTTGGCCCCTGCCAAAGATGGCAAAGGAGCCGCGTTGGTCACAAGGCCTGGCGTACTCTTTGGCGGAGAGATCGCGCATTTGCTGGACCGCGGCTTTCAAAAGTTCTTCAAGACCAGCAAGATAGAAATCCCCGCGACCGCAGACCGACTCAAGGCCGAGCATCGTTTCGCGCAGGAATTTGACGAAGTGGCGGGCGAGATCACTCTGTACAACCAAGCTCTCGGATCGGTAAGTGATGAGTATATGTATGACCGGGTGAAGGGTCGCGATCACGATGCTCCGGCTAAGGGCCTGGCACCGTGGGAACTTGCGACTGGCGTATCCGGCGGCCATTGACCCACAGTTCAAAGGTCACTCCTGAAGCGTCTACAATGCACCCGGGAGTATTCTCACCCCAGGTAGTTTTCGAGGCCGTCTTTATGCTTAGGAAGACCTTGTTTGTCTCCACCTCTCTGGCTGCTGTGATGAGCTTTGCGGCGCCGATGATCTCCGCACAAGCCGGTTCGAGCGTTCTGCCCATGCCTCCGGATCGTGCCGCTGACTCTTACGCGATCTATTCGCTGCTCATGCCGGGCGATACCTTCAACAGCATGTCTCCGGAACAGAACCAGCGATGGGCCATCGCCGATACAACCGTCAGTATTTCAGACATGAATCCGGCCGTCCCGCCCGAGGGCCAGCTCAGGGCGCCCAGAGACCATCCGAAGAGATTTCAAGAGGCCGTCCGTGACTTTGAGGCGCGCAAATACGAGCGAATTCAGCTCACGGATCAATTTGACTTGCCGAAGCCGCATACGTTGATGACCGCAGACGATGTGGCTCAGTTTCGCCACGCACGAACTGCCGTGGATGCCAGCTCATCGCTGCGATCGAGCTTCGCCGGCTACCCCGGCATCAACTTTTTCAGCCAGGTCTTCTTCAACTCCGGTCACACCGCCGCGCTGGTCTTCATGAACAACTGGTGCGGCCACCTCTGCGCATTGGGACAGTGGATCTACCTGGAGAAGCACGACGGGAAATGGGTCCGGCGGTCAGGCATTACCTCCAGGACTTCATAACCTGCGCTTGCCTGCCTTCCGGCGATACACTTGAAGCACACATGAGCACATCGACCCTGGAAATTACCGCCCTTAGCCACGAGCAGAAACTTGATCGTCTCGCCGAAGTCGCCATCCGTGTTGGTCTTGGCCTCGCACCCGGCCAGGAGCTGGTGATGACCGCCACCCTTGATACCCTGCCGCTTGTGCGCCGCATCACCGAGCAGGCCTACAGAGCCGGAGGCAGTCTGGTAACCACCCTTCTTGCCGACGAAGAGTCCCAGTTGCTGCGCTACAAATACGGTTCGAACGAGAGCTTCGATTACGCGCCTGGCTGGCTCTACGAAGGCATGGCGACTGCGTTCCGGACTGGAGCCGCGCGCCTCGCCGTCGCCGGGGGAAATCCCTCGCTGCTATCTCAGGAAGACCCGGAGAAGGTCGGCCGCGCCAACCGCGCCGTCTCTAAAGCCTACCGCCCCGCGCTCGAACTCATCACCCGCCACGACATTAACTGGACCATCGTCGCTGCCGCCACACCCGCCTGGGCCACGACTGTTTTTCCCGATCTGCCCGCCGACGAAGCTCTCATGCGCCTCTGGGACGCCATCTTCGCTGCCTCCCGCGTGGACACTCCCGACCCCGTCGCGGCCTGGAAGGCCCACGACGCCGGCCTGCACCGCCGAGCTGACCTGCTCAATCAGAAGCGCTACTCCGCCCTTCATTTCCGAGCCCGCGACCCCGAAGCAGGAACCGACCTCCGCGTCGGACTCGCCGATGACCACCGCTGGCTCGGCGGAGGCACCACCGCCGGTAACGGACGCTACTGCATCCCCAATATGCCGACGGAAGAGGTCTTTACCACGCCGCACAAGGATCGCGTCCAAGGTACCGTAACCAGCACTAAGCCTCTTTCCCACCAGGGCACTATGATTGAGGGGATCGCCGTACGCTTTGAAGCCGGACGCGTTGTCGAGGCAAAGGCGGCCCGTGGGCAGGAAGTCCTGCAGCGCATGATTGACACCGACGACGGCGCGCGCCGACTCGGTGAAGTGGCGCTGGTGCCGCACTCATCACCCATAGCGCAGAGCAATCTGCTCTTCTCGAATACGCTCTTTGACGAAAATGCCGCCTGCCACATCGCACTCGGTCAGGCCTACAGCAGCTGTCTCAAAGATGGCGACAAACTCACCCCGGAACAACTCGCCACGCTCGGAGCCAACGATAGCCTTATCCATGTCGACTGGATGATAGGTTCTGGTGCGATGGACGTGGACGGCATCACCTCAACGGGCGACGCCGAAGCGTTGATGCGCCTGGGCGAATGGGTATAGGCCTCGCCGCTCCACGCGGACCGTGAGCGCGATCTACATCACCATAGGCTAAGCTGCTGTTTGTCTTCTGTTGACAAGCAGGTGTTGTCGGCGGCATGGCTGAGCCGATGGTAAAGATAGATATCTGCATGCCAGGGCTCCATAGGCAGTCCCGTAAAACGTACGCGAGGGAAAGGTGGTCATTCAAATCCTGGCGCTTGGGAACACGATTGAACTGCTTGATAGCTTCGCGTTCGCCAATACTGTCTGTGTAGGGTTGCCAGGGTAGCCACGGATATCGTCAAAATAACGCCAGACCCTGGGAAGGATATTTGACTGAAGGAGAACGCCAAAGGCGGCCATCGTGGATGTATAGAAGTCCAAATCGAACATAATCGCTCCCAAAGGAGCATCTTCCTCGGCCTGCAGGATTCAACCGTGGTCGCCAGTTCCCCAAGTACAAGTTCCGCTTGTCCCGCGATGCATTTCTCAAGAGCTGCCCAGTCCATTTCGAACAACCCAGAAGGCCAGAAATGCAACAAGTCACGCGAATCCTGGCTGGCTGAAAGTCCTGTTCCCGAATCGAACCCTACTACCAGAATTTCAATGCCGAGTTCTTTCTGAATATCTCTCTTGTGCTGGCATAAATTGACCTACCCGTTCCCCCGGCCACCCCAAATTCAACTACCGTCATCGCTTTGTCGCCGAGCGCGCGGGTTTCCTTTGCGGCGTAGTAAGTACACCATCCGTAGGCCGGTCGATCCGCGGCGCTCAATCCTAAACGAGTCGAATACGGCCCGACCGGTCATCGCCGGAGAAGCTTACGAAGCAAGAGCGTTCTAAGCGGTACGGGCCATGTAGCTGCGCGGACCATGCGATCAATCAGACTCATCTGGAGCCTCAGCGGTTATGAATTGTAAATCTTAATCAGGGTGTTCTTAATTACGACGCGATCACACACGGGATTAGGTTGACGACTGGTTGTCTCTAGTTCTAAGGATTGGTCAGCTCCTCACTCTTCGGCACAACACAATCGAGAGACTAGACGAACTGATACAAACGGACCACCCTTGAGGCGGTCTGGCAAACTCCATGTTGTTTCTACCGGTAGCCAACGATAACATCAGAGTTCATCGGATCGAGGAAACTACCTGTTCTGTTGATAAGCTTCCCACAGGCTCTCCGATCATTGCCATCGAAGCCTGAACACTTCCATAGCTGTCCGCCATCCGAGGCGTCAGGAGGGTCGTATGCCAAGAGTCGTTCGCTTTCATCAGCTCGGAGGTCCGGAAAACCTGAAGATTGAGAACCTGCCATTGCGGGAGCTCAGGAAAGGTGAAGTAAAGATCCGCGTTCAGGCGATAGGTCTGAACCGCGCGGAATCGATGTTCTACCACGGTATGTATCTCGAAGACCCGAAGCTGCCGTCCACGCTTGGATATGAGGCGGCAGGGGTGGTTGAGGAAGTGGGGCCGGGCGTTGATACAGACTGGATCGGCAAGACGGTCGCGACGATTCCGGCGTTCTCGATGATCGAGTACGGCATGGTGGGCGAGGAAGTGATTGCTCCGGTCGCGGCACTGGGCGAGTATCCCCCCTATCTTTCCCCGCTGGAGGGCGCGGCAATCTGGATGCAGTACGTGACTGCATATGGCGCCCTGGTCGAGTTCGGGCATGTGACCGCGGGAGACTTTGTGCTGATCACCGCTGCTTCGAGCAGCGTCGGGCTTGCGGCCATCCAGATCGTGAAGGATGTCGGAGCGGTTTCCATAGCTGCGACGCGGACATCGAAGAAACGCGACCAACTTGTGGACCTGGGCGCCGATCATGTCATCGCCACGGAAGAGGAAAACATCGTCCTCAGGGTGCACCAGATTACCGGTGGCAAGGGAGCGCGGGTAATCTTCGATCCGGTGGCCGGGCCCTTTGTCGAGCAGCTGGCCAAAGTGGCCGCGCAGGGTGGCATCATTTTCGAAGCTGGCGCGCTGTCGCTGCAGCCGACTCCGTTTCCGTTGCTGTGGGCGCTGGCTAAAGCGCTGACGTTTCGCGGCTACACCCTGTGGGAGATCACCAGGCATCCCGAGCTGCTCGAAGTGGCGAAGGAGTATGTCTACGATCGCCTCGCCGACGGCCGCTTTATGCCGAAGATCGCGAAGACTTTTCCTTTTGCGCAAACCGTTGAAGCATATCAATACCTCGAATCGAACGCACAGATAGGCAAAGTTGTGATCACGGTGCCCTAGTCTTCACGGTGCTCTAGTCTAGCGAATGATGCAAAAGCAGAAAGCCCCCGGGAATTTTCCGCGGGGCTTTCTGCTTAGGCCCGTCCGGCTAGGACGGCCGTCCCCAGCACGCGGTCCTCGCGTGATGGGGTGGAGCACCGCCGTCCGCGAAGGACAGGGTTCACACTTCTAGGCTGCGGCCCGCCACTTCGAACTTCAGCTGGTTGTTCAGCGGGTCGGCCTCGATCTTTACATGATCCCCGTGCAGAACTTCGCCGTCGAGAATCTTGATCGCCAGCGGGTCCTGAATCAGCCGCTGGATCGCCCGTTTGAGCGGTCGCGCTCCGTACGCCCGGTCGTAGCCCGACATCATGAGCTGATGCCGCGCTTCATCCGTAAGTTCGATGATGATATTGCGATTGGCCAGCAGCCGTTCCAGGTCCTTGAGCCGCAGATCGACAATGTGTACGAGTTGCTCTTCGCCAAGCGGACGGAAGATGACGATGTCATCGACTCGGTTCAAAAACTCCGGGCGGAAACTCTGCTTGAGGATATCCATCACCTCTTCGCGCGCGCGATCGAAGGCGGCTTCGCTGGTTAGCGACTCGCCTTGCAGCGCCTGCGACCCCAGGTTCGAGGTCATAATAAGCACCGTGTTCTTGAAATCGACCGTGCGACCCTTAGAGTCGGTGAGGCGTCCGTCATCCAGCACCTGCAGCAATATATTGAAGACATCCGGATGCGCTTTCTCGATCTCATCGAAAAGTACGACTGAGTATGGCCTGCGCCGGACAGCTTCGGTCAGCTGCCCTCCTTCATCGAAGCCGATGTAGCCCGGAGGTGCGCCAATCAGCCGCGCCACCGCGTGCTTCTCCATGTACTCCGACATGTCGATGCGAATCATCGCCTGGTCGTCATCGAAGAGGAATTCCGCCAGCGCGCGCGCCGTCTCCGTCTTGCCCACGCCCGTAGGTCCGAGGAAGATAAACGAGCCGATCGGCCGTTTAGGATCGCTCAGGCCCGCGCGCGAACGCCGGATGGCATTCGCAACGGTCTTCAGTGCATCATCCTGACCGATCACCCGCTCGCGCAGCCGGTTCTCCATCTCGACCAGCTTCTTCACCTCGCCTTCGAGCATCTTTGAGACCGGGATCCCTGTCCACTTGCTCACAATGCGGGCTATGTCCTCTTCTTCCACCTCTTCCTTCAGCATGCGTGGAAGGGAATCATCGTCCTGCAGGGCGGTCAGACGCTTCAGTTCGGTCTCCAGCTTTGGCAATTCACCGTACTGGATCTGCGCAGAGCGTTCCAGATTGCCACGGCGCGTCTGTTCCTCGGCCTCAAAACGCAGTGCTTCGATCTGCTTCTTCACTTCGCTCAGCTTGGCAATTGCTTCGCGTTCTTTCTGCCAGCGAGCGCGTAATCCGGTTACCTTTTCCTTGAGAGCGGCAAGCGAGCGCTCTACCTGATCCAGACGCTCTTTTGAAGCACGGTCAGTTTCACGTTTCAGCGCTGCCTTCTCGATTTCAAGAGACGTGGCTTCGCGTTCAATCTGATCGATCTCCGTGGGCACCGATCCGATCTGAATCGCCAGCGAAGCCGCGGCCTCATCGACCAGGTCGATCGCCTTATCCGGCAGGAATCGGTCAGAGATATAACGATGCGAAAGCGTGGCCGCCGCGACAATCGCCGAATCCTTGATGCGGACATGGTGGTGCGCTTCATAGCGCTCCTTGAGGCCGCGCAGAATCGCAATCGTGTCCTCAACATTGGGCTCGCCGACGAAGACAATCTGGAAGCGCCGCTCCAGCGCCGCGTCCTTCTCGATGTATTTGCGATATTCGTTCAGCGTAGTCGCGCCGATAGCCCGCAGTTCTCCGCGAGCAAGCGCCGGCTTCAACATGTTCGAAGCGTCAATGGCGCCCTCGGCTGCTCCCGCGCCAACCAGAGTGTGCAGCTCATCGATAAACAGGATGATCTGCCCGTTCGAATCTTCAATTTCCTTCAAAATCGCCTTGAGCCGGTCCTCAAACTCTCCGCGATACTTTGCTCCCGCCAACATCGATCCCAGGTCGAGCGAGATCACCCGCTTGTCGCGCAGAATCTCCGGAACATCGCCGTTCACAATGCGCCGCGCCAGCCCCTCGACGATGGCCGTTTTGCCCACGCCGGGTTCGCCAATCAGCACAGGATTGTTCTTCGTCCGCCGCGAAAGCACCTGGATCACGCGCCGAATCTCCTCATCGCGTCCGATCACCGGGTCGAGCTTGCCTCGCCGCGCCAGCTCGGTCAAATTCTTCGCATATTTCTCCAGAGCCTGATACTTCGCTTCCGGATTCTGGTCCCTAACCCTCTGTGTCCCGCGTACCGTCGTCAGGCTCTTCAGAATCGCATCGTGCGTCGCACCGAATGAAGCCAGCAACAGCTGCGCACCATCGTTCTCCTGCTCAGCAAGCGCGAGCAGAAGGTGCTCAGTCGAGACGTACTCGTCCTTGAAATGATCCGCTTCCTTGAAGGCCCGGTCAAAAACCTTGTTGAGCGCAGCCGCAGGATTGGGCTGCGCCGCGCTGCCGCTCACCTTGGGCAGCTTGCTCAGCGCTTCTTGTGTTTTGGCGCGCAACTGCGCCGTGGGCACACCCACCTTTTCGAGGACCGGCACGATGATGCCATCCTTGTCCTCCACCAGGGAGGCCAGCAGGTGCAACGGCAGCACTTCCGGACTGCCGTTTTCCCCCGCCAGTTGGCTTGCCGCCTGCACCGCCTCCTGGGACTTTAACGTGAATTTATCCCACCGAATTGCCATAGATTTTCTCGATTTTTATAGTATTTACCAACAAAATTGGGAGGAGAAGTGGCATCGCAGCCCTAATTCTTCCTCCCAGATGCGGCAACAACCGCATTTAACAAATCACTTTTTCCTGCCCGTTTCTTAGCTGTCTTTCAGCTCCCTTACGCGGCCGGCTTACTCTCAACCTGCTTTGGATCGCCTACCTGTACTTTGATCTGCTTCGGCTTGGCCTCGGCGCGCTTCTCGAGCTCGATGCGCAGTACACCTGCATCATAGCTCGCCTTCACTGCCTCGGAGTTCACGGTGTTCGGCACTTTGAACGAGCGGAAGAAGCTGCCGTAGCGGCGCTCGATGCGGTGGAAGTTCTCTTCCTTCTCTTCCTTCTCGAACTTGCGCTCGCCCTTAACCGTGAGCGCGTTGTTCTCGATCTGGATGTCCAGATCTTCCTGCTTCAGGCCAGGTACTTCAAGTTTCAGAACGATCTTGTGCTCGTTTTCATAAACGTCCACCGGGGGAACAAAGGCCGCTGTGGATACGGAGTCGTTCTCACCGTGGCCGCGACCATAGTCTTGGAAGAGTGAGCTCAAGCGGTTCTGCAACGTCCACACCTCGCGATAAGGATCCCAGCGAGTAATAGTCATACATACCTCCGAATTTCATTTGCAAGATTAGCTGATCGGGTGGATCAGCCTACAAAGCATCTGATGACTACTATAGCATGACAGATTCATAAAATATGAGTGTATTTATATCATATTCGTTGGATTATATTAACCAACTTGTTTTCATATATTTGCCACAACAGGCATTCTGATAGATACCGGCATATCCATAGAAGGTTTGTCCTTTTGGGCCTTTGAACGCCCCGTCACACGGCCCGATCCCGCTGAGAAAGGAGGTCTCCAAATGCGAGAAAGACGATCAGTGTGATGATGAAGAACGAAACGACGCAGTAGACGCACCACACCTCCAGCACGTGCGCCTCGATGTTCGTCAGATAAAGCGCGTAGCCAAGACCGAAGAGCGAGCAAATTGCGGCGGCCAATCGATGGCGATAAAAGGCCAGCCAGCCGATCAGGCCGTATCCGGCGATCCCAATGAGCGCGACAGGAACGCCATATACGACCGAGTAGACGCTGTGATTTACGGCGCTGGAGTTCCAGTCGGATCGGTATACATTCGTCTCAGCTTCGGCCGAGTAGTGGGTAGAGAGTGCGAGCAGGGAGACCATAATACCCGCCATAGCCAGGAACACCAGGGAAATGCGCATTTCGTTCGGCCTCCGCTTTCCAGCAGGGAGTCTACAAAATTCTCGGCTAAGGGGAGAAGGCGCAATTCTAATCCTCCCAATGGGGGTTGACGCAACTTCCATTTACCCGGCGAAGCAGTCGCCGCCCCGACGGCAAGTCCCTGATACCCTCAAATACATGATTAAAGGCATCACCCTCGTGCGTCCCGCGAGCACTCCAGCGGGGTATGACACACTGGTCAGCTTCTTTTCGGTACTGGGCTTCGAGGACGGCAAAAGCTGGGACAACGAGGCTAGCCGGGGACGCCCATTCCTGGCCCCGCTCGGCAATCTCGAGTTCGTGGACGGTATGACGCGTGGCGAAACCGACACCTTCATCGAGGTCACTCAGCTCGACGCTGTCCGTCAGGTCGTGGAACAGTGGCTGGCCACCCAGCTTAGTCCGGCGGAAGCCCCAAAGCGCATCTCGCCGACCGCCGAGACCCACTGGAAGTCCCGCGTCTTCACCGCCGAGCCCATTCCCGGCATCACTTTCGCCTTCTGGGAGTGGCTCGACCCTCTCCGCGGCAAGCCCATTGCCATCGCCGGCGATCTCTCCGCCGAGGGAATGACCTTCGCCATCGTCGTCGCCCGCTGGAACGCCGTGATTACAGATCGTCTTCTCGAGGGCGCGCTCGACTGCCTCTACCGCAGCGGCGCAAAAAAGGACGAAGTCCACATCCTCCGCGTACCCGGCGCGTGGGAGATTCCCTCCGCAGCCCGCAAAGTCGCCGAGACGAAGGTCGTCGACGCCGTCATCACCATCGGCTGCCTCCTGCGCGGCGAAACGGCGCATTACGAAGCCATCTACAACGAGGTTTCCCGCGGCATCGGCCAATCACAGCAGGAGACCGGCATTCCTCACGCCTTCGGCGTGCTCACCTGCGATACGCTTGAGCAGGCCCTCGACCGGGCCGGTCTCAAGGCCGGCAACAAAGGCTTCGAAGCCGCATCGGCGGCGATTGAAATGGTTTCCCTGCATCGCAAAATTTCCGAGCAGAAACTGCAGGCCCATCCATGAGCCTGACCGGCAAGCGGCGCAAGTCCCGCGAACTCGCCATGCAGATGCTGTTCCAGGCCGACGTCGGCAAGCAAAATCCCGACGAGGTCCGCAAGACCTTCTGGCCGGCCCGCGAAGATGTGGAAGACGACACCCGCGGCTTCACCGAAGACATCTTCCGCGTCGCCACCGCGCGCGAGGCCGAGATTGACGCGCTCATCGAGCAGCATTCGGCCAACTGGAAGCTGACCCGCATGTCCGCTGTCGATCGCAATCTGCTCCGCGCCGCCGTCGCCGAGCTCATCGGCTTCCCCGGCACCCCTGCCCCCATCGTCATCAACGAGGCTCTCGAGATCGCCCGCCGCTACTCCGCCCCGGAGTCCATCAACTTCCTCAACGGAGTCCTCGACGCCATCGCCCGCGCCCGCCTCAACGCCTGAATCACACTCACAGCCCCGCACCCCCTAACAATGTCATCGTAAGCGAGTGAAACATATTCAGTATCTTGCTGTTTCTATTGTGAGTAAATGACCGCTTTGAGCCTGTGCAGGAAGTGTGCAGCTGTCAAGGGCGGTGTAAAAGCAGGCCACTGTGGCGAAGTAAAAGTAGGCCAGTCGATGGGGATGAAGTTGTTGAATATATCGAGGGGGACCGGGCAAGTCGGTGGTGCACGTCGAACGGAGAGATGGCTCATATACAGGAGAAGATTGGATTCCAGGCCGACGAGAGCAAGTAGCTGGTGAGGTTGTTCAACGATCGTTCGATCAGTAGCCGGTTCATCAAGGCAAATGTATATCGTCGGCATCTAATGATTAAGCACCCATCCGGTGCCTTCTAGCTGGGAGATTCATGTCCACACCTCCATCATTCACTCGGCGTAAGTTTCTTCAGCTCGGTGGTGTCACTCTGGCTGGAACCGCCGGTTCTCGCGGCTTTGGCTTCGCGAAGCATCATTCCGAGGACGCATTGCTCGACGATCTATCGCAGCGCTGCTTCGGGTATTTCCGCGATGCAGTGGACTCGGAGACTGGCATCTGCAGGGACCTGATCCACGGCAATCCTAACCACAACGCACGCAAAGGCGACGAATCGCGCGGGAGTACCGGGGTCACCGGCTTCGCGTTAACCAGCCTTTGCATCGGCTCCGAGCGCAAGTGGATTCCTCGTGCCCAGGCCAAAAATCTCGTTCGGCGCGCGCTGCGAAGCTATACCAACGGCAAGGTATTCTGCGAGCGTGGCTGGTTCTACCACTTCATCGACGTTCACACCGGCCAGCGCTGGAAAGACGTGGAGATGTCCACCAGCGACAGCATCTGGCTGTTGGCTGGAGCATTAACGTGCCGACAGTACTTTCATGAAGATCATGAAATTGGGGACTTGGCAACGCTGCTGTACAGCCGATATGACTTCCCCTGGATGACCGACGGCGATGGCAAGCTGCTCTCGCACGGATGGCTTCCCGAAGGCTTCATCAAATTCCGTTATGACAAGTACTGTCAGTTGGCGGCGATGTATCTGCTTGGCATCGGATCACCCACACATCCACTGCCTCCAGATGCCTGGTATGCCTGGGAGCGCACCCCGAACATCTATGGGCAGTACAACTACATCGGGAACTCCCTGCTTTGGACTTACCAGTATCCTTTCGCATGGATCGACTTCCGCGGTCGGCGCGAGAATCGCTGCACTAGGGTAGATTGGTTCGCCAATTGCCAGATCGCCACGCGGGCACACCGTGAATGGTGTTTCACTGATCTGGCCAGGCAGTTCCCTGATTACACGCGGGATGTGTGGGGCATCACCAGCTCCTCGAGCCCGACAGGTTACAGGGCTTGGGGAGGTCCTCCGATGCATTCGAAGATCGACGGCACAGTAGTGCCGTGCGCAGCCGGCGGTTCGCTGATGCTGACGCCCGACATCTGCATCTCCGCAATGCACGCCATGAAGGAGAAGTACGGTTCTACAATCTGGAGCAAGTATGGCTTTGCTGACGCTTTCAATCCCCTGACGAGCTGGGTTTCCACCGATACTCTCGGCCTTGACGTGGGTATGACGCTACTCAGCGCCGAGAACCTGCGCAGTGGCAGCGTGTGGAAATGGTTTATGGTCAACCCAGAGCCGCAAAAGGCTATGCATCTGGCAGGTATCGACCGGATCTGACCGGATCAGTTCATAACCACCTTAGGCGCTTGCGGCTGTGTTGGATGAAACGCTAAGGCGATACTATGCTCTGCCAAAGGAAGGTCCGAAATCGCCTGGCATCCAGGGAGTGTTGAACCGACGATGTGGCGAGGAAGTCAGTCAGCTATGATCGCGGTCGATACGGCACTAGATTTAGCGAAAGTTGAAAACTGGCTATCCACCACCGCCCAGGTCACTCGGCGCGGAGCGCTTCCACTGGATTCACCGACGCGGCGCGATGCGCGGGAATATAACTAGCGAAGAGCGCCAAAACTCCAAGCACTATGGCTACTGTCGCAAGAGTCGGAAGATCCCACGCCCGCACTCCGAACAGCATTCCTCGCAAGAGCCCCCCGAAGGCCAGGGAGCAAACTGCTCCGATTGCGATTCCCGCTGCAGCCAGCCAAGCGGCCTCTTGCAACACCAGCCGGTGAACTGACCAGCGCTGCGCGCCGAGCGCCATCCGCACGCCGATTTCCCGTGTCCGCTGGCTCACTGAGTATGCAATCACGCCATATAGACCGACTGCGCTCAGAACCAACGCCAACGCCGCAAAGCCTCCGACCAGATAAGCCGTTGAACGATGAAAATAGGCTGTCTGCGAATCGTTGATCTGATCGCTCATCGTCGACTCTTGTTCAACTCCCACATCCAGGTTGAGTTGATGAATGGCGGCCGTAAGGGCCGGCAGAATACTTCGCTCGTCCTGGGAGGTGCGAACGATCAGGACATATCCGGAAGACGCGTCCTGGTTGAAGGGATAGTACACCGCCGGCCATTGCTCGTCGTCGAGCGACCCATCCTTGAAATCCTCCACCACCCCAACGATCTGCTTGGTCGACGCCGGACTCAGTGTGGAGTCGCCAATCTGCTTTCCTAAAGGGTCTTCTCCGGGAAAATACTTTCGCGCAAAAGCGCGGTTGATCACAACGACTTTGGGTTTCGACGCGTCATCTCCATCGGTGAAGTAGCGGCCGGCCAGAAGCTTCGCGTGCAGGGTGTTGAAAAATCCTGCGCTCACATCTCGTTCAATGACCGTAATGTGATTGCCGTCATACGGCCTGCCTGCAATCCGGACCCAGTCCGTGTTGCAGGTGCAGCTTACCGGCAACACGCTGGTGACGCCCGCAGCCCGCACCCCGGGCATGCCTCGACCCGTTCCAACATTCGGCGGGTAAAGGCGACTTGCTCTGGGTCCCCGGGAAACTGCGTGCCCGGTAGCCGGACGTTCAGCGTGGCCAGATGGTTAACCTGGAATCCCACGTCCACATGCAACAGCCGGTAGAGGCTCTTGCCCAGCAGACCTGCTCCGGTGAGAAGCACCATTGTGGTGGCAAGTTCAATCACCACCAGGCGTCCTCCTATTCTGCGCCACAGCGTTCCCGCGGAGCCCCGGCCTCCTTCGGTCAGGCCATCGCGGATGTCAGAAGACAAAAGATAAGGAATCTGCGCTACCGAAAACAACAAGGACGCGAGCAGAGCCAAAATTCCCGCGAATACCAGCACGTGTGGATTCAACCCCAGGCCACGAAGATAGGGCATCCTGGCAATCATCTGCTTCGAGATGAGGCGGCTCAGGATTTGCATGGCCCCATCCGCGAAGGCCAGACCGGCTGCCGCGCCGCCAACCACCAGCACCATTCCTTCCGTTATGAACTGACCGGCGAGGCGGCCACGCGAAGCGCCCAGCGCGCCGCGCACTGCGATTTCGCGCTTCCGGCTCTCGGAGCGCACCACCAGCAGGCTCGATACGTTCACGCACGCAATCAACAGCAAGAGGCCTGCGCCGCTCAGCAGCAGCAGTAGAATGGGACGAATCTCTCCAACGATCATCTCCGACAAGAGCATCACGCTGGCCCCGCGACCGCGGTTCGAGTCCGGATACTGGTTCTCCAACTGCCGCGCAATCGACTGCATGTTCGCCAATGCCGTCCGCACCGAGACTCCGTCTTTGAGACGCCCGACTGCATAGAGGTTGTGGCAGTCGCGGTGCCTTTCGCAGTCGTTATCCGGCTTCATCGCCGCCCAAATCTCCGGGCTATACCCGAGCGCAAATTCGAAGTCTTTGGGCAGCACGCCGATCACTGTGTGGAGAACACCACTCAGTTTCACCGATTGCCCGATCACGTCATTCCTACCTCCAAATCGCCGCTGCCAGAATCCGTAACCGATCACCACTACGTTCGGCCCGGACGGCGAGTCCTCGCCGGGATGAAAGTCGCGGCCCAACACGGGAGCCACGCCCAGGGTGCGAAAGAATCCGGCGCTCGCCACCTCGGCCGGCACGGACTCAGTGCCGGTGGGCGTGCTCAGCAACGCGTCCCATCCCGTGAAGACATCCATGGAACTGAGGGTCGTGTTCAGCCTCTTCCAGTCCAGATAATCCAGGTAAGAAATGTTCACTTTGGGAGCAGCCACGTCGCTTTCCGTTACGTGCACCAATCCTTGCGGGTCTGCGTACGGCAGCGGCTTGATCAGTGCGGCATCGACAAAGGCAAAGACCGCGACGCATGCGCCGATGCCAAGCGCCAACACCACGATCGCGGCGAAAGAGAAGCCTGGATTCTTTACCAACTGGCGGAATGCAAACCGCATATCGCGCACCAGATTGTCGAGCCATTCGACGCGACTCCTGAGATAGAAGCGCTCCTGCGCCGCTTGCGCGTTGCCGAACTCGACCCTCGCCTTCCGGCGCGCTTCGTCTTCGGCCATGCCTTCGCGCCTTAGCTCATCGGCTTCGAGTTCCAGATGCGCCTTGATCTCTTCAGCGAAATCCTCCGCGCTGCGCTTGCGTTTGAACATATCAATGCCTTCTTGCCACGCAACCTCTCGCGGAGCCCCGCGTCGCGCTCAGATCAATTCCATCGCGTCTCACTACTCGGCGCGCAGCGCCTCCACCGGATTCACAGACGCAGCGCGTCGTGCCGGCACGAAAGCCGCCGCCATCGACGCGAGCCCCAGCAACATGGCCACGAAACTCAGAGTCGGTGCGTTCCACGCCTGCACCCCGAACAACAGGTTGCGTATGAGCAGCGACGCGCCCACTGAGCAGACCAGTCCGATTGCCAGCCCTACGGCGGTCAGCCATCCTGCTTGCCGCATGACGAGCGAGTACACCGAACCGCGCTGGGCGCCCATTGCCATGCGCACGCCAATCTCGCGCGTCCGCTGGCCCACCGAGTAGGAGATTACGCCGTACAGCCCGACCACGCCCAACACCATCGCCATCGCCGCGAATCCGCTAACCAGCCAAGCCGAAAAGCGATGGAGAAGCGCCGCCTGGGTGACGCCAATCTTCTCGTTCATGGCCGCTTCGTCGGATACGCCCAGGTTCAGGTCGATCTGATGCAAGGTGTTGACCAACTCGGGCAGGAGCGCGCCCGCATCCTGCTGCGTGCGTATGGCAAGGTTGAAATAGTGGTCGCGTGTCTGGTTGATGGGGAAATACTCCGCGGGCCAGGTGTCGCCATCGAGCGGGCCCTCACGAAGGTCGTCAACGACGCCGACAATCTCCCAGGTGGACGGAATCCCGCCTTCGTCATCGGCGATCCGCTGGCCAATAGGATCCTGGCCGGGGAAATACTTTCGGGCTAGCGCCTGATTGATCACGGCCACTCCGGGCATGGAAACGTCGTCGGCTTCGGTGAAGAACCGGCCGCGCAGCAGCCTCGTCTTGAGTGTGGCTAGATAGGCCGCGCTCACATGCCGCTCGTCCACGTCGTTATGTTCGCCGTGGTACTGCCTCCCCGGGAAGTGGATCCTGTCGATGGCGCAGTTACATTGCACCGGAAGCATGCTCGTCATCCCGACCGACTCCACGCCGGGCAGGCTTGAGACGCGACGGACAATTTCACGATAGAGTGCTACGGTCTGCTCGTCACTTTGATATACCGTGCCGGGAGCCATGACCCGCACGGTGGCGAGATGGTTTGGATCAAAACCCAACGGCACGTGCAGCAGGCGATAGAGGCTCTGCCCAAGCAGCCCCGCACCAGCCAGCAGCACCACCGCGATTGCCAGTTCAACAACCACCAGGTTCGCGCCGAGCCTGCGCCAGAGCCGGCTGGCGGCACCGCGGTCTCCGTCGGCCAGTCCGTCGCTCACTTTCTGGAATGAGAGGCGCAAAACGGGCGTAGCGGCGAGCAACAAGGCGGCGAACAATGCGACTGCGGCGGCAAACGCGCCGGTGTGCGCATTCAGGCCGACGCCTTCCAGGAACGGCATGTTGGACGCCATATCTTTGGGGACTAGCCGGCCAAGGAGCTTCATGATTCCGGCAGCAACGATAACGCCTGCCAGGCCGCCGAAGAGGGCAAGCAAGAGCCCTTCGGTGACAAACTGGCGCACCAGCCGCAACGGAGTAGCGCCCAGTGCGCCTCTAACGGCGATCTCGCGCCTGCGGCTCTCGGAGCGGAGGAGTATGAGGCTGGCGACGTTGACGCAGGCAATCAGCAAGAGCAGGCCGGCCCCTCCGAGCAGCGCCAGGAGTATAGGCCGCACGTCACCGACGATCACCTCAGAGAGAGGAAGAACTTTGGCGCTCAGGTCGCGGCCGGTTATGCCATATTGCCGCTGGAGCTGCTTTGAGATGGCAGTCATTTCGGACTGCGCCGCCAGAATGGTAACGCCGTCGCGCAGCCTTCCGATTCCCATGAAGTTATAGAAATTTCGCGTCTGCTCGTGAGGGCTTAAAACATTGATGGGAACCCAGAACTCCGCGTTGCCGCCCGGTGCGAATGAAAATTCGCGGGGCAGAACGCCGATGATGGTGTAAGCGTTATTGTCCAGGTCCACGGTCTGCCCCACCAGATCGGGCCGCGCGCCGAAACGATGGAGGTATGCGCCATAACTTAGGAGCACGAGGTTTGGGCCGCCCAGCCGATCCTCGCCGGGGTTGAAATCGCGCCCGAGCATGGGATGCACGCCGAGTGTTTTGAAGAAGCCGCCGCTCACACGCATGGCCTGCACCGGCTCGGCGCCGATGGAAGTCCGGAGGAGATAGCCGCTCCAGCCGAACACATCCAGCGAACTGAAGGATTTATTCAGCCGCTGCCAGTCCAGATAGTCCGGATAGGAGAGCGGCCAGCGTGGCGACTCAACGCTGCTTTCGTTTACCGACATCAGCTGGTTGGGGTTTGCATACGGAAGCGGCTCCAGCAGCGCCGCATCGACAAAGGCGAAAATTGCGACGCAGGCTCCAATGCCGATTGCCAGAACAATGATCGCGGTAGCGGTGAAGCCGGGATTCTTGGCAAGCTGACGAATCGCAAACCGTGTATCCTGCACCAGGTTGTCGAACCACACCACGCGCTTTCTAAGGTAGAAACGCTCCTTCGCCGCGCTCACGCTGCCGAACTCGACCCTCGCCGTGCGTCGCGCCTCCTCTTCGCTCACGCCTTCACGTTTGAGGTCGTCGGCTTCGAGTTCGAGATGCGCCTTAATCTCCTCGGCGAAATCCTCCGTGCTGCGCTTGCGTTTGAACATGCTACGCCTCCTCACCGCTCGGCCCCGTGTTGCCACTCAGAATCAATTCCATCGCGCGGGTCAGTCGCTGCCATTCGCTGGCCTTCTCCACGAGCTGCTCTCGACCCTTTGCGGTCAGCGAATAAAATCGCGCTTTTCGGTTGTTCTCGCTAACCCCCCACTTTGCGCTGATCCATTTCTTATCTTCGAGCCGCTGCAGGGCTAAATAAAGCGATCCGTGATCGACGAAAAAGACCTCTTCCGACTGACGTTGGATCGACCGAGCTACTCCCTGGCCATGGCACGGGCCCAGTACTAGGGTTTTGAGAATGAGCAGGTCGAGGGTTCCCTGCAATAGGGCAATACGGTCGTCGGTACTCTTTTGGGTAGTCATCCGACCTAAGCTTTGCACGACTCGGGTCGGATGTCAACACGAGCAGTTCGGCTCATGGAAATGAGCCCGAACCGCACGGAATGGCATCTCCAGAATTTTGAACAATACGGGACAAGGTCCAAGGCGGTAATGCCGTCGAAGACAAGAAAGTCAATCCTGCGCCGACCTTTCATGGCACCTACGATTCTCAGAGGCTATGCAAAATTGCGGCGTCTGAAAAGACGCCATTCCGACATTTTCTGCCATCTTGCGTCCGCCTTGCCTCTCAAATGCTAGTGTCACGCTGCACTTAAAACCCGGATTGGCTCTCCTTCTTTTTCAACGCTCTTCCGGGGTTTTACATACAATGTCATTGCACTGAAATTCCGGCTGTCGCATTTAAAGAGGGTAAGAAGAGGGAGATGAGCAGTTTCAGGAAGAGCTGTTTAGCTATGGAGATTGAGCCAGGCGCGCGACGTGACAGGAGATCCCAAAATAACGCTTGGCGAAATCCAAACGCAATCCTGGTCTGCTGACGAAGCTACTGGCTACGGCCCTCTCGCAAGTCTAGGGCTATGCCTCAAACAAGGCCCGCCATGTCGAAGAAGGGCGCGAGCCAAACCGAGATGAAGCCGAGTTGGTAGTGGGGTTTTCTGCTGCAGTTAGTACCTACCTCGCCCAAATGCATAAAGACTAGCAACGAACGGTCGGCTGAGAGAATCCGCATGGCGCGTATCTTTATTAGTTACCGCAGAGAAGACAGCGCGGCGTACGCCAATCGGATTTACGGTTGGCTGAAGTCAAGATTGCCCGACGGCTCCGTCTTCATGGATGTCGCGGCCATTGCGCCAGGCGACAATTATGTCAGAGTGATTAACCGCGAGATCAGTTCGGCACATCTACTGTTGGCCATCATCGGCAACAACTGGTGCATCTCCGCTGGTGCAGACGGAGGCTTTCGGCTGGACAAGCCTGACGATCTGGTGAGGTGTGAGATACTCACCGCGATCAATAGCGGCGTCCGCGTGGTACCAGTTCTAGTCGGCGGTTGTTCGATGCCGCAAAAAGGCGATCTGCCTCCTTCTCTGCATCGGATCGCAAAGTTGAATTCAATTACGCTCGGTGAGAATGGTTTTGAGGATGCAATGAAAGGGCTACTCGCTCTTGCCGAGCTAGCGGCTGACAGGAAACAACAGAAGGACAATGATGATCGGCAGTCACCTCCAGATAAGGGTCCAATGATCCAAAGAAAGATTTGTCTTCTTGGCGTAGCTGGCGTCGGAAAAACCAGCCTTGTCAGGCGTTACATACAAAGCATCTTCTCGGATTCCTATCTCACTACGATAGGCGTCAAGATTAGTAAGAAGGTTGTGAGCGTGGGGGACCAGGAAGTCACGCTTATTATCTGGGACCTTGAGGGCGAAGAAGAAGGTCATCCCATACGAGCCAATATGGTGACCGGCGCCAGCGGCCTGATCCTTGTAGCGGATGGTTGCCGTGCCACCTCATTGGAAACCGCGATAGGTATGAGGCACCGGTTCGCGGAAGGACAAATTCCAGCCGTCCTGGCGGTTAATAAAGTTGACCTGCACGACGAGTGGCAAGTTGATATTGACGGGCTTGCAAACCAGGGCTATTCGGGGCTGACCACATTTACAACTAGTGCCAAAACAGGAAAAGGTGTGGAAGAGATGTTTTCATATCTTGTTCGCAAGATGCTTGCGGACGACAATTGAGGGGCTTTGACATCGGACCGCACGCGCGGCAGGTGACTCGTGCTAGAGCGCTTTTCAAAAACATTTCCTTCAGGCACTGGCCGAACCGATTACTCATCTGTAAACAAGCCAGCGTGGATTGAAGCACTCCCATTCCCTTAGCCGCAGAAGGCTTTTTGGCTCAGACTAAGCCCTGTTCAACAGGGCGCGAATACAGCCTCAGGCTAGCGCAGCAGCCTGTGAACGCGAATGCAAGGCTGCTGATGTGACGCGGCAGATGATGCTTGTTACATTTTCCTTTCTCGCGTACGATTTCGGCCACAGGGAGAAATACGTTATGGGTCATGGCATCATCGCGTGGATTATCATCGGCCTCATCGCAGGCTGGCTTACCGGCAAGCTCATGAAGGGTTCGGGGTTTGGCACCATCATGGATATGGTGGTAGGGCTTGTTGGTGCTTTGATCGGGGGCTTCATTTCGAGTCACCTAGGCTTCGGCGGTATCGGCGAACACGGTCTCATTATGAGCATCGTCATCGCCGTCATTGGAGCAGTCATCCTCACTCTTCTTCTCCGCCTCATTACGGGCAATCGCTCAGCAAACTTATAGCTCCAGTCTCAAGCACTTGAAAAGATCGATTCGCGAAGGGTCTTTGGCACAAATAAAAGCACCCGCTGCCGGATAGATATGCAAGCGCCATTGAGAAGCGCCCCCATCCCAGGTGTAAACTGAAGCGCGTTTTAAAGGATGCAGCCCGGATGGCGACCTATCGGATCCAAGGGTTCTGGTTCGACAACACTACGACTCGAGCGGAAATGAGCAGCGCATCTACCTCACCGTTGACGGCTTTGGGACACGGAACGTCGCGATTTCAGCCCAGTTGAATGTGTTTGGGCCCGCGCTTAAACAACGGCACGATTACGGGTGACTAGGATTGCAGCCGTCGGAATCAAATGGTACGAGTACACCGATGACAGCGGCTTTCACCCCGTCGACAACGATTAGAATTGGCTTACGAGCGGTGGTGGGTGGGAGCGGCTGGAACGATCTCATATTCAACGATTAGCGAGGAGCGCCAACTTGTCCTCCAACCTCCTCATACCTGAAAATGCGGGTCAAGCGACAAATACGACTCCCAAGCTCTGTGACTTCCCGGGGCGAAAGTTGAAATTCTGCTAATAGGACTTGCGGATCGGCAACCAGTGGATCGCGCAGGCCACGTGCCGAATAGCGTGACCAGTAGCGTTGCGCGTCAATGACGACAAGCCCTGGTTCGCTCTGCAACTGCTCGACATCTCGCCCAACGCCTGTTTTCGCGGATTCGCAGTCCGTCAATTGTTACCATCGTCAACAGGGCCAGTCCGGAAACGACGCACACCGAGCGGAGCGCAGCGAAGTCGAGGGATCTGCTTTCATTTAGACAAGCAGCGGCTTAGAAAATTATCATGGCCTCCGTCATGCCAACCATAGCCCCCGGCTTCACCACTCGTAGACACTTCCTCCGCAGCAGCGCCATGGCCGCCGCCGCCGCATCGGCCCCAACCCTTCCGCTCTTCGCGCAGCCAAAGCCGGACACGCTCCAGCCCTTGCCCATCAGGCTCGGCGTCGCCAGTTATTCGCTGCGCAATTTCGACCGCGCCCAGGTTATTCAAGACCTCAAGACGCTCAAGGTCTCAACCCTCAACGCCAAGGACGTGAAGGACCATCTCCCCATCACTCCGCCCGAGGCTACCACGCAGGCCGTAGCCGACTACACCGCCGCCGGCATCCGGCTCACCGCCGTCGGCGCCGTCAATTTCCTCAAGGACGAAGACGACGACATCCGCTCCAAGTTCGACTACGCCAGGCGCGCCGGAGTCAGCGTTATCGTCGCCAGCGACCCTGCGCCCGCAACCCTCCCGCGCATCGAAAAGTTCGCCAGGCAGTATGACATCCGCTTCGCCATCCATAACCACGGACCAGAGAACAAGTTCTGGCCGTCGCCCCTCAACGTCCTCAAGGCAGTCGGCAGCATGGACCCGCGCATGGGCTGCTGCATCGACGTTGGCCACTGCGTCCGCGCCGGAACCGATGTAGTCGAGGCCATCTACGCCGCCGGCCCGCGCCTCTTCAACATGCACATGAAGGACCTCACCGATTTCACCAGCAAGGAGAGCCAGGTCGCCGTCGGCGACGGCATCATGCCCGTCCGCGGCATCTTCGCAGCCCTGATCGCGATCAAGTACCCCGACTACGTCGACCTCGAATACGAAATCCACCCCGACGACCCCATGCCCGGCATGATCAAAAGCTTCGCCTACATGCGCGGCGTGCTAGTCGGGATGGGGTACCGAGGATAGCCACCGCGGAGCCCTCACGAACTCCGCGGAGAAGTCTGCCACATAGGTAACAGCCGAAAATAATCTCAAAGCCATCAGCAATTTGTGTAACCAAGAACCTTCTTCTGCCTTATGATTGCGCGCGATAGCAAGCGCACTCGTGGCGTCATTTGCCCTGGCGATCGTCGCGTGGAACTCATATCCATTTGAGCCCCGGCAGCTTATCAACTGGCTGTTTACGATTCTGTTTGTTGTTTTTTGCGTCGTCATTCTCAGGGTGTTCGCCCAGATGCACCGCGATCCCATCCTGAACTGGATCACCGACAAAAAGCCGAACGAACTGGGTTGGGACTTCTACCTGCGAGTCGCGTCCTTTGGTGCGGTACCCGTCCTTACCTGGCTTGCTTATAACTATCCAGCAATTGGCAGTGTTCTCTTAAAACTCTTCTAACCCGGGGGAGCTGACGTAATGAAATGAGCGATCGGTGACGTACCTTGCTCCTCATTTCATGGTGATCATGCTATTCTCACCCGTTCACCCATGACCGAAGAAACGTCCTACGAAAACATCCTCGTCGAAGTCCGAGAGCCCATTGCCATCCTCACCCTGAACCGTCCCAAGGTCCTCAACGCGCTCAACGCAGCCACCTTCCGTGAGCTCAGCGCCGCCCTCGAAAAACTCGTCTCGAACAGCGCCGTCCGCGCCATCCTGCTCACCGGCTCCGGAGAAAGAGCATTCGCTGCCGGAGCCGACATACAGGAGCTGACCCAGGTTTCAGCCATCGAAGGTCAGGCGCTTTCGCAGTGCGGCCAGCACCTCTTCGACCGCATCGAGAACTGCGGCAAGCCCGTCATCGCCTGCGTCAACGGATTCGCCCTCGGTGGCGGCTGCGAACTCGCCCTCGCCTGCACCTTCCGCATCGCCAGCGACACGGCAAAATTCGGCCAGCCCGAAGTCAAGCTAGGCCTCATCCCCGGCTACGGAGGATCGCAGCGCCTCCCGCGCCTCGTCGGCAAGGGCGCAGCGCTCCGCCTGTTGCTCACCGGCGACATCATTCCCGCAACGGAAGCTCTGCGCATCGGCCTCGTCGAAGAAGTCGTCCCGCCGGCCGATCTTCTCCCGCGCGCCGAGCGGATCGCCAAAACCATCGCCGCCCAGGCCCCGCGGGCCATCGAGAAGTGTCTCGAAGCCGTCCACGCCGGATACGACCTGCCCCTCAATCAGGCCTTGGCTCACGAAGCCGCGCTCTTTGGTTTGTGTTGCGGAACCGCCGACAAGGCCGAGGGCACGCGTGCTTTTTTGGAAAAGCGTGTTCCTAGTTGGCAAGGAAGATAAGCACCGGCGGAATTTGCGTTCAACCCACGCCATTCCCAGCCCTATTCCCTGATATGCTGGGGCTGCCCGGCGCTCACCGTAGCTGCATCATGAATCGATTCCGTCTGTTATCCATCACGCTGGCGCTCGCCGCCACGCTCAGCGCCTGTTCATCCGGCAACCAGGCCGAAAACCCTGCCCCCAAACCCACGCCACAGGAGGAAAAGGCTGCCGCCCAGCAGGTTGACACTAACCGCCAGCAACTCGATCAGATTCCCCCGCCTGCGAAGAGCCGCTACCTGGCCATTCACACGCGCGAGAGCTGGGGCAATCCCTTCCTCATCGTCGGCAAAAAGACCGTGACCCTACGCATCATGTACCCCGAGCCCCCGCAGAGCGATCTGGCGCCGGGCGGCCTGATGCATCCCCCGAATGCCCGCAAGCGCGAGCTTGTGCTGCGCCTCTCGGAGCTTCCCGAGGCTCTCGCCTCACTGCCCGAAAACGTGTGGCCCTATGGCCGAGTCGTCGCCGTCGAAGAAGACGTGGTCGCCGCGCGCGCCGACCGCATTCAGGTCCGTCGCAACGTCGAGACCGCCATGCAGGTGCTGAATGACCTAGGCGTGGTCGTCTATGAATGGCCAAGCACGGGACTACTCCGGTAGTACGGGGAAAGTAGTGTGTAGGGGATAAAAATAGCGATTCTTCGCTACACCCTACCCCCTATCCCCTACACCCTATAAGATAACCTCCACCCGACTCTATGGCCTCTTTCACGCACGCTGTTGCCATCGCCGTATTCTGCGTCTTTTTTCTGCTGGTAACGGTGGCCGGCTTCTTCGCCGCGCGCTGGAAGCGCGCCGACCTCAACAGCCTCGAGGAGTGGGGGCTCGCCGGTCGCCGCTTCGGGACGCTGATTACCTGGTTCCTGATCGGCGGCGACTTTTACACCGCTTACACGGTCATCGCCGTACCCGCCGCGCTCTTCGGCGCCGGTGCACCCGGCTTTTTCGCCATTCCCTACTGCATCTTTATATTTCCCTACATGATGTTCGTGCTGCCGCGCCTGTGGAATGTCAGTCGACGTCACGGTTACGTAACCCTGGCCGACTTCGCCCGCGGCCGCCACGGCAGCCGTGCACTATCGATGGCGCTGGCTTTTACCGGCATCCTCGCCACCATGCCGTATATCGCGCTCCAATTAGTCGGTCTGCGAGAAGTCATCGCCGCGCTCGGCATCAGCGGAGAATGGCCGCTGGTCGCCGCCTTCGCCATTCTTGCGGCTTACACGTACACCAGCGGCCTGCGCGCTCCCGCCGCCATCGCCATCGTCAAGGACGTGATGCTCTACATCATGGTCCTCGCCGCTATCGTCATTCTTCCCGCCAAACTCGGCGGCTACAGACACATCTTTGCAGTTGCGGACACGGCGCTCGCTGCGCGCCAGCCCGCGGCATCCATCATTCTCAGGCCACCGCAATATCTTAGCTACGTCACCCTTGCCTTCGGATCCGCAATCGCCATCGTGCTCTACCCGCACACCGCAACCGGAGTCCTCAGTGCCGGCAGCGGGCGCATCATTCGCCGTAACGCGGCGCTCATGCCCGCCTACAACCTCCTGCTCGCCCTGATTGCGCTGCTCGGTTACATGGCCATCGCCGCCGGCATCCATACAGCTAACACCTCCAGCGTTGTCCCGTTGCTCTTCGTCCAAATGTTCCCCGGCTGGTTCGCCGGCTTCTGCCTCGCCGCTATCGGAGTCGGCGCGCTCGTCCCGGCGGCCATCATGTCTATTGCCGCGTCCAATCTCTTTACACGCAATCTGTACGGTGAGTTGCGTCGTACACCCATGACGCCTAAGCAGGAATCGACCCACGCCAAGCTCGTTTCTCTATTTCTGAAGTTCGGAGCGCTCGCCTTCGTCCTCTTCGTCCGCGCCCAATACGCCATCGAACTGCAGCTCCTCGGCGGCATCTGGATCGCCCAGCTCTTTCCCGCCGTCGTCCTCGGCCTCTTCACCCGCTGGTTTCATGGCCGTGCACTACTTTGGGGATGGGCAGCTGGCATGGCCACCGGCACTGGCCTCGCCTTCGCGCGGAATCTCAAAAGCTCGCTCTTCCCCTTTCACATCGGAACCCACGTCTTCATCGTCTATGCAGCCATTCCCGCGTTGCTGGCCAATCTGATCGTTTCCGCAGGCGTCACTGTGTTGCTCGATGCGATGCATAGCGAGCACCCTGTTGACCAAACCCAGCCCAGCGACTATCTTCCGCTCGAAGCCTAACCCATGTCGTCACCCTTTCCCATCCTCGAGAACTCCCGCCACCCTCACGAAAAATTCGCCGCTGCGCGTGAGCTCGAGGCTCGGATCAAATCCCGTATCCAGGGCGAAGTCCACTTCGATCCCGGCGGACGCGCGCTCTACGCAACCGACGCCTCAAACTATCGCCAGGTCCCCATCGGCGTCGTCCTCCCGCGCGACATCGGCGACGTCGAAGCCACCTTCGCCGCCTGCCGCGAACTCGGCGCACCAATACTCGCTCGCGGAGCAGGCACAAGCCTTTCTGGACAGTGCTGTAACGTCGCCGTTGTCCTCGATTTTTCCCACTCCATGCGGTCCATCCTTTCGCTAGACCCGCAAGCGCGCCTTGCCACCGTCGAGCCCGGCATCGTCCTTGATCGCGTGCGCGAAGCTGCTGAATTCCATCACCTCACCTTCGCGCCCGATCCCGCCACGCACTCCCGCTGCACCCTCGGCGGCATGATCGGCAACAACTCCTGCGGAACCCACGCCCTTATGGGCGGCAAGACCGTCGACAATATCCGCTCGCTCGATGTCCTGCTCTACGACGGCACGCGCATGACCGTCGGCGTCACGAGCGACGAAGAATTCCAGCGAATCATCGCCGCCGGAGGCCGTCCGGCGCAGATATATGCAGGCCTCGCGCGCATTTGTAACAAATACCAACACTTAATCCGCGAACGCTTTCCGCGCATCCCGCGCCGCGTCTCCGGATATAATCTCGACGAGCTTCTGCCGGAGAACGGCTTCCATGTGGCGCGCTCCTTGGTAGGCAGCGAAGGCACCTGCGTTACGGTCCTCCGTGCTACCCTCGACCTTAAGCACAGCCCGCCCTGCCGCAGGCTGGTGGTGGTGGGATTCGCCGACGCCTTTATCGCCGCCGATCACGTCCCCTTCATCCTCGAGTACAACCCCATCGGCCTCGAAGGGATAGACACCGTGCTCACCGGCTTCATGCTCCGCAAAGGTCTAGCCGAAGACGACATCGCCCTGCTCCCGCCCGGCAATGCCCTTCTCCTTGTAGAGTTCGGCGCATCCACCGAGGAAGAAGTTCTTGCCCAGGCCAACCGCTTCCTCGTAGATATACGAACGCAATCATCCGCTCTGTCAGCGCGCCTCTACTCGCCCGCGGACGCTTCCCGCATCTGGCACGTGCGCGAGTCCGCCCTCGGGGCCACCGTCTTCGTGCCCGGAGAGCCGCACGGCTGGGAGGGCTGGGAAGACGCCGCCGTACCGCCCGAAAAACTAGGCTCCTATCTGCGCCAACTTTTCGCGCTCATGGGCGAATACGGCTACCGCAGCCCCATGTACGGACACTTCGGTCAGGGCTGCGTCCATCTGCGCATCAACTTCGACCTCGAAAGCGCACCTGGCATTCGAGCGTTCCGCGAATTCATCGATCGCGCCACCGACATCGTCATCGCGCACGGCGGGTCCATATCCGGAGAGCACGGAGACGGCAAAGCTCGTTCGGCGCTGTTGCCAAAGATGTTCGGCCGCGAGCTGATGCAGGCCTTTCTTGAATTCAAGGCGCTATGGGATCCGGACAACAGGATGAATCCCGGCCATCTCGTCGATCCCGTCGCGGTCTATGACCCGGCAGAAAAATTACGTCTCGGTGACGGTTACAAATCCCATCGTCAGGAAACGTTCTTCCAGTTTCCGGACGACAAAGGCTCACTCTCCGAGGCCACCCTGCGCTGCGTCGGCGTTGGAGCCTGCCGCAAACAGGGCCCAGGAACAATGTGTCCCAGCTACATGGCCACGCAGGAGGAAAGGCATTCCACCCGCGGCCGCGCCCACCTTCTCTGGGAGATGCTTGAAGGCGATATTCTCGACCGCGACTGGCAGAGCGAGGCTGTTCACGAAGCCCTCGACCTCTGCCTCTCTTGCAAGGCCTGCAAAACCGAGTGCCCCGTCAATGTCGACCTCGCCACCTACAAGGCTGAATTTCTCGCCCACTATTACCAGGCTCAGCGCCGCCCTCTACGTCACTACGGCTTCGGATTCATGGACAAGTGGGCGCGCGGGGCATCCCTCGTCCCTCGCATCACCCCATATCTCGCGAATCTTCCCCTGCGGCTGCCCGGTCTGAGCCATGCGGTAAGGGCCTTGCTCGGTATCCCACCGCAGCGCAACCTGCCGCGATTCGCCTCGCGCAGCTTCCAGAGTTCGTATAAGCCGCAAACGCCCTCAGATGCCAGGCAGACCGTCGTCCTGTGGCCTGATACCTGGAACAACTACTACCACCCCGAGGCTCTCGCCGCCGCCCACAGCATCCTCGCCGGCGCTAACTATAGCGTTCGGGTCCCTAGGGAGCATATCTGCTGCGGCCGTCCGCTCTATGATTTTGGATTCCTGACTGAAGCCCGCGCCTACCTCGAACGCGTCATGGAAAGGTTCGCTCCAGAAATCGATGCTGGCCGGCCCTTCATTTTTCTCGAACCCTCCTGCGCCAGCGTCTTCCGCGACGAACTTCGCAATTTCTTCCCCACGAGTACCCGGGCCCAGCGCCTGCGCGAGCAAAGCTTCCTGCTCAGTGATTTCCTCCTCCGCGAGTCACCGGACTACCAGCCGCCTGATCTTTCCGGCTGTTCCGTCATTCTGCACGGTCACTGCCATCAGAAATCGCTCACGAAGATGAAATCCGAGGTCGAACTCCTTGAGCGTACAGGTGCCCAGGTAACCCTCCTCGACTCTGGATGCTGCGGTATGGCCGGATCCTTCGGCTTTGAAAAGGACAAATTCGCCATCTCCCAGACGCTGGCCGAGCGCGTGCTGTTGCCCGCCATCCGCGCCGCTGCACCAGACGCCATCCTCATCGCTGACGGATTCAGTTGCCGCGAGCAGATCGCCCAAAACTCACCCCGCCGCGCCTTGCACCTCGCCCAGGTTCTACACGGCAAAACAATGAATTAAATCCCTCGTAAATCCGTCCTGACAGCGCAAAATTTTCCTCCCAGCTGTCGACAAATGGGCTGCCGAGTGTTTTTTACACGGTACCAATCTTCCGGGTATCGGCCTAATTTCTATGGAAATGACTTAATTAGAACGATTTAATTCAACAGCAACCACTCCAGAGTGGTTTGGCAAACTGAATGCACTATGGATAGCCATACAGGATGCTGCGCGGCCTCCGAACGTGTGTTTTTTTCGGGAACATACATAAGGAATGCAGATCATGATGACTGAAGAGACTGAAAAGACCAGATTGAAGACATTTCTTACACCCTCGGCAATTTCGGCGCTGCTTCTTGCGGCCGCCTTGGGGTACCCGGCGGTCGCGCAAACCAGCGCACAAACCAGTCCATCCTCAAGTGCTCAAGCGCAACCCTCAGACACTCAAACACAACCCGCTGATTCCCAGGCCCAGACAACGGCCACTACAACTAGCCAGAGCCAGCCTACCAGGACAAACCCGGGTGACAGCAATTTTGCTACCGGTCAGCCCCTTCCCACTCGATCGAATGAAGGTTTCTGGGGCCGGATGAATCCATTCGCCCGCAAACGGTGGGTGAACCGCCAGCTCGACCCGGTAAGGGATCGCCTGAACGAACTCGATCAGCTTCAGGCCAAGAACGCGCGCGATATCAAGGATGTCGATACCCGCGCTCAGGCCGGCATTCATCAAGCGCAATCGACGGCAGATCAAGCTAGCCAAACCGCCGTCACCGCCAACAATACCGCGAACCAGGCAAATCAGACAGCGCAGCAGGCAAGTACAGAGACCACCAAGCTGAACACGACGGTTTCAAACCTGGACCATTTCCAAAAAGTGAATGACACCGAGATTCGCTTCCGTCCCGGACAGACGGTGCTGAACGATAAAGCCAAGGATGCGCTCGATCAGATTGCGGCTCAGGTGCGCGGTCAAAGGGGCTACGTCCTTGAGATCAAGGGTTTCTCCCATGCCGGCGGCCAAGCCGGTATTCGGAACTCGCAGCACATGGCAGATGCAGTAGTTCGCTATCTGGCTGCCCATGACGTTCCGGTCTATCGCATTTACCGTGTCGCGCTGGGCAACGCCAGCGTCAGTAACGAGCCAGACAGTACCCCTCGCGGCAGTGTCGTAACCGTGAGTGTGCTGCAAAACAGTTTAGCGGCCTTGAACACGTCGTCTTCGGGCGCGAGTTCACCGATTGGAGCGACGCAGTAGTCTTCCGCGCAGCCCTCCCCTCAGGGTGCTGCGTCGCTACCAACGGCTAACTAAAACAATAACGATAAGGTCCGCAACCAAGCTCTCACACAACGAGAGAACCAAGGCAGATTGGCCACTCACCCGAGGGGCCGTTTTTTTGGGTGCTGGCCGCACGGGCCTACCTGGCTTCGCCGCCATACTTGCCTCTGCCATCATTTTTTTTTGCGCCGAAGTCGCTATTACTTGGACAGCAAGTCGTCGCTTGACGCGCAGTTCTTACTCCGTGCGCAGCGCCTTCATCGGATCCACACGCACCGCTCGCCTTGCCGGAATCAGGCACCCAACTAGCGCAACCAGCAGAAACAGCGCGGCAATGCTAACAAACGTAAGCCGATCATTTGGTCCGACCGCAAACAGCAGATTAGCTAGCACCCGTGTCGCGAAAACCGCAGCCACCGCGCCCACCACCAATCCCGCCAGCACCGGAGCCATCCCTCGCATCAACACGTTACCCAGAATTCTCTCCCGGGTAGCGCCCAGCGCAATCCTTATCCCGATCTCCTTCGATCGACGTGCTACGGAAAGCGCCAGCGTCCCGCTCACGCCCACAATGGTGATGAACAGCGCCACCACAGCGAACAGTCCCAGTAAAATCGCCGTCACCTTCGGCGTACCCAGCTGCGCGCTGCGCAGCTGGTCTAGCGTGCGAACATCGGTAACCGGCTGTTGCGGATCGATCGCATGGATCACCGCCGCCACCTGATTCGCTAGGCGCATTGGATCGCGACTCGTTCGCACCAGCAAGTGAGTATTGGCAACGTCGAACTGATATACCGGCAGGTAGATGGCGTCTTCGGCTTCCTTGCTTAGCCCATATTGATGGACATCGCTCACTACGCCGGCCACCGTGATCCATGTCTTGCCCTTGTCTGTCGACACGCGATGCCCAACGCATCCCAGTACCGCCGCCGAAACAATCTTCGTAAGCTCATTCAATTCCCCATTTCCTTACTCCGTCCGCAATGCTTCCATCGGATCAAGCCGCGAAGCTCGCCACGCTGGCACCGCGCACGCAATCACCGACACCAACAACAACATCAGTGCCACTCCCGCAAAGACGTTCCAGTCCAGCGGTTTCACGCCGTACAGCATGTCGCGAATCAGCCTCACTGCAAAGCCTCCGCCCAGCAATCCCAGGCCCAGCCCAACCCACGCAGGAGCAAGGCCGTTCACCAGCATCATGCGAAGAACCTCGCTCCGTTGCGCGCCCAGCGCGATCCGTATTCCGATCTCGCTCCTCCGCTGTGTCGTCAGATACGACAGCACCCCATACAGTCCGACCGCCGCAAGCACCAGCGCAATCACTGCGAAGGCAAGAGTCAGCGTCGAATCGAAGCTCGCATCAACAATGGATTTGCCAATCATTTGCTGCATGGTCATCACGTCGGAAACCGGCAGGTCGCGATCCAGGCTGCCGATCGCCTTCTGGACCGGCAACGCTAGACTTTCGACGTCGTGCGTCGACCGCACCAGAATCGTCACGCCTGAATTCACGCCGCCCCAAAGGGGCCAGTACATCATGGGCCTCATCTGTTCTGAAATGGAATAGTGCGTATCGCCGGCGATGCCAACAATCTCAAACGGCTGCTGAGTAATCCCCATGCGCAAATGCTTGCCAATCGGATCTTCGCCGTCCGGAAAGAAACGCTTCACTGCCGTCTGGCTCAGAATCATCACATAGGCGTGGTCCAGCCGTTCACTGTCTGTGAAGGTGCGGCCGCGCACTATAGGAATCTGCATGGCCGCGAAATACCCAGGATCGGCTGCGCGTTCCATCGCATCCAGTGATTTCCCTGGCGGCAGCGGCGGATGCTCGACGACCGCGACCAGGTTATCGCCTCCCCATCCCTGTCCCGGAGCCACCGTCACCAGCCCCGCCGTCTCAACGCCTGGTAGTGCCCGCACGCGACCGATTAGTTGCTCGAAGAACGCCACCTTCTGCACCGGCTCTTTGTACCGCGCTTCTGGCAGACGGAGCTGCATCGTCAGCACATTGTCCGTGGCGCATCCCATATCCGTAGAGAGCAAGGTTCGATAGCTCTTCAACAGCAACCCGGCGACGACTAGCAATACCACGGTAAGACCAACTTCGGCCGCGAGCAGCCCTTTCCGAAGCCGCGTTCGGTTTTGCCCGCCGCTATGCGATCGCGATGATTCCTGGAGATTTTCGAGAATGCGCGCTCCGCCGTTGAAGGCGGGAATCATCCCTGCGAGCAAGCCACTCGCAAGCGTGATCCCCGTAACGAACAACAACACAATCCCGTCAACGTGGATCGTTTCGGCGCGGGCAAGATCATTGCGTGCGACCCTCAGCCATGCAATCCCCGCATACGCCAGCGCCAGCCCGGCCGCTCCGCCCACGGCGGACAGCACCAGGCTCTCCGTAATCTGCTCGCGAATCAGCCGCCACCGGCTGCCGCCCAGCGCCGCGCGAATGGCCGTCTCCTTACGCCGCGTGGCCGACCGCGCCACCAGCAAATTCGCTACATTCAGGCAGGCGATAAGCAGCACGCATCCGGTTGCCGCAAGCAGCGTATACAGTGGCGTTTTATAGTCCACGACCATGTTGTCCAGCAGCAGCGTTCCGTTCACGCCCTCTTTAACTGCCGGGCCGGGATTGTCCCGCTTAATCTGCTTTTGCACCGCGTCCAGTTCGCTGAGTGCCTGCGCCATGGTCGCGTCCGGCTTCAGCCGCGCCACTACATCGAACTGGTGGTTCTCAAGTGATCGTGTAACCCTCGGCGGCATCTCGTGATAGACCGGCGCCCACACCTGGGTCTGGGCCTCGGGATAGGCAAACCATAGCGGCATCACGCCAATCACGGTGTAGGGCTTCGCATCGAGAAAAACCTCTTTGCCCACAATTGAGGCATTGCCGCCGAAACGGCGCTTCCAGAATCCCCACGAAAACATCACCGTGCCGTTGGCTCCCTGGCGGTCATCGTCCGCGGTGAAATCCCGGCCCAGCGCGGGCTGCACGCCGAGTGTCGAAAACATGTTCCATGAAATCAGTCCCGCCGGTACTCTTTCCGGCAACTGCCCGCCTTCCGCCGAAACATTGTATGAAGTCCACTGTTGGCCCAGCGCCAGCTGTTCGAAGCTCTTCGAAGCCTTCCGCCACTCGGCAAAGCTCCCGGGCGCAATGCCTCCGCGATTGTCGTCACACACGCGACCCCTCATGCATTCACATAGGGCAACGAGACGGTTCGGATCCTTGTAGGGCAGCGGCTTCAATAGTACCGATCGCACCACTGTGAACAGTGCGGTATTCGCGCCGATTCCCAACGCCATCACCAGCACCGCCACCACCGTAAATCCCGGAGTCCTGCCCAGTGTCCGCCCGGCATGCTTCAGGTCACGCCAGAGGTTTTCGAAAAACGCCAGCGTATTCTGCTGCCACAGATCTTCGCGCACCCGCCGCGGCGAACCGAACTTCAGATACGCCTGCCGCCGCGCCTCCTCATTACTCATTCCTCGCGCAACTTTCTCCTCAACTTCCTGCGACAAATGCAGCTCGATCTCTTCCGTCACTTCCGCATCCCTGCGTCGCCGCTGAACGAACTTCCGCAAGTTCATTCCGGAACCTCTTGCTTTTGCGCCGAAGGCGTCTTTGCCTGGACGGCCAGTCCCTCGCCCATGACCAGCCCGATGGCTCGTGCCATCTGTCGCCAGCGGCTAGTCTCCGCGACAAGCTGCTTTTTCCCCGACGCGGTCAGCCGGTAAAACTTCGCCTTGCGATTGTTCTCGCTCGCACCCCAGTACGACGAAACCCAGCCGCGATCCTCCAGCCGGTGCAGCGCCGGATACAGCGACCCCTGCTCCACTTCGAGCACATCCTCCGATGTCCGCTCGATCACTTTGGCAATCGTGTGCCCATGCGCATCACCCATTACCAGGGTTCGCAGTACCAACATGTCCAGCGTGCCTTGCAACATTTCGCCGCTTTTATCCATTGGTTTCACGCGCCCCATATTCCGGTTATCCCTCCACTCGACCTTCTATGGGAAACCAGCTTACACCACTCGATCGCCTATGGGAAGAAGAGGTCAGAGAATTCCTCGCGCCATCTCCACTTACTTCGATAACATCTAAGTCAAAGTGAATCCTGCCCTCACAACATCGGAGCTGCGAGGCTCGGGCCTCGGAGGCCTGACCGTCCTGCTTGCCGTCTTTTTTGGCCTCCTCATCGGGGCTGGAGCCCTCGCCATCTTCATGCATGAGGCCACAATCGGCATCTGGGACAGGCTCGCCACCAAGGTCTCTGGCCGAACGCTGGTCATGAACGTGTCTCAGCCCACGGTAGTCGAGAAGATCCAGCGTCTCGAGCGCCTTGATACCGTCACCTACACCATGGATAAGGTGGTCGAAGGCGCGCGCACCAGCGACATCTTGCCCGACTTCCTCGTTGGCGACAAGCTCATCCTCACTGTTCACGGCCAGGCGATTGCCGGCGTCGATCTCAGCCAGCTGCAAAGCTCTGACGTGACAGTAAATGGCAAGTCGGTCCACGTTCGCCTGCCGCCGGCGCAGATCTTCGTTTCCGCGCTGGACAGCAGCAAGACCCGTGTCTTCTCTCGCAGCACCGGTGTCTTCGTCCCCGTCGACCCGAATCTCGAATCGGAAGTCCGCGCCAAAGCCGAGCAGGAGCTTCACGACTCAGCCCAGGCCGCTGGAATCCTCGATACCGCCCACAAAAACGCCGCTGCCACTCTCACTAAGCTGCTCCTCACCTTCGGCTTCGAGCAGGTTCAGGTCGACGGAGGTCGATAAGAGCCAGGGATCAAAGGGCAGCGCTATGATTCTTATGTGAGCCACGAATTCTCAATCGGCCCCGTTCCCGTAGGCGGAGGCAAACTCTTTCTCATCGCCGGTCCCTGCGTCATCGAGAGTGAAGCGCACGTCCGCAAGATGGCCGACTCCATCCAGCGTATTACCTCCGACCTGGGCGTGCCCTACATCTTCAAAGCTTCCTATGACAAGGCCAACCGTACCTCGGTCAAGAGTTTCCGCGGCCCCGGCCTCAAGGAAGGCACAGCCATCCTGCGCCGCCTCGCCGCATCCACCGGCCTGCCCGTCCTCACCGACGTCCACGAACCCTCACACTGTGCCATCGCCGCCGAAGGCGCCGACGTGCTCCAGATTCCCGCCTTCCTTTGCCGTCAGACCGACCTGCTCGTCGCCGCCGCCGAGACCGGCCGCGCTGTCAATGTCAAGAAAGGCCAGTTCGTCGCCCCCTGGGACATGAACCACGCCGTCGAGAAGGTTGCCTCTTCAGAAAACCCCCGTGTCTTCCTTACCGAGCGCGGAACCACCTTCGGTTACAATAACCTCGTCGTCGACATGCGCTCGCTGGCCATCATGCGCCGCCTCGCCCCCGTCGTCTTCGACGGAACACATTCCGTTCAGACCCCCTCAGCCGCCAACGGAGTCTCCGGAGGCCAGCCCGAATTCATCCCCCTGCTCACCCGTGCCGCTGTCGCCGCTGGCATCGACGGAGTCTTTCTCGAAGTCCACGACAACCCCGCCGAAGCAAAATCCGACGGCGCCAATGCTCTGAATTTGAAGGACTTGAAGGGCGTCCTCGAGACGCTTTTAGCCGTGCACGCCGCAACAGGTCAATCAACTCACCTTAGCACTCACTCCAGCACTGATTTAAATGACCGGGCCGTGAAGACCGCATTCAAACCCTGATTCGCCGCTCGACACGCTGAACGGCTGTCATTTTTAGCCCGTCGCGCCCCCCAAGATGCTCCGCCCCTAGGCCCGCGCAGTCTCTACGCTCGCTGCCTCCGGTATCACCCTCATCCGGTTCCCGTAGCTCGCCTTCACAAACGCGCTGAACAACGGATGCGGCTCAAGCGGCTTAGACTTGAACTCCGGATGGAACTGGCATCCCAGGAAGAAGGGATGGTCGCGAAGCTCCACAATCTCCACATACGTCGCATCGGGAGTCGTCCCCGTTATCCGCAGCCCCCCGCCCGTTAGCAGCGCCTCGTACTCCCGATTGAATTCGTAACGGTGACGGTGACGTTCGCTGATCTCCGGCACGCTATAAGCCTTGTAGGCCAGCGAATCCGGCTCCAGAACGCAGGCCCATGCGCCCAGCCGCATCGTTCCTCCCATCTCTTCCACGCCGGTCAGTTCGCGCAGCTTGTAGATTACGCGATGTGCCGTCGCCGGATCGAACTCGCTCGAATTCGCCCCATTTAGCTTGCACACATTGCGCGCGAATTCGATGCATGCCGTCTGCATGCCCAGGCAAATGCCGAAGTAAGGAACCTTATTCTCACGTGCATACCGGATTGCATTCAGCATGCCTTCGATGCCGCGCTTGCCGAAACCACCCGGAACCAGGATGCCGTCGAACCCCGCCAGTTGTGCCTCGAAGTTCTCCGTCTCGAGCCCTTCGGCCTCGATCCACGTCACCCGCAACTTCAGATTGTGCGCCAGCGCTCCGTGAACCAGCGCTTCCTTGAGCGACTTGTAGCTGTCTTCGTACTCCACATACTTGCCGACGATCCCGATTGAAACCTCATCCTGCGGATTGTAGGAACGCCGGACAATCTCTTCCCAGCGGCTCAGATCTGGCTCTTTGGTTTCCATGCGCAGATAGCGCAGCGCCAGCGAGTCCACACCCTCCCGCGCAAACGTCAGCGGGACCTCGTAGATCGATTCCACATCTTTCGCCGTGATCACCGCCTGCTCTTCCAGGTTGCAGAACAGCGCAATCTTGCTCTTGATCTCGCGTGAGAGAAAGCGATCCGTCCTGCACAGCAAGATGTCTGGCTGAATCCCGATCGAAAGCATCTCTTTTACAGAATGTTGTGTCGGCTTGGTTTTGAGCTCTTGCGCCGCGCTGATCCATGGCACCAGCGTCACATGCACGAAGACCGTGTTCTCGCGCCCCAGCTCCTGCCGCATCTGCCGGATCGCCTCCAGAAACGGCAGCGACTCGATATCCCCCACCGTTCCGCCAATTTCGACAATGGTCACGTCGCTCGTGCCCGCGACCTTGCGCATCGCGTTCTTGATCTCGTTCGTCACATGCGGAATCACCTGGACCGTTTTGCCAAGATAATCCCCGCGCCGCTCTTTGGTGATGATCTGCTCATAGATTCGTCCCGTCGTCAGGTTGTTATCGCGGGACAGGTGCGCGTGCGTGAACCGTTCGTAGTGCCCCAGGTCGAGGTCTGTCTCCGCGCCGTCGTCAGTCACAAAAACCTCGCCATGCTGGAATGGCGACATCGTCCCAGGATCGACGTTGAGGTAGGGGTCGAACTTCATTAGGTTGACCTTCAACCCTCGGCTTTCGAGCAAACAGCCGATTGAAGCCGCGGCCAATCCCTTGCCCAGGCTGGACACAACTCCGCCCGTCACAAAAATGTACTTGGAGGACATTTCTGCTTCACCTTCCCTAAATGTTTTTGTTTGGCGTACCTGGCGGGCACAATCAAGTATAGCCGGGAGTTACCCCAAAAGAAAGAACGAAAATTCCTGGAGGTTGGCAGGTCAAAACCGTCGAATCGCTGCTAAGGTGCGGAAAAACCGGATGAATCCTGCAGCGAATACGAAAAGGCCCCGGAGCTTCGAGTCCGGGGCCTCCATCGTTCTTGCTGAATTACTTGACTTCTGACGCGGTTAAGGAGCCAGGGCTGTGATCAGCGCGGGCTTCGGGCTGCCCCATCCGGTCACAAGGTCATATCCGGTCACTGCAGAGTAGCTCCCGGATTTGCCGCTGGTGATGTCGTGGAAATTCGTGCCATAGCTTGAGGTCACATTCTGCGCATAGATCGTCGGGTTGATGAAGCCGATCGTCGCATCGCCGTTGTCCACCAGTTGCTGGTTGACCAGGGCAATATAAGCGGCCCACATGGGAGCGGCGAAGCTGGTGCCACCATACTCGTTCGCTGTGCAGGTCGACTGATCCGCGCAGACATAAAATGTGAAGTTCGCGTTCGCCGCCACATCCGGCCCGTTGCGCAGCGTCGTCGACCCTTTATTGCTGGAATTGATCACGCCGGCGAGTTTCTGCCAAGAGGGGATCGCGATCTTGTCCGGCGATATGCCGCCGCCGCTGTCCACCCACGCTGTTTCCGATTTCCACGCGCCTCCAGCGCTGGCTGTCGTCAAGTCAGTCCCGCCGACTGAAACTACAAATGCATCGTCCGCCGGCCAGGCCTCATTTCTACTGGACCATGTCGAAGAGTCGCCCGAAGCCGCAAAGAAGTTCTGCCCCTGCGCCGCCATCTTTTGGAAGTAAGGGTCGAGCGTGCTGGGATCCGCCGGTGTCCAGCCCCACGAGCAGCCGATCGTTGTCGGCAACGGGCTGTGCGTCGTCATCGCGCTGATGATCGCCGTATCTGTCGACCCGATATACATCACAAGGCTCGCCAGCCCCGGAGCCATCCCCAAAGCCTGCGTCATATCGAGCGTCTGTTCCGTGTCGTCGCAGCCACGTCTTCGGCTGTACACGCACGAAGTGCTTGTCCCGTCGGTGGAAAGTAGGGTGATCGGCACATTGTTAGTCTGCTTGGCGTTCTTGTAATAGGTGGTTAGGTCCGCCAGATCGGTGCCTTCATACTCGAATAATCCCAGGTTCTGACCAGCGCCGGTTAGAGCCGTTCCGCCGTAGTAGGCCGCGCGCATATCGCTGCCTAGGAAAGACGCCGATGGTCCGGAGCCTGTTGTCGCATGAGTCACCAAGGTCTTCGCGTCGATGCCCCGCGCCGCCGCTACATCGCTCCTCTTCAGATACATCGGATGTGGAATCGAGTAGTCATCCAGACCGGACACGTGCCACAGCTGGAACGGCAGCGTCGTCGTTGGCTCGCTGTCCGGCGAAAAGAACGTGCGATTCTCCGTCGGGTGGCGGTACGTCCGCATCGTCACGTGGAAGGCCGCCTCGACCGCCGACACTGGGCCTCTTACCTGCACCTCCATGCCGTCGCGTGAGCCGCCAACCACCTCCAGGCCATTGGTCTTCGCGAAGCCCACGACGTCGTCATAATCCTGCAGGCTCGGCCCGAACCGTTCTGTGAACTCCTGCGGCGTCAGATACTGGTGATAGATCCCGCTGTTCGGATCGTACAGCGTGTCCAGAAAGCTCTTTAGCCCCTCCGGATCGCGCAATTGCAAAACGATGTCCAACTGCATCACCTGGTTTGCGGGCAGCCGCCCGACCGCTTGCGCCCCGCCGTTGCGAATGGTCTCTCGCACATGATGGGTCAACGTGTATTGCGCCTGGGAATCCATTGATACGATCGATACCAAGGCGATTCCGAGGAATAACAAACCTGATTTCCGAATCATGATTTCTCCTTGCGCGGGGTTGCCTCTAGAGGGTGCAGCTTAGCTTTACATAGGACGGGCAGCCTTTTTGCCAGCGTAGAGTACCATTGCCGAACGCGCGATGCGAAAAAATTCAACAATGATTAGCTACTAAAGTCACCCTCCTTCCTGATTCCCCTTTTATCGCCGGAACTGAAATTGAATAGGCACTTAAATCAAATAGGGTTGGCAAAAGGGGTACGAGGAGGCAGGTTCCGTCGCGTCAACGAGCGCGCGACGCACTCAGAAGCTACCGCTCCGGGAAAATTCCTCGAAGCATATCGGCAACAATCCACATCCAAAATACGTCTCTTGGTTCTGACCTGCGGTCGAATGCCGGTTCCAGGATGGCGGACGGCGCAGATTTCGGAAGCCTGGTTCGGCAGCCTGGAGAGAGGAGATGTTGAGATGCAGGATGAAAGCACACTGGTCCATCGCGACTACGCCGGCGATCGAACCTTCGAAGAGGTTGTGACCTCATTTGAGGCGGTCGTCGGCTCGGCCGATAAGAAGACTTTTCAATCAGCTGTGGACGACCACTCCAGCCCGGATGCCTTCATCCAACATATGCAGACTATTAAAGGATCCAGCGATTTCATGCTTTTTCTCAAAGTGGATCACGGAGCATGGCTGCCTCGTGTTGGCCTGGAGGGCAAGGCAATCCTGTATACCATCGGCAATCCCCTCATTGCTCAGACCATGCTCCGGCATAGCATCGAGGCTGCGCTCAACGTACCCGTGCGCGTACTGGTTTACGAGGATCCCAAAACCAGGCGGGGACATATTGCCTACGATCTCCCGTCCTCCTTGATGTCCCGGCTGAAGAGGGCTGAGATCACGGCGGCCGCACGGCTCCTCGATGACAAGATGGCAGCCTTGGCTATGCACTGCATCGGGAGCAAACGCTGAATGGAGAGTACTACTCTGCCTTATAGCTCCCGTTGCCCCAGTGAAACGAAAGCGTAGGCGTGCACGTATCGCTCTGGTAGAAGATCACCGTATCGCCGCTGTCGTGCCCCTGCATATAGGGGGTCAGTGCTGTCAC
Organism: Silvibacterium sp.; assembly: GCA_049588475.1. GTDB lineage: Bacteria > Acidobacteriota > Terriglobia > Terriglobales > Acidobacteriaceae > Silvibacterium. Next base: position 42,835 of record JBAVYX010000377.1, on the reverse strand, counting down.
TAAATGTCCCTGGGCATCCGGCTTAGCCACCAGCGTTCCCTTCACGCCGAACGTTTCTGATCCCATCGTAAAGGCCTCACCCTGCTTTAACCCGTCGCCCTCAATCAGAACCAGCTCCGCGTCCTTTGAACCCAGCAACACCTGCAGCTTGCAGCCTTTGTTTTCCGCCGCTAGTGGAAAGGGAACTGCGCTCGCCGCCGCTCCGCTCTTTTTGTCGGCGACTGCCAGGGCAACGCGTACCGCCTCTCCCTTGGCCGCCGTCGTTGTTACTTCCACCGGTGCGTTCACCTGCATCGTCTTGGCGCAGGCGATCGCGCTTGCTGCTGTAGCAGCCGGTGCTTCTGTCCCCGCATTCGCCGGGTCGGGTGCCGCGCACACCGCCATTCCCGACGCATCGAGCACAATCCCATCCATCACAGGGGTCACATTCTGATTCAGCGGCCAGCGCAACAAGGTCAATTTTGCCCCTGCGGGGAATCCCGTCCCCATAAGCCTGTAGGTAATCTGGGTCCCGGAAGCAGTCTTGGTACGGGCCATTTCCTTCATGGCCAGCGCCATCCCCGGCGCGGACGTCTTGGGTCCCCAGTTGGCCTGGGCTAAAGCCACGCGCACAATCTGTGCCCGTTGCTGCGCGGCTTGCCGGGCCGCCAGCTCTTCCGGCGTCGGCGTGTGCGGATCCGGAGGCAGATTCTCCAGCTTCAATGGAGCCGCGGGAGCTTGCGCCGCCGCCCCTGCCGAAGGTTGTCCTGTTTGCTGCTGTGCGGCTTGTGTACCGGAATCCTCCGTCTGGGCCAAAGAAGAAAGACACAGCGACACCGCGAGGCCGCCAATTAAAAGAACTGAAAAGAGACGCATACATCGAGAATAAATGAAGGGCGGCAAAACCACTCCGGCGCTGCCATCCGACGCCGGAGTTTGTAACCGGAAAATCATCTTCAGTGAGTATTCGCGGTCTGTTATCGTCTCTCGCAGTTCTGCTTCTCCTCTAAAATCCGCCACGAGGTGACCCATGCCCTGCGACCCAGCCGAGTTGAAACACGTACCCCTGTTTGCCCTACTCGATGAAGACGAGCTCGCTGTCTTGAGCGCGCAGGTCGATCTCAGAAAGTTCGCTGCCCGGCAGCGCATCTACAAAACGGGCGAGCCCGGCAAACACGCTTATGTCCTTATGTCCGGCCACGTGCAGGTCACCACTGTCGACGAGGATAACCAGGAGGTCGTCGTCGACAAGCCTGGACACGGCGAGTTCTTCGGCTTCGCCTCCATGCTTGATCAGACGCCCCACCAGACGACCGCCCTAGCCATCGAAGAAACCGAGTGTGTCGAGATAAGCCGCGAAGACATTGCCATCCTGCTCCAACAAAAACCCCTGGCCGGCATGGATATGTTGACCGTCCTCGGCCGCCAGTTCCATGCCTCGCAGCAGCTGGTGCGGATTCGCGCCAACCGCAACGCGAACGACCTGATTGAAGAGAAGTCCACGATCGGCGAGCGCATCGCCGACTCCGTTGCCAGCTTCGGAGGTTCATGGACCTTCATCATCCTTTTCGCAATCGCTTTGACCGTCTACACCTGCATCAACGTGTCACTCAAAGGAAGGGCATGGGATCCGTACCCCTTTATCTTGCTCAACCTCTTCCTGTCCATGCTCGCCGCTATCCAGGCGCCCGTCATCATGATGAGCCAGAACCGGCAGGACAAGAAGGACCGCGTACGCAGCGAGCTAGACTTCGACGTCAACCGCCGTGCCGAATCCGAGATTCAACACGTCGCCGGCAAGCTGAATCTGATCACCGACAAGCTTGGCGACGTTGACGACCTGCTCCGCGAACACTTCTCGCCACCCGCGCGTTCAACCGAGCCTGCGTCTCGCTTGCCGAATGGCTGAACAGCGGATAGCCCATCTGTTGCGGATAGCCCATCTTGACGCCCCTGCGCGGCGAACATAATATGCGGGCACTGCCGCGCAGAGCACATTCGGATACTGAAATGCGAAGTGAGGTAATTGAAGATGAAGCGATTCGTCGTTACCCTCGCGTTGACTGCCGTGTTGGCTGGCATTGCCTCCACGGTTCAGGCTCAAATGCCGGCGCTCAAACCCGTTCCTGAAGTAAAGAAGCTCGACTATCTCGCCGCACCTGGAAGATGGACGGCGAGGCAAAGCCGGGCCCAATGGAATCCGGGGGGCAAAATGACCATACCGAGGAGAACGCCTGGCTGGACGGCGGATTCTTCCTCGTCGCCCACTTAAACTTTGAAGGTGCCGGGATGGGTAACGGCTCCGGGATCTCGTTCATGGGTTACAACTCGGACCAGAAAGGTACACCTATGACGAGTTCAACAGCATGGGCGAAGTAGAGCACTCCGATGGCACGATCGACGGAGACACCTGGAAGAGCAACGAAAAGATGGGTGACCAGACCATGAAAGGCCGCTATACCATGAAGGTCCTCACGCCGACCACGTTCAACTTTAAGCTCGAACTGTCACCTGACGGGACCACCTGGAATACCGTCATGGACGGCAAGGGCACAAAAGTCAAATGACTCTCTAAGACGAACAACCCCGGCGACCCAGATTTAAGAAACCTCAGATTCAGGAAATTCCAGATTTTTAGGAAATCAAGAAGCGGACGCAGTCATCGCTACGGCTGATTTTCGATCGTGCGCAGGAGTTCGACAACCTTCGGCGCTCCCACCTGCCGGTAGTCCGGCGATAGCAGGCCATATCCCTCGACCGTGTCGTATTTTCGACCAACGCCACTGGATTGCGTACCATTTAGCGGCCAGTAACTCCACGCCAGGTCGTTTTCTTTGAGATAGCGCACGAAGAGCTTGAACCAATCCGAGTTCGCCCCGCAGTCCAGCGTCTGGCAGGTTCCAAATTCACCCACCCACAGCGGTACACCCGGCTCGGCGTGCAGCAGGAAGCCTGCCCGCGCATCATAGACCTGCTTCAGTTCGTCATAGCTCGAGAACACGTGGTCGGGCGGAGCATACGCGTGCGGCGAGTAGACCAGTCGATCCGCCACCTTCAGCCGCACCGGCAGCTTGTCGAATCCCGCGAAGTTGGTCGAGTATTCCGGACTCTCGACCATGATCAGCAGCCGCGGATTCACGGCCAGCACGGCATTGCCTCCGCGCTCGGCCGCCGCATGCCAGTCGAGTTTTACATCGCTTCCACCCCACGCCGCGCCGCTGCGAAGTTCGTTACGCAGGTCCGCGCCAATCACCCAGTTTTGGTGTTTGTAGTGCTCTGTGATCGTCTGCCAGTCCGTAAGCCATTTGCTTTCCGGATACTCGGCGTTATACCAGAGCCCATTGCCATCCTTCTCGTCGCAGCACCAGTCCGCACGGCTCATGTGATTGTCCAGAATGACCAAGATGTGCGCCTTGGCCAGCGCATCGATGACCGCGTCCATAACCTCCATCGCGTGCTTGCCTTTGAATTGCGGATTCGCCTTCACCGCATAATCCGGCACGACCGGATTGCGCTCCAGCGTTTCGTTCGCCCACGGCAACCGCACCGAGTTCACGCCCAGTGCGACAATCTCATCGACGATTGTTGACAGTGGAGCGTGATCGAGTCCACCGACTACATATTCCTTCTGATCAAAGCCATACCAGTTCACCGAAGTCAGCCGCACGTCATGACCCGCGGCATCAAGAATCCGGTGGCCGCTTGTATGCAGCGGAGGCTCGACACCAAGCTGCTGCGCGCGGGCAGCCACCCCGCCAACAACAAGGGAAAGAGCCGCAAACAGGAGAGCACAAAAGTGTATCGTGGAGATCATCCACAACAGCATACGCCTGCCCTTCGACTGCCTCGACGAGGCCCTTCAGTTGCGCCCAGTCCGTGCGGGTGCGAGCATGGAATCTCGATTGACGCCTCGTTGTTCGCAGCTGCCTGAATATTTCGCAACGGAAAGTGAAGTCTTCTGATGCATAAGCGTCTTGTCTCTCTCATCCTTGTGCTGGCATCGCCGCTCATGCACGCGCAGTCATCTGACTGGAAGGCAAAAGTCGCCGAGTCCATGCCGCTCCTCGGCCATCGCAACTGGATTCTGGTCGTTGACTCGGCCTATCCGCTCCAGACCTCCCCAGGTATCGAGACCATCGAGACCAATGCCGATCAGCTCGAAGTCGTGCAATCCGTCCTCGACGCGATCCACCACTCCATCCACGTCCGGTCCGATATTTTCATGGATGCCGAGCTTCCCTACGTGCCCGACCAGGACGCCCCCGGAGCCTCGGCCTACCGCGCAAAGGTCGGCGAACTTTTAGCGAGTTATAAAGTGGAGTCGCTCCCACACGAGAAGATCATCGCCAACATCGACCAGGCGGGAAAGACCTTCCACATCCTCGTCGTCAAGACGAACATGACCATTCCCTATACGTCGGTCTTTATCCAGCTAAACTGCAAATACTGGAGCGATGCCGCTGAGGCGCGCCTCCGTGCGAAGATGACGGCTTCCGGCAGCGAAATAAAATAGACGCGAGCGTAAAGGAGACAACTAGTGGACAATCCCCATTCTGATGCGCTGGTTTTTTTTGGAGCGACCGGCGATCTGGCCTACAAGAAAATCTTTCCGGCGCTACAGCTCATGGTCCAGCACGGGAAGCTCGACTTTCCTGTCATTGGCGTGGCCAAGGCTGGCTGGAACCTCGACCAGTTCAAAGCGCGCGCCAAGGATAGCCTGGAAACACACGGCGGAGTCGATCCAGATGCATGGCCGAAGCTGAGCGCCTTACTTCGATACGTCGACGGCGACTATGCGGACTTCGGCACATTTCAGGCGCTCCGGACTGCGTTGGGCTGGGCGGAGCACCCCGCGCACTACCTCGCCATCCCGCCTTTTCTTTTTGAGATGGTGATCGAGCAACTCGTGAAGTCGGGCTCAGCGAAAGGAGCTCGCATCATCGTAGAAAAGCCCTTCGGCCATGATCTGCCTTCGGCTCATGAGCTCAACCGCATTCTGCGTTCCGCCTTTGATGAATCCGATATCTTTCGTATCGATCACTACCTTGCGAAGGGCCCGGTCACCAACATGGTCTCCTTTCGCTTCGCAAACCCCTTCATGGAGAAGATGTGGAACCGCGACCATGTGGAAAGCGTGCAGATCACGATGGCGGAAGACTTCGGGGTTCAGGGACGCGGCGTTTTCTACGATCAGACCGGCGCGATTCGCGACGTCATCCAGAACCACATTTTTCAGGTGCTCTGCAACCTGGCCATGGAACCGCCGGCGCGCGACGATTGCGAGTCGCTGCGCGATGAGAAGGTTAAGGTACTCAAGTCCATTCCCCCGCTTGAGCCGAAAAATGTAGTGCGCGGTCAGTTCAAGGGCTATCTGCAGGAGAAGGGCGTGGCGCCGCACTCCAAAGTCGAAACCTTTGCTGCCCTAAGGCTGGAGTTGAACTCATGGCGGTGGGAGGGAGTTCCCTTCTACATCCGCGCCGGAAAAAACCTGCCCATGACCTGCCTCGAGATCATCGCCCGCTTCCATCGGCCTCCCGCGACCCCCATCAACCACGACCTGCCGCAGAACGATCTGCGTTTCCGCCTGAGTCCGGACATCACCGTGGCAATGGTTGTTTCCGTCGCGCCCTTTGTGGAGGGAGGCAGGCGCGAGGATGTTGAACTGATAGCCAGTCGTCATCCCCGTCCCGGCGAGATGGAAGCCTATTCGCGTGTGCTGAGCGATGCTGTGGCCGGCGATGCGACGCTGTTCGCGCGTCAGGACTACGTCGAAGAAGCATGGAGGATCGTCGATCCTGTCTTAAAGGCAGGGACGCCGGTCTACGTCTACGAGCCGCATACCTGGGGGCCGGACGAGGTCAAGCAGACTGTCGTGCCACCAGGTGGTTGGGATACGCCCCATATCGAGACGCCGGAGGGCTTCCGGGTAGTTAGGCCGGACTGATCACGCCCTGTTCCGGGCTGGCTTAACGCCTTATTCGACGGCGTCCTTCACCCCGACTGCGGTTTTCTCAGCACCCTTGGCGGTGTACTTCACGGTCACCTTGGCGCCGGTCTTGGCGGCAAGATAGGCGTCCGTGGAACCCTTGGCGACTCCCTTGCCGGCATCCTTGGTACCCTCAACCACGGTCTTGTCCGTGTATTTGATGGTCTGCTCCGTGCCGTCGGCGCCCTTGATCACTACCGTCTTTGTATCCTTGTCCACGTGCTTCACTATGCCTGAAAAGATGTGGACAACATCGTCCTGAGCGGACGCGACCTGCCAGATAAACGCGGTGGTTACAGCGAAGATGGCGGTGAGCAGCGCGCTGCGCCATTTTGAACGAGCTAGCATAAGTCCTCCTTTTGAAATCGACTGCGGAATAGTGGGATGATCTCCGGGTGAGACCTGCAAAAAACGAGTTCAATCTTGAAGAAGAGCGTACCGAAAATCCTTCATTTTGCCACGAAAAATCGCCTTGCGAATCCGCTGCCGTTACCGGTCACTGAATTGCAATCTTTTCAGGTTGGCCAGCTCCCACAATTGCTCCAGCAAGACACGCCCTTCGCAACTCGATGCGTTTGGGTTTGGCACATCAGCATCTTGCGTTTGGCAATTTCAACCCGTTACAGTCGCCCATTCGCCCAGGAAACCACCCATAACCGGCAACTTGCTAGACTATTAGCTCGATATGAGCAGCGCCATCACCCTTTCCCCCGACATTCTGGCCAAATACGAACCCGTTATCGGGCTCGAAGTTCACGTCCAGCTCCTCACCGAAACCAAGGCCTTCTGCGGCTGCGCCAACCGCTTCGGCTCCCCGCCGAATACCAATGTCTGCCCCGTCTGTCTCGGCTTGCCTGGAGCCTTGCCCGTCCTCAACCAGCGCGCCGTCGAATTCGCCACGCTTGCCGCGCTTGCCATCAACTGCCAGGTCCGCGAACGCTCCATCTTCGCCCGCAAGAACTACTTCTATCCTGACCTGCCCAAGGGCTACCAGATCTCCCAGTTCGACAAGCCCCTCGCCGAGCACGGCTGGATCGATGTCCCTACTCCGAACGGACAGAAGCGCATCGGCATCACCCGCCTGCACATGGAAGAGGATGCAGGCAAGAGCCTCCACGACGGCTTCCCCGACTCCACTACCCGCACCTATGTCGATCTCAACCGTTGCGGCACCCCGCTCATCGAGATCGTCTCCGAGCCCGACATCCGCACCCCTGACGAGGCCTACGAATATCTCACCCGCCTCAAGGAAATTCTCCTTTACACCGCCGTCAGCGACTGCAACATGGAGGAAGGCTCCTTACGCTGCGATGCCAACGTGAGCGTGCGCCCCCGTGGCCAGGAGAAGTTCGGGACTAAAGCCGAAGTCAAAAACGTAAATAGCTTCCGCTTCATCCGAGCTGCCCTTGAGTACGAGATCGAGCGCCAGGTGGAAGTCATCGAAAACGGAGGCCGAGTTGTCCAGGAAACCCGACTCTGGAATGCCGCCGAGGGTCGCACCTATGCCATGCGTTCCAAGGAGCAGGCTCACGACTACCGCTACTTTCCCGAGCCCGACCTTCCGCCGTTGATCGTCTCCTCCTCATTCCAGGCCCAGATCGCCGCCACGCTGCCGGAACTGCCGGAGGCCCGCCGCGCCCGCATGGTTGCCCAATACGAGATCACCACGCAGGATGCCGCCACACTCACCGCTACCCGCGCCTTCGCCAACCAGTTCGAGGCCGCCGCCAAAGCCGCCCGCAGCCCCAAGCGCGTTGCCAACCTGGTTCAGAGCGAGCTCACTAGCCGCCTCAAGGCCAAGGGTCTCGAGCTCGAGCAGTCGCCAATCTCCATGAAGGGCATCGCCCAGGCTGCGGACCTCGCCGAAGAGGGCAAACTATCGAGCAAGCAGCTCAAGCAGCTCTTTGACACCGCATTCGAAACCGGAGAAGACTTCGGCGTCGTCTACGAGCGCGAAAAACCACAGCAGATCAGCGACGCCTCCGCCATTGAAAACATGATCGACGAGGTCATTGCCGCCAATCCAAAGCAGGTCGAACAATACCGCGGGGGGAAAAAGACCGTAGCCGCCTTCTTCGTCGGCCAGGTCATGAAGCTCTCTAAAGGTCAGGCCAACCCGGCCCTCCTTAACGAGCTGGTGATTCGCAAGCTCGACGGCTGAATCGCTTCTTTCCGTAGTGGCATTTATATTGGGTTCGCATCAAAGGTGTAGAAACGCGCGCAGGGATGCCGAAACCGCATGAAAGTTGCTGATCTGCTCTTTGGAAAGCCTCTCCCCACCAGTGAAGAACGCGGTGAACAGGTTGGCCCTGCCGCCGGCATTCCAATTTTTGGCCTGGACGCGCTCAGTTCCGCCGCGTACGGTCCCGAAGCGGCGCTGACGCTGCTCATCCCGCTGGGGATGCTCGGCGTACACCTGATTGTTCCCGTAACTACAGCCATCATCATCCTGCTGGTCATCGTCTTCTTTTCCTACCGCCAGACGATCGACGCCTATCCTCAGGGCGGTGGTTCCTACACGGTAGCAACGGAGAACCTTGGCAAGGGCCCCGGACTCCTGGCAGCCGCTGCATTGATGATCGACTATGTGCTGACAGCAGCAGTGGGCATCTCCGCCGGTGTCGGTGCCCTCATTTCGGCAGTTCCCAGCCTGCACCGGCACACCCTTCTCCTGTGTCTGGCGATTCTGTTTATTCTTACGCTCATCAACTTGCGTGGCGTCCATGACACCGGCGTCGCGTTCATGATTCCGACCTATCTGTTTCTGGGCACATTGCTAACGGTGATCGGAGCAGGCCTGTTTCATACCATGGCCAGCGGTGGACACCCCATGGCGGTCGCGACTCCGCCGAAACTGCCGCCTGCCACGGCGGCGCTGTCCCTGTGGCTCATCCTCAAGGTCTTCGCCAGTGGCTGTACCGCCATGACCGGGGTGGAGGCGGTCTCCAACGGAGTAAAGGCCTTCCGCGAGCCGACGACAAAGAACGCAAAGCTCACGCTGACGATCATCATTGCGTTGCTGATCATCCTGCTGGCCGGGATTGCTCTGCTGTGCCGGTGGTACGGAATTGGCGCGACCGATCCAGAAGCCTCTGGCTACCAAAGTGTGCTCTCGCAACTGACCGCGGCCGTGATGGGACAGGGGATTTTCTACTACATCACCATCGGCTCGATACTGCTGGTGCTGTCGCTTTCCGCCAACACGGCTTTCGCGGATTTCCCCCGACTGACCCGCGCGATTGCGCTCAACGACTATCTGCCGCATGTGTTCTTTGTGCGCGGCCGGCGGCTTCTGTTTTCGCACGGAATCGCCGCCCTCGTCGTCACGACCGCTCTGCTCCTCATCCTGTTCGGAGGCGTGACCGACCGGCTGATTCCCCTCTATGCAATCGGTGCATTTCTTGCCTTCACGCTCTCGCAGGCCGGCATGGTGGTGCACTGGTTCCGGAACAAGGGGCCGGGATGGCGGGCGCACATGTTGGTCAACGGGGTCGGCGCAATGGCCACAGGCATTACCCTGCTGGTCGTCCTGGTAGCGAAATTCATGGCTGGCGCGTGGGTGACCGCGCTGCTGGTGCCCGTGCTGATTATTGCGATGACGATGGTGAAGCGGCACTATGTACACATCGAGAGGGAGACGGCGAATCCGGCCCCCCTGCGGACTGAGAACATCCGGCCACCGCTCGTGATCATCCCTCTCGACCGCTGGAGCCGCCTGTCGGAAAAGGCCCTGAGGTTTGCGCTGAGCGTGTCGCCTGAGATTATCGCCGTCCATGTAGACGGAGGCGATGACCGCGAGAGCATCTGCGACGACTGGGAGCACATGGTGGCCGCTCCGTTGCGCAAAGCCGGGCTTCCGCTTCCAAAGCTGGTAACTCTGACTTCGCCCTACCGCTTCATTCTTGCTCCGGTATTGGATTTCATTCTGGAGCAGGAGAGGATGAATGAGAACCGGCAGATCGCGGTGCTGGTTCCGGAGCTGGTCGTGAAGCACTGGTGGGAGAACCTGCTGCACAACCAGCGCGCGAACCTGCTGAAGGTGATGGTGCTGGTGAAGGGGAATCAGCGAATTCTGGTGATCAGTCTCCCCTGGTATCTGCAGCGAAATTGATAGCGATCTGCTCCCGTGTAGGCTTTGGGTCCTCCTGACGCATCTGATGTGGAGGGAGATACGCGATGAAGGCAGTCGTTCTGCATGAGTACGGTAGTCCTGAGAATCTGAAATTTGAAGACCACGTTGCCGAACCACAGGTCAGCGGAGATACGGTGCTGATCGCGGCCGCCGCCACCAGCGTCAACCCGATTGACTGGAAACTGCGTTCGGGGATGATGCGGAATATTTTTTCGCTATCGTTTCCGGCAATTCTGGGCCGCGATGTGAGTGGTGTCGTACGAGCGGTTGGCGCAAATGTGAAACATTTCAAACCCGGTGAACGTGTTCTTGCACTGTCTAATGCGACCTATGCAGAGTTGGTGGCGGTGGACGACTCCGACGTAACTCATCTGCCGGATGGCGTAGACCTGGCGGATGCCGCCGCGATCCCGCTGATTGCGCTCACCGGAGACCAGCTGGTGCGACATGCGACCAGCGTGCAAAAGGGGCAGGTCGTTCTGGTGTCAGGAGCGCTGGGCAATGTGGGGCGCGCCGCAGTGCATACGGCAAAGAAGATTGGTGCGCAGGTGATTGCAGGCGTCCGCGGCAAAGAACTGGATAATGCCCGCTCCCTCGGAGTTGCTGGCGTCCTGGCGATTGATGACGACCAAGCGATTGAGAAATACAGCCTAGTGGATGCGATTGCCGACACCGTTGGCGGCCAGGCCGCAGCCAGGCTGATCCCAAAGGTGAAACCGGGCGGCTCCTTTGGCTACACGACCGGGTTGCCGGAGAACGCGTCGGTACAAAACCCGACGGTGAAATTTACGCGCGTGCTCGCAAAGCCTGATCCATCCAAGGTGCGTGAGTTTGCCGATGACCTGCGCGATGGCAAGTTCGTTCTGCCTATCGGTCGCCGGCTGCCGCTGAAGAGCGCGGCTGAGGCGCATGCGCTCGGGGAGAAAGGCGGCAGCGGAAAAATCCTTCTCTTGGCGTCGGATCCACAAGCCTGATTTCTTCATGGGAAACTGAGGTCCGTTGATTGTTCTTCGTGATCCCGCTTGCTCTCCGGTAATATGCGCTTCAATGCCTTCTGTCTCCGGTTTGCCGCAGGAAGAATCTGCCTGCCCTCGCCCGTCTAACCCGGCTCCTCCTACTCTGAAGCGAGCCATCGGCTTTCGCGACCTTGTGCTGTTCTATATTGTCAGCGGACTGAGCGTGCGCTGGGTTGCGACGGCGGCCGCTGCGGGCGCGAGCACCCTGGTTGTCTGGCTCTTTGCGTTGTGTGCGTTTTTTATTCCACTGGCGGCGTCGGTTCTCGAGCTGTCGTCTCGCTATCCCGCAGAGGGAGGGCTCTACGTCTGGACGCGCGAGGCCTATGGAGATTTCTCAGGCTTCATCGCCGCATGGACCTACCTGATGAGCAATCTGCCGTATTTCCCGGCCGTCCTTTACTTCGGGGCCGGGTCAGTCTTGTTCGCCTTCGGGGCGCGAGGTCAGCATATGTCGGCTGACAGTCGCTTCTTTCTCATCTTTGCGCTGGGCTGGCTGGGATTCATCACGCTGATGAACATTGTCGGCGTGAATGCGGGAAAGTGGTTGAACAATGTGAGCTCGCTGGGCAGCATTCTGCCTATTCTGCTGCTCATTGCGCTGGCGACGATATCCGCTGCGCACTACGGATCGGCGACCAACTTTACGCTCCATGAGCTTATTCCTCGGCCCAGCGTAAAAAACGCGATTTTCTGGTCGACGATCTTCTTCGCCTTTGGAGGCTGCGAAGCCGGATCGTTCATGGGCGAGGAGATTAAGAACCCGCGTCGTGTAATTCCGCGAGCCCTGTTGACGGGGGGTAGTATTTTCGCAGCGGCATACATAGCCGGAACGGCGGCGCTTCTCATAGCGCTGCCATCGGACGCGGTGCATGGTGTGGATGGATTCATGCGCGGCATGATGACCCTGTGTACCCGCGTGAATGTTGCCTGGCTGGCCGTTCCGATCGCTCTGCTTCTGGGGTTGAATGCCGTGGGTGGTGCGGCGGCGTATTTGTCTTCCACATCACGGCTGCCATTTGTAGCAGGCATTGATTGCTATTTCCCACCCGTCTTTGGACACATCCATCCACGATTCAAGACCCCCTGGGTAGCGATCGGCACTTACGGAGTAGCCGGGATGGTCGTTGCCCTGCTCAGCCAGGCCGGCACCTCGGTGCGTGGGGCATACGACGTCCTGGTGAGCATGTCGATCATCGCCTACTTCATCCCTTACTTATTCCTCTTCGCTTCCATGATCCGGCTGCAGAATCGTCCCGCGGCTCCCGATGTGTTTCGCGTGTGGGGCGGCCGCCCTGTGGCGATTGCTCTGGCCGTTATCGCACTTCTCAGCACCGCCCTCACCATCGTTCTCTCCGTCATTCCCGGAGACGACGAACCGAATAAGCTGCTCGCCGTTGCGAAGGTCCTGATTTCAACCGCCGTCCTCATCGGAGTCGGAGTCGCCATCTTCATCGTCGCTGAACGCAAGCGCAAGAGATTTCTCCAAGCCCATAACTCCCCTGAAGTCTAGTGATCGCCTAAGCTGTCTCTACGGCGATAGTAGGCCCTGGCTTCGGGACGGAAGAGAACATAGGCAATCAGCACCAGGAGCAAGCCATGCGCCAATACTTGTTGCAATGAATGAAAGAAGCTGAGGAGTACGTGGAACGCCATCCATGCCAGCGCAAGCCACCGTGCCCAGTTTGCTGCCCGTAGCATGAACACTCCACAAACAATGGCCAGAAGTCTAAGGAGGAGAATCCAAACGCTCTCAGCTTGAAACGGTTGCTGTGGGTGGATCTTCGTGAGGTGGTATGCGAGGCCGATCGCCCCTGCCGCAATGAATAGCCAGCTGATAACCGTAACGGCAAGTGGACGCCTATTCATGAGCTGAATCTCTGAGTGACCTGATGGTTGCCTATTCGAGGATCTTTCCAATAAGCCACATATGCCCGAACGGGTCCACGACGCTACCCTGCAGCATGTGCCGGATGGGCTGCGGCCCATTCATGGAATAGCTGTGTTCCGTTACCGGGCTTCTGAGGACAGCGCCTGCAGCCAGCGCCCGGAGTTGCACGGCTTCCGGATCGTCGACAAAAAGTTCGATCCTGACGGTCGTGAACCCTGCGACAGCAGGACCGCGAGTCCCATATTCCGGCGACTCGGTCGCGAGAAAGAATCGGGCGCCGTGAACCGCAAGCCCAGCCACGATGTGCTCGCCGCCACTCAGATGCCAAAGCACACTCGCATCGAAAGCGGCCTTGTAGAACTCGATTGCGGAGTTGGCGTCTCCCACGGCCAGCATAGGCGAGATTTGAGGGGTCAGAATTGCGGCACGCGACACCGTAGCGCCCCACTGGTCGGGGCTCAGGTTCCGGGCGTGACGCGAGAAGAGCCAATGGTGACCATCGAGGTCCTCGGCGGCGTACTGCAGTTCGCCGTAGACAGTCTCGTGCAGATCCTCAAGGATCGTGACCCCGGCGGATTTCGCCCGCTGGAAATGCGGATAAATGTCTTCGATAAAGACGGTCAGGCTCTGCGTCCCAAAGCCAAGCTGCTTCGGCGTCGCATCTTCGTGCCGGCTCCGCTTCAGCATGATCCATGCGTTGCCGGCGCTCATCTGCGCTCCGCTGAGTGGATCGCCATAGCGGTACTGCTCAACGAAGCCAAAGGCGTTGCTGAGCCAGCCAATGGCTTCCTCCACATCCCGATACATTACGTGAGGAAGCACCGTGTCAGTCGGTACTGAGCGATTTGAGATCACCGGTTGTGTCCACCCTGGAAAGCTCGCAGGAATGTTAAAAGGGCTCCTGCTCCAGCCATCTACGATAGTGAACCAGGCTCCGCCCTGTATTGTAAAAAAGAGTCAAAACGTTGCAATCCGGACATGATTATTCCGCTGCGGCGAGTCGGGCTTGTACCCTGACGGCGTAATGTCCGCCAAATCCCGAAAGTCGTGGATGAGATGCGCTTGATCGGCGTAGCCGTGTTCCGCTGCCAGCGCACTCCAGTCGGGTTCAGAGGAGCCGCGCACTGCACGCAAGACCCGCTGCAGCCGGTGCACGCGAGCAAACCGCTTAGGAGTGATCCCGACCTGAGTGGAAAATCGACGCACGAGTGTCCTCGGCAAAAGACCCAGGCTTGAGGCTACCTGCGATATCGGCACGCCGGCCTTTAAAGCGGCGGTCGCATACACAATGGAGGCATCGTACTTCGGCGCCAGATACTGAAGAAGCATTTCTTCGAAGACGCGAAACTTCAACCTCGGCGTGGGTGCTTCCAGCACTCTCTCGCGCAGCAGCCTTCCGTCGCGCCCCCACAGATGGTCCAGCTGCACGATCTGATTGCAAACCTCGGTCATAGGCATGGAGAAGAAGTGCCCGGCTCCGCCGCACCGGAACTCGATCGCGGCTAGCCACCGCTGCTCTCGCGTATCGATGACCGTAGATCGTGCATGAGGCCCAGCCAGCACCGCGCCGTCGTGCCGGTCTATTCGTTCCGTGCGCACGGCGTCGTAGGTTCTGAACTCGTCTTCCGCAAGATTCACCATCAGGTGAGCCTGGCCATTGGGCATGATTCGTTCCAGCGCAAAAGGAAAGTCCGTCTCGTGATAATGGAACGACTTGACGAACGCTGCCAGAACAGGGGATAGCGGTTTCGCGAAAAAGGACTTCACGGCGGCAGATTAGCACGAATCTCCCGCGCTGCGAGTTGACGTTTCGGAGCAATCACACAATTCGGACAATTAGCGCATTTGACCAAGTGACTCACACAGACTCCATATAGGGAACTCCCCCCGTAAAGCTTCCTGTTGCTTTCCCAAGGGAAGTGTGGCATAGTTCCTGTTGGAAACCAAAATGGCGACGAAATGAAACGGAAAACGGATGTTCAGCAGGGCACACTGGCGCTGATGGTTCTCAGGACTCTGGATGTGCTGGGGCCGCAGCACGGATACGGAATCGCGCGGCGCATCGAGCAAATCAGCGGAGATCTGCTGGTGGTGAATCAGGGGACGTTATATCCGATACTGCTGAAGTTGGAGCACGAGGGCGCGATCGCATCGGAGTGGGGCGCCTCTGAGAATAACCGCCGGGCGCGTTTCTATCGGCTGACCCAGGCGGGGCGGAAGCAGCTGCAGACTGAGACCCAGGACTGGGAGCAAACGACGGCTATCATCGCGAGGTTCTTCGAAGCGAAGGCGGAGGATTTGTCATGAAAATCCTGAGGCGGTTTCTAACGCGGCTTAAGAATTTCGCAACGGGGCAGCGAGACGATCAGCGATTGCGGGAAGAGATGGAGGAACATCTGGCGCTACTGGCAGCTGAGAATCTGCGCGCCGGCATGCCTCCGGCGGAGGCGCGGCGTCAGGCGGTGCTGAAGTTCGGTGCGGTGGGGACGATCAGGGAGGACTATCACGCTGAGCAGGGACTGCCGCTTATCGAAACTTTGCTGCATGATGTGCGGTACGCGTTGCGACTCTTTGCGAAGTCGCCGGGTTTCGCTGCCGTCGCGGTTCTGACCATTGCGCTGGGCATCGGAGCGACGACGGCGATTTTCAGCGTCGTCGATGCCACGCTGATCCACGCGTTATCGTATCCGCACCCGGAGCAACTGGTGCGCATCGAGGACGATCTGCCCGGCGCTGGAGCGCGGGAGGTGGGCATTTCGATACCGGAGTTCAAGGATCTCCAGCGCTCCGGCATCTTCCAATATGTAGCGCTTGTGGGGGGAGGATCCGTGAACCTCACGGGCTCATCGCAGCCGGCGCGAGTTGCGTTCCTCAGTGTTACACCAAACTATTCGGCGATGCTGGGGGTCAAGCCGGAGTTGGGCCGCTGGTTTGATCCCGACGACCAAACGCCCGGCTTTACGCTGGACGCTCTGATCAGCGACGGGTTGTGGAAGCGAGCTTTCGGAGGCGATCCGCATATTCTGGGCAGAAGTTTGCGGCTGGACAATGACCTGTATCGCGTGATCGGTGTCATGCCGGCTGGTTTTCACGATCCGGGGCGAACCACGGAGCAGAGGAACACCGAAGTTTGGCTGGCAACTGGTTTCGCCGGCGCGCCGGCCCCGCCCCCACTTCGCAATTCACGGCTCGTTCTAGCCGTCGTCGCGCGCCTCAAACCTGGATTGACAGTTGCAGCGGCGCAGAGCCAGCTGGACGCACTCGTTGCCTCTTTGCAAAAACAGTTCCCGGACGATTATCCCCTGCAAAGTGCATGGAGGGTGCGTTTGGTGCCTCTGAAGGAGAGCGTGGTTGGTAATGTTCGCCAGTCGCTGGTGCTGCTATTGGGCGCAGTTGGCCTGGTCCTGCTGATTGGCTGCGTGAATGTAGCGAATCTCATGCTGGCTCGCGCCAGCGCCAGAGGGCGCGAGATGGCGGTTCGCCAGGCACTGGGGGCCACGCGGAAACGGCTGGTGCGGCAGTTGCTCACCGAGAGCCTGCTCCTTTCGCTGCTCGGCGGGATAGCCGGTTTGGCGATTCTCTTTGGCACTAGGGGATTTCTGCTGCGCATGATCCCGGAGAGCCTGCCGCGGCTCAATGACATATCAATTAGTTGGAGCGTTATGCTTTTCGCCCTCGCCGCCACCGTTGTGGCTGGCACGATTTTTGGCCTGGCTCCCGCCTTGCAGGCAAGCCGGCTGGATTTGACTCACATGCTCAGGCTGGAAGGGCGTGGGTCGAAAGGCTCAAAGGAACAGGCGCGAACGCGCCGTGTGTTGGTCGTTACGGAGTTTGCGCTGTCTTTGGTGCTCATGGTTGCCGCGGGCCTTCTGCTGCGCAGTTTCTGGGATTTGTTCAAGGTGCGCCTGGGCTTCAATCCCCAGCACGTCATGGCGGTTCGGCTGTGGCTGCCTGTGCCGAATGACCCGACGACCGACATCTATGGAACACCAGCACAGGAAGCGCCGTTTCTGCGCGAATTACTGCGCCGCAGCGGCCGACTGCCGGGAGTGGAAGAAGCAGCGCTTGGAAGCAGTGCGGCCATTCCCCTGAATCACGATCGCAACCGATTCCCATTGATCCTGGAGGGCCGCGAGATTCAGAACAAGCAGCAGCCTTTGATTGAGGTCCGGGATGTAACGCCGGGCTATTTTCATTTGCTGGAAATCCCGTTGCTGCGCGGCCGTCTCCTCAGGGACCTGGACGACGAGAAGGCGCCGCAGGTTGCGGTGATCAATGAGGCGATGGCGCGGACCTACTGGCCCGATGCAGATCCTCTTGGCAAGCGGCTCAAGGTGAGACCTGCCAAGCCCGATTGGATCACCGTAGTCGGCGTGATCGCGGATGCTCGCACGGAATCGCTGGCGGGAGCGAGAGTTCCGCAACTTTATCAAAGCGCATACCAAACCCGGGAAAAGGAGCTGGCCATTTTCTTACGCGGACAACTGAACACAGCTACCCTTCCAGCACAAGTACGCGAGCAGGTGCAGTCCGTCGACCCGGAGCTTCCTGTCTTCGGAGCGCAGACGCTCGATGACGTGCTGTCCGCCTCTCTTTCCCAAAGGCGATTCTCGATGGAAATAGTTGCGTTGTTCGCGGTGACCGCCTTGTTGCTCGCCGGGCTTGGAATTTATGGAACGATTTCATTCCTGGTCAGCGAGCGCACACACGAGATTGGCGTCCGCCTCGCGCTCGGCGCGCAAAGGGGGAAGATCCTGGAGATGGTTCTGCGTCAGGGGTTGAACCTCGCGATTAGCGGTGCCGCAGTGGGACTCGCTGGTGCGCTGATCGTGTCGCACCTGATGGCAGGGCTGCTTTACGGCGTGAGGCCCACCGATCCTCTCACGTTCGTGGGCGTCACCCTTGTCCTCACAGTGGTGGCGCTGGTGGCCTGCTATATCCCTGCGAGGCGAGCCATGAGGGTCGATCCCCTCGTCGCGCTGCGGTACGAATAACTCTTCGAGATCTTCCGGTCTGAAGTTGTAATAGATGATCGATGGGTGAGACCCTACGGCTACTCCGTGTCGAGCGCGTAGATTTCCTGGGTGGTGATGTTGCGGGTGAACAAGGGAGAGTTGTCGGGAGCAAGTCCAAACCACTTGCCGTGCGATCCGGCTGTCAAACGCCCGACGTTGCCTGGATCTGCTACGTTCTCGAGCTTGTGATCGCTCGGCCGCATACGGACGATCTGGTAATGGGTGTCCGCCGACGGGTAGTTCTTAAAGTAGAGGTACTTTCCATCGTGTGACCAGATCGGGTAACTGATCACGCTGTCAGTTATTTGTGCCCACTTCTGCGTAGAGAAGTCAAAGACCATCAAGACCTGGGTTTCAGTTGCTTTGGCCGCCATGTACTTTCCATCCCGTGACCGGCGGGGAGAAAAAGGTCCATATGAACCGGGCACTGTAGAACGTGCCTGGACTTGAGGTCAATCGAAGACGCCGAAACGCCAGGCTTGTGTGGGGTTCGCCCGAGTTTCCACGATCTCACTCCTGTGAGATTCCTTTGCGCAGGAGTCTAGTACGACCGGCCAACCCTCACCGCCGCCGACTCCTCCGATCTATCTACCGCAATCTATCGATCCACATTGTCGAGCACCCAGATGTTGCCGGAGTCCTGCGACATGGTCAACACGAGTTTGTCCTGGGTAAGCGAAAGCCCCACGTACGGTATCGCCTCTAAAATCTTCAAGCGCTGGCTGTCGAATTTGGAGATCTGAAACGGCTGGCCAATGGTCTTTCCCGTAGATGGGTCGAAGCGGACCCCCCAGACATTGAAGAAGCCGCCCGGTCGGGATACGAAATAGATCGTTTTTCCATCTGGAGACCAGCGCGGCTTGTCGTCCCAATGCTGGCCGTCGGTGATGCGTGTCCACGGACCACCCGACGCGGGTATCACGTAGAGTGCGGACTCCGGATTCGGTGAGTTCGCGACAGCTTCGAAGACGATCCATCGGTCGTCAGGCGACATGTGGGGCTGGAAGAGCTGATACGCCGGATTGGAAGCAATACTCTTTGCCACAGTTTCGACGTGCTGCGATGACGGGAACGGGGCCAACCATAGTCCCGTCGGTTTGTACGTTAACAGCCATTTGCCGTCGCGAGACAGTTGGTAAGGGATCCCGAGAGTGTTCGGCGCTACGAGCGGCTCTTCTTCGTGGGTCTGGCCGGACCAAACCATGAGCTGTCGCTCATTTGTCCTGAGATTTTTGCGCTCGTAGAAGAGTTGCATACCGTTGGCCGACCAGAGCGGATCCCAGCGTGAATAGCCGTCGCCGGCGATGACAGGAGCATCGCTCCCATCTACCAGCGACTTCAACCACACTTCGTTTTGGACGTCGCCGAAAGCCGGCCCGTAGCTTTCGCCATAGGGAACCTGATAGGCGACTTTCATGCCGTCAGGCGATAGATTCGGGCCGACGGAAGTTCTTCCGGGCGAAGTGATCGCGTTGCCGCTGCCTTTGATCTCGCCGGTAGCGGCGTCAAACGGGAAGAGCCAGGTTTGGATTGGCTGCGACCTCGCCGTGAATGCCAGCCGCTTGCCGTCGACAGAAACCGCGAGTGCGGCTTCGGGTCCCGGGCCGGTGGTTAGGCGATCGATACCAGTAGCTCGCAGCGTTCCGGGATCAACTTTCAGCCTCCAGATGTTTCTCGCGCCTCTGTAACCCTGCACGAAATAGATGGCATCGCCCAAAGGTGACCAGTGAAAGCGGTACTCCCCGAGCTGCATGCCAGCTTTCGTCTCCCCGGAAGCCTCTGCGAGTTCTTTCTGCACTGCGGGAGGAATTTCCAGTTCGATCCCGGGGCCTCCGGCAAGCGGGACAGTCCAGAAGGCGGGAGTTGGCGAGGAGGATCCGACCCAGATGGTGATCCTCTTTCCATCCGGATGCCAGACGGCTGAAGTCGCCCAGAGGTCATTTTGCGCGATGAACTCGGCCAGCACTTCGCGGGGCGGGCTGCCATCAAGCCGCGCGACGTAGAACCGGTTGGAATAGCAGAGTGCCGTAAAGTAGGTCCGAACCAAGACCTGCGAGCTGTCTGGTGACCATTGAGGATAGTAGCCGAAGCCCGCAATTTTCCGTTCGAGTCCCGCACCCCCAAGGGCCGGAATCACATATATTCCGCCGTCCCCTTCCTCGGAACGATAGGCGATGTATTTGCCGTCGGGAGACCAGTTGGGTTGTATGTTCTGGCCCGGCCGTTTGGTGATCTGGATGGGGTCGCCGCCGCTGACCTGCTGCACCCAGATGTCGAACTTTCCGCCGCGGTCGGAACTATAGGCAATATAGCTGCCGTCCGGCGACCAGGTCGCCCCAGTCTGCAGGCCATCGTCAAACGTCAGGCGGCTAAGAGAACGCTGTACGAGCGATGCGGGAACATTGGTACGCCATCTTTCATAGACAAACCATCCTGCACCGATCAGGAGAAGGAATATGCCACACGCTATAAGGATGCCCACGCTGCGTTTCTTTCGGGGCGGCAGAACATTGCTTGCTGGAGTATCGATCACCGTAGCATCGCTTACTACGCCTTCACTAATTACCTGACCATTTCCTGTTCCAATCGCTTCAACGGGCGCGATGAAGCGATAGCCCCGCTTGGGGATGGTCTCGATATAAAGAGGGGCGTCAGCCGAATCCCCCAGGGACTCGCGTAGCTTCATGACCGCCGTGTTCAGGCTGTGGTCGAAATCCACAAAGGTGTCGGAAGGCCACAAAACCCGGCGCAGGTCTTCGCGGGTGACCAGCTCGCCGGCATGTTCGAGAAGAAAAACCAGAATGCTGAAGGACTGCTCCCGTATTTTGACGGGCGTGCCGCCGCGGCGCAACTCCATAGTGCGCGCGTCGACTTCAAAGACACCGAAACGCCAGGCTCGCGTGGGGTTCGCCCGGGTCTCCACAACTCACTCTCCTGTGAAATGCCCTTGCGGAGGAGTCTAGCACGTCTCTCTGCCCGTCATGCCCGGCAATTCTCCCACGCATACCGTACGCTAAGTATTTATTTATCAACCGCTTCGCAGGCGATACGCATTTGATCTCAGAATTACCTCCAATGCATGGCGAAAACTTCGGCAAGGGCGCAAGTTACGAGCATCAGCGGCTGCCGGGATGCCGGTGGCCGCAATCTCAAACCGAGGTGCCCCCATGAAACGCCACTCAGCAATTCTCACCAACCTGCTTCTCAGCCTTCCCCTGGCGACTGGCCTGCTGTGCGCAACGGCCAACGCCTCGGCCCAAACCAGTGCGTTGCCCAGCGAATCCGCCACCATCCCATTTGCCTTCTCGGCGGCCCACCAGCAGTTGCCTGCCGGCTCATACGAGGTTCAACGTCTATCTCAATGCTTTCTGCTTATCTGGTTGTTTCAGCAAGCCACAAGGGGTAGTGTAGGGGCGTGCCGCGTCCAACATTCCCGAAGAACTTGCGCGAATTCCAGTCACAGTTCGCCACCGAGGAGGCTTGCCGAGCGTATCTGGCGGCCAGCCGGTGGCCGGACGGTTTCGTGTGTCCACGGTGCAGGAACGGGAGTGCTCACGAATTGACAGGGCTGGGACGCTGGCAGTGTGCTCGTTGTCGACACCAGGTATCGCTGACGGCAGGAACAGTCCTTCACAACACAAAACTCCCTCTGATGGTTTGGTTCTGGGCTGCCTACCTGATGACCACTGATAAGCGCGGCATCTCGGCGCTCCTTTTGCAACGTCAGCTCGGCTTGGGGTGTTACGAGACGGCATGGATGATGCTCCATAAGTTCCGCCGAGCGATGGTGAACTTGGAACGCGAGCCACTGTGGGGCGAAGTAGAGGTTGACGAGACCTGGGTTGGAGGCACGCAGGCCGGTCTGCGGGGAAGCCGTCAACTGAAAGGCCGGAAAGCGGCCTTGGTCATCGTGGCTGTGGAGAAACGGAGAAAAGCGTCAGGACGAGTACGAATGACGGTCATCCCGGACTTCAAGAGCGCTACCCTAAATGCGTTTGTTCAACAAAATGTGGCTTCCGGCTCGACCATCTACACGGACGGGCTCAAAAGCTTCACCCGTTTTGAACAAGTGGGATTCCGGCATGTTCCGCGTACCCAGCCCCTGCAAAGCGACCTTCGCAAAGGCTCGAAATCGGTGGTGCCTCTGGCCGATCGTTCTATTGGGAACCTGCAACAGTGGTTGATCGGGACTTATCACGGCGTGAGTCGCGAGCAACTCCAGGTTTACCTGGATGAGTTCGTTTTCCGTCACAATCGCCGCCAGACACCTATGGCCGCTTTTCAAACCCTGCTCGGTCTCGGAGCCGCACGTAGACCCGTGCCCTACATGAAGATACGGGGCGGCTCTGACCGTCCTACATAGCCCGGAAAAGCCTGAACCACAACCCATTGGGCTCTGCTGAAACAACCAGATAAGCAGAAGTCTGCTAGTGTTTACTAAACCGACCGCTTCGCGTGAGCTAAAACCCGCCTATCGGACCATTGCTCTCAAAACCCATTGTGGGCTTGCCGACTCAAATAGCGAATGATAAAGGACGCTATCGCCAATCTTGCACGAAGTGAGGCGGCCACTCTGTTCTTCAGGCAGTGTCGCTTGCCACTGAGATTTCGAAACGATCATTAACCGCATTCTGCAGTTTTTGTTTGCTGCCGATGTATCGCTCCGTTGTCTGGACAGAAGCGTGGCCAAGCAGAAATCGAATCTGTTCGAGTTCGCCGCTGCAATCATGGCAGAGTCTGGCACAGGTGCGACGAAGGTCGTGGGGTGCCAGATTGAGTATGCCAGCCTGACGGGCACATCGCTTGACCGCATACCAGACCACATTCGCGGTCACGCCAGATTCTTGTCTCTTTCCCACCTTTCGAAACTCTTCTGAATACTCGTCCCTCGCTAACCCCCGAATGCGAGAGCCATGTATCCAGCAATTGCTTGGACCATGACGGCACTGGCACTGTTCGCAGGCGTCTTCCCTTACCGATTAAATCGACGATGACCCAGCGTCCCTCCCGCATTTGCAGTTGCTCCAGCGTCAATCCGACGACTTCAGAACGCCGTAACCCGCAACCGAGGAGTAAGCCAACGATCGCTCCGTCCCGCCAGCCGCGCAGGTCCGTCTTCGAGGCGGCATTCACGAGTTCTTGCGCCTGGCTCCGCGACAGCCAGTTGCCGATTTTACGCCCCAGCCGCTTCACCCCTTGAACCCGCCGGATTCCAATCGCCAGTTCCGGCGTCAGCCAGCCGCTCTCCGCGGACTCGTCCGCCAATCTCCGGATCGCTGAAAGATGTGAATTGATCGTCGAGCTGGACAAACTGAGCCCCTCAAGGTGTGACCGGTACCGGACGACTACGGATCGATTGAACGTCAACCTAGGCTCGCTGCAGTACCAGGCTATAAACCTGTCGATGGCGAAGGTGTAGCTGCGACGAGAGTGAACGGAGGCGAGCGCATTGAGGACGGCCGCCTTCGATTGTTCCAGTTCAGGGATGGACAGCTTAGCGGGGCGAATGCCAGATTCAGTTTGCTTTTGAGGAACCATAGAGAGCGGCTCCTTCGGCCGCGCCCACAGTTTTCTCCTCAATGATGCTTTCGGCCGGTACGCTCAATTCTGGGGTTATTGAAGCAAACGTCCTTTATCATTCACCACTTGAGTTGGGAAGCCCGCAAAAGATTTCTCTAGGTCAGTGTTCGAGATGGCGACTATTTCGCTCGGTGGTTTGCTGCCAATGGCATTCCTAGGCCCTGGCGCGCTTTTTCATTACCGATTCTGTTTCTGAAAGATCACGAATGAGAATTGCGGTCTACAACGTTAACGAAGATTGTTGAGCAGAACGACGTCACTGGTCACATCGCCACGTGTCATCAGCAATCGCTGGTGGTCCGACGACCAGGTGAAATCGAAGATCAGTCCGGAAGTAAAATTTGTCAGCTGCCTGGGATCTCCGCCCGCGAGCGACTGTTCCCAAATGTTTGTCGCCCCATTCTTAGTCAGCAGGTACTGCAATCCTGAGCCATCCGGGGACCAGCGCGGAAGGCCGATCCCTCCCGGGATCTTGAACGTCTTTACGGTTGGCCCTCCGCCCGCCGGAATAACTGCCAGTTTCCACGCGGGAGGATGGTTTTCATCGAAAGCATACGAGAGAAGAGTTCCGTTGGGAGAAACGTCCAACTGGCCGGTAACACCCTCGCCAAGGGCAGAAGCGACTTCCACGGGCGAACCGCCTGCGATCGGTATCTTCCATATCTTCTGTGGGCGATGTTTATTGACGTAAAAAGCAAACTTGCCATCAGAAGAGCAACCTGGGTAATGCAGGTCGCCATTCATCAACTTCAGCGGAAGAGAACCATCTTCGTTGACTCTCGTGAGTGTCGTCGTATTCGCTTCGAATGAGGCAAAGAGAACAAAAGGACCGCATCTCCTGACCCAAGTTGCTGCGTGATGTTGAAACGGCTCTCGCTGACCACCGTCGGAGTTGATCCGCCAGAGCCGGCCGTCTCCGCTCGCCGACAAGATCTTGCCGTCTGTAGTTTCCGCAATGGCAACCATGGGCAGCCCTCCAAAGGTAATCTGCCTTGTGCTCAAGGTATTACCAGCGGGAGCTACATACACGTTCGAGACGATCGTAGACGCAATCCCGGCAACCACCTTTCCATCCCGAGTGATGTCGAGTGCAGAGTCGTAATCCACGAGATCATTGGTGAAGCGTCGCGCCGCGCCGCCGGGATAAGAAATTGTCCAAAGTTGTGCCCGTTCGTACTCCGGGTCGAAATGCGGAATGAGCAGGTTATCGCCGCTCGATATCCATACTGGACGACCAAGCGGAACCGGACTTGAATAAATCTCTCGAATTCTTCCGTCCGACACAGAGACAGACTCCAACACCCATTTCCGCTGAGGACCGAGATCTCCAAACCTGACGGGGACAGCAATCGTTCGCCCATCGGGCGACCAACCCGGACCTGGCTGGAAAAGGCCTGCATCACCATTCTGGATTGTCGCGAGCACGTGTTCGCCGCTGCCATCGGCGTTAGCGACTCTCAACTCTATGACGCTGCGAGCCACGACACCCCGTTCGAATACAAATTGCTTGCCATCGGGAGAGAAGCTCACCGGCGAATCAACATCAGTGATCATTCGTCGCGCGGGCCCCCCCAACATCGGCATTGAGTACAAGTACTTGAAGAATGGATCGTTGGGATCGGAGCGCACGAAATATACGTAATCGCCATCCGGGGAAAACGTGAGACCGTGAAAGCCGGGACCAGAAGACAAGATCTGCACATCGCTCCGAGCGGTAACCTGGCTTAAGCGAAGGCTCTCTTGTTCACCGTCGGTCAGAGAATAGATGACGTAACGCCCATCGGGGGAAATAGCCACATCCTGGACCCTGCCGCTGTCTGTCAGCTTGACGAAATGCACAGTTGCCAGATCCAGGCCGGGTCGCCGGACCCGATTAAATAGTGCCAATAAAATGACAGTAATTACCAGCAAAGAGATTACCGCCAGAGATATGTAGCGTGAACTCCACTTCCTCGAAGGTTTCCCTGAGGCTCTGTCGGGGGCGATGCCTTCACTTGAAGCGCAATCAGCAGTAATGGGCCAAATAGCATTTGGTTGTTCAGGCAGGAACGATCCATCCGTCGCATTCGCAACTTCTATCGGGTTACCGATCTCGATCGCGCCTATGAAGCGATAACCCCTCCTCGGCAAAGTCTCGATGAAACGTGGATGCTGCGCCGAGTCGTCCAACGCCTCGCGTAAGCGGTTCACGGCCTTGTTCAGGCTGACATCGAAATCTACAAAGGTTGCGGAAGGCCAGAGCTGTTTTTTTAGTTCTTCACGAGTGACTAGCTGACCCGGTCGGTCCAATAACGTGACGAGTATTTGAAATGGCTGTCCTGGAAGTGCCGTCTTGCTGCCCTTGCTCCGAAGCTCTGCAGTCTCGAGGTTGAGTTCGAATTCACCGAAGTAAACCTTACGCGAGAATTGCGAAGAAATGGACATCTGCGCGCCCCCGCAATCAATTCAGAAAAAATACCATCTTCCACAATCAACTCGAAACAGGCATGTTGCGCCCAGGGTATGAGAAAGTCACATGAAAGTCAGACCGCTGGCATTGATGCAAATCGCGCCGTCGTCCAAAGTCCGTCTGGGCGGCTGTTCTCCCAACAGTTTCGCACCCGCCGCTCTCCAAAATCTCGAAATGCAAAGGAGCTGTGTGTCGTGAGATCAATCAGCCTTGCCCGAATCTTCTCAGTTTCAATTCTTCTGTTTGCCACAGGAGGCTTATTGAGGGCCCAAGAAGAATCTCTTCACACCGGGCCAAAACACCACATAAAGTACAAATTAATCGATTTGGGCACGTCCGGAGGCCCAGACAGCATCATTCCCTTTTCACAGCGCATCCTGACCAAACAGCGTTTTGCAATCGTAAGGTGCTCCACGCAAGGCCGGTTGGCTTGAATGGTCAGAAGCCGCGATCTGACAAACACGCCTTCGTCAATCCCACGAACCCGAAGGAGAAGCAGCCATGAACCGCTTCCGAATAGTCTCATTCGCGCTGGTCTACTTAGTCGCAATCTCGACTACTCTCACCGCTCAGGACAGCGCCGCCGAGCGCCACCATCCACGTTACAAGTTGATCGATCTGGGCACACTCGGCGGACCCGTTGGCTACGAGCCCGGCGAGGGCGTTCTATTCCTCAATAATTCGGGAGTAATCGCCGCCGCTGCGGACACCTCTATTCCTGATCCCAACGCGCCGGATCGTTGCTTTTTGGACTGTTTTGTAACTCATGCCGTCCGATGGAAGAACGGTACTCTTACCGACCTCGGTGCAATTCCTGAGAACAACAGCAGCCAGGCTCTGTCGATTAACGCACAGGGGTGGAGCGCGGGCCTGTCGCAGAATGGTCTGATCGATCCGCTCACGGGAATGCCGGAGTGGAGAGCAGCATTCTGGCGGAGCAACGTCATTCATGCGCTGGGAACCTTGGGTGGTGATGAGAGCATTGCGAGTGCGATCACCAATAGTGGCGAAGTAATTGGACTATCAACTATCGACGAAACCACTGACCCGTTCGCGTTCTTCGGCGCACCCACTCACCCATTCATTTGGAAAGATGGCAAGATGATGGACCTTGGCACATTAGGTGGCCCCGACGCTTTCCTGACCGGTGACTGCGGGAATCCGGAACTAATCGTTGGAGGTTCGCTTACAAACAACGTTCCGAACGAGACGACCCAGTTCCCAACACAGGACCCTTTCGTCTGGGTGAACGGTAGGATGATCGACCTGGGCGCCCTTGGTGGCACTATCGGCTCTGCACAGTGCGGGAATAAACGAGGCCAGATTATCGGCCAATCGAATCTGGCGGGGGACTTGACCTCCCATCCTTTCATTTGGGAGCGAGGAGTGCTTAAGGATCTTGGCACTTTGGGAGGAGACAACGGGACCGCAATCTGGATCAATGATGCCGGGGAAGTCGTCGGCGATGCCGATGTCCCAGGCAGTCAAACTCACCATGCATTTCTCTGGCGCAAGGGCGTCATGACCGACCTCGGGACACTGGATGGAAGTAGTCACGCGACTGCAGTGAACCTGTGGGGACAAGTCGTGGGTTATTTTTCTGTAAGCGGTCGCACAGAACCGCCCTTTCGGCACCCATTTATTTGGGAGAAGAACGGACCGATGGTCGACTTAAACACCCTGATTCCCGCAAACTCAGGCCTGGAGTTGGTGACCGCCGATAATATTAATGAGCGTGGAGAAATTGTCGGTGTAGGAGTTCCCGCCAGATGCTTTCCTGATTCCTGCGGACATCTTTTCCTCCTAATTCCATCTCCTTCCGATGACAGCGAGGGCTACCAGGACAAAGGTGAGAGCCCAAACGCCCCGGTTCAAAGCGATACCGAGCCAACCGCAGTCAGACTAGCATCAACCCAAGCTCCTCTGACGCCGGAGGAACGGGTGGCCTCATGGCGTGCACAAACGGCGAGCCGGTATCACCTCGCTGGCCGTCGAACGTCCACGGAGTAACCCCAGCAGCGGTACGCGATAATGCAGAGCATTTTTAGCCCACCGGTGCGGCCAGATCTCTGTCATACCAAACGCATCCCCACGCACCGCTGGGCTAAAAATGCTCTGCATTATCGCTCACGGTTTAGTAAATGGGAAATATTGATAGGTGCAGTTCAGGCTAGGGAGCCAGCTTGAACTCCGATTTCCGCTTGCCGCGTCAGACTTCGATCCTGAATCAGGGACTCTTTCGGCTTTTCATCCTTTGTAAAGCTCGTCGCAGATCTTTTAGTCACATCGTGGCTGAGGCGCACACCCAGTTCAGAGGCACTGTCCGTGAAGATATGGACTTCGTGGGATCCCCTCGATATCGAAACATAGGCAAATCGCGCGTTAATCAGATTAGGATGCATCTCCGTATCCATATTGACGAGGACACGCTCCGCCGTCAGCCCCTGAGAGCTGTGCGATGTTACGGCATAGCCGTGGTCAAAGTGGCGCATCTCGTGCGGATCGAAGGTGACGGTTCTGCCGCTGTCCATTCTTACCGTCAACTCACCATTGGCAATCTGCTCAACCGTGCCCAAAGCACGGTTCGGAAGATCCAGATCACGATAGGGTGCCGTCATTTGCAGCCGATCCCCGATGGCGAAGCTCTTTTCCGCCTCACGATAAGCGTCGATTCCTCGCACCCGAGCCGGGTCGTAGCTGACGATACCTCCAGTGTCCCTCTGGACCGAGATCAGATTGCTTTTCGCGTTGACCGCGATTACCTCAGCATAACTACCGCGTTCCAAGCCCAACTCTTTGCTTCCGCGCTGATATCGTAGAACGTCTCCCGCGTCGTATTGTGAAGCCCATTTGCGATCGGCTCCGGTCATCTCGGAACGAGGAGTGAGCACCATGAATTGATGATCGATCGCATCGACCACTCCATGCCCTTTCAATTCCTGTCGGACGGCTTCATTGATTTCTCGCCGAGAGGCATTGTCCGGCGAGACGATCAGAGTCCCCTCCGGCTGCAAAGCGTAACTTTTCGCTATTGCATCGAACCTCTGTTGTGATTCCGCTATCTGGGTGACGTTACCGTGTTGCTGCAATATTGCGATTCCGGCAACGGTTTCATACCTCGAAAGATGCTCGACGGCCTTCAGCAGTTCCGGATCCTTCTGGCGGATGATCTGATCGAGTTGAGCTGTCCGCATCCCGGCTTGTTGCAGTTGCTCGAAAGGCTTACCTGCGTCTACACCGAGATGCTGCCGTCTGTCTCCTACAAGGAGTACTTTGTCGTGCGGCCCAAGACGCTCGACAAAATCGCGTATCTGCCTGGTTGAAGCGAGCGAAGATTCATCCAGCAGGTAGAGATGTTTATGGCTCGGGTCGCCGGCGAATTTCTCCCTCCCACCCTGGGCAAGGAAGCCCTGAAGCGTGCCCGCGGAGATGCCGGAATCGCACAGCTGCTTGGCGGCTCGTGACGTGGGAGCGAAACCCCCGACTGCAAACCCGTGCGACTCCGCGCCTTGTCGGATGGCATCGAGCACCGAAGTCTTGCCAGACCCCGCGACACCCTGAAGGCCCTGCACCTGATCGCCCGACGTAAGAACCTGTTCGACCGCTCTCCTTTGTGCATCGTTGAGATTATGTCTGGAATCCGTGAGCCGGATCGCTTCCTGGATGGGCATAATCTGTGGGCTCGCGCCTTGCCGGGAGATCATGTGGTCGACGACGGCTTTCTCGGCTTCGATTGTCTTGCTAGTGGTGAATTGCCGAGCTGTGTCATATCGATTGTTCGGAACAAGCTGGAACTCCTTTTGAGCGACTCGGTTCTCGAAAACTGATCGCATTTCGGGATAGGTCACCACTCCCATGCCACGTCGGAGCGCGTCCCGAAATAGCAGCCGCTCGTCAGTGACAGCTTCACGCTCGAAGCTGCGATCGCGGGCATAGCTGACTGCCTCCTGGGCTCTCGCGCTTCTGTCCGAAACAGCTTCGCGGAACTCGACCGACTGAGAGCGTTCCTTTGCGGCTGAGACTACCTGCTCCGCCTGGTTCCCGTACTGATCAGCCAACTTCTGATGTGCGGACAACACTTCTTGCTGGGAAAGAATCTGCTTGTTGTCGCGCGTCGAGTGAGCAGCGATCTGAGCTGCTTCATGTCCCTCGTAGCCATTTTTCTCCATGTATTCGCGAATCTGCTGGCTTCGTGGACTGCTGGCCTCGAGATATTCCCGGGAGTAGCCCTTGATTTCCGGTGCTCCGCTTCTCCCGGTCTCGAGCTCATATCCCAGCTGCGACAACCGGAACATTAAGGAAGATTGATACACAGCAGTCGCGAACTGCTGGCTTTCAAACAAACTTCTGGGCTGCAAGGCTCTTATCGTGCCGTCATCTCGCTCAGTCATGTTGAAGATGACGGCGTGCGTATGGAGCTGCGGGGCTGCGTATCCGTCCACTGGACGGGCCGTGTCATGCTCAAACGTCGCGACAACAAACTTGCCGGTGGTCTCGGCGGGATGGTTGCCACCGATACGCGCTTGCGTATACCTCTCAAGCTCCGACAGGGCGAATTTGACGGCCTCACGATGAGCATCCCGCACGCTGTCATCATGCCCAACGAGTGCGGTCAGTGAAACCGACTTTGGAGCAGAAAATGTGGCATCCCAACCAGCCCTATGCTCGACCGGGTTGATGGTTTTCCCATCCGGAAACTGGTATTCATGGACCACCCGGTGGCTGACAAGCTGATCACCAGTCATCGGGTGCTGCCCCTGTGCGAGACGCGCGAAATCGTCGGAGGAAATGGCCCCGGCTAAGCAGAATTTCTTCGCAAGCTCTCCATGCCATTCACCCAACCTTGCACCCTTCTGCTGCCAATAGTTTTGCTCAGCCGAGGCAAATTCTTTGGCGTGGTAAGTCTGAGCCTGGCTGGCAGAAAGAGGCTTCGAGATATTGAGCATGGTCAGTTACCCATTGAAAAGGTCGTTTGAGGGACCTCCTGTCGTAGCTTCTCATCAAGCGGCTCTTCAACAGTCGGAGAGGCGCCTTTGGCGGGCTTCTTCTCAAGCGTCTTCGGGTCAAACCCCAGGTCATCATCTTCAGTTGGACGCGGAACGAATGCAGGAGTGCTTGTCCGGATGTCGCTGTATGAAAACGAGAATCGTGCCACGTGATTTCCGAGCTTCAGGAAGGCGTGCTTGTTCGCCAGGCCTGAGATTTCCGAGTCGAGTACAAGGGGCTCGACCTGACGATCCAGAGAGAAGTTCTTACCGGACCGGGTACCGTCGTAATGAGTTTCTCGCATCCGCTCGATCTCAACTTTTCCGATGGCGTTCGACACCCACTCAGCAGCCTTTGGCTCAGTTGTTTTCAGGAAGATCTTCGTAGCCGGCTGTGAGAGCATGACCTCGGCCATGTGGCCATAGATCACTTCGAGCTGCGCCTTTCCCTGGAAGCCGAGTACGAGCGGGTTCCGTGACTTCCGGTTCTCCATGATGGCTGTATGGAGTTGCGGGAGTCGCTGCAAACTGGCGAGCTCGTCCAGGACAAACCAGACTGGACGCTGGTTATCCATTGGTTCATTAAGGAGCCGTAAAACAAGCAAATCAATCCACAAGCTATGCAGCGGACGAAGCGCTTCGCGTTCGCTCGGCTTGGATGTGATGAAGATCCAGCCCTGTCGCCTTTCTGACCATTCAGTAGCGCTCCACGTGCTGGCAGCTTTCTCTTTCGGCGGCAGCATTCGCAGGCTATCGGCGATCAGTCCCAGAGATGCCAGGACACCGTTGCGCTGCTGCTGTGCACCTTTGGCGATCATGCTGGCCATTTCCGTTCCTTCCACGCGTCGGTCGATCTCATCCGGGTTCGCCATCCAGTGCACCAATTCCTGTGGTGTTGGTCCGAAAGTCAGCAAATGAGCGAAGATCTTCTGTGGCGTCTCTACGAAAAACTCACCCTTACGATCGGTAGTCGGCTGGTAAAGAGATGCGGCAATTGCCTTGGCTTCGGCGCGTCGCCGTAGCTCCTCTGATGGTCCCCAGTACGGACATCGCACATCCAGAGGATTGAGAATGATGTCCTCACGTTCCTTGTCGTAAAACCTCTGGATGAACTCGCAGGCCGGATCGTAAATGATCGCCGACTCACAACGAGATTGGATCTGCCGGAGCAGCTGCATGATGAGCGTCGTTTTGCCGGCACCGGTGTCGCCCATCAACTCAATGTGCTGTCCTTCGGGGCCCAAAGGGATACGCATCATGGCTTCAGTTTCCAATGTCTTGAAGCCGACCCCGTCGCCCTGAACGGCCTTGTTGAACTCTCTGGGAGAGACAAGAACGGGGCCCTTCAAGCGTCGACCATACCTCATTTCCTTGTATCGCTTGATGTCTTTTCGAATAGAGAACGGAAGCTGAAGGAATAGGGCAGCGAAGCCAAATGACAATGGCAGTTCGAAGATTTGCGTTATGCTCTCACCGCCGTACAGCGTGCTCTGAAAGTAGTTGTAAAGAGGCTTATTGAGGTATTCCGTTTTCGGCCCACGGTACAGGAACTGGACACCAGACGCTCGAGCGGAATCGGACAACTGCAGCGGAATCGGCTTCTCTCCAAGCTGTGCTGTCGAGCCGGCGATGACGTCGCTGTCTCTTGCCGCACGGCTTCGCTTTGCCCCATCTGCCACCATCAATATGGTGTATTTGTCAGTTCGGTGGACAGCGCCAGCGACCGCTGTGCGAACGTAATACGGCAGGTAAAAACGTTGGAGCGGTGACATCGCGACTGCGAAGTGAAGATACAGGAAAAGCCCCGTCAGCATCACCGAGAGGAAGATCGCTCCATAGCTGTATAGCGGCGAGTGTGGCGGGAAAATTACGGTTTCTTTGCGGCCCCATTGTGTCTGCATTGTTACTCCTCCATGGACCCGATGGCGTACCTGGCAAGCATCTCCTCTGCCGCCTTGCGTTTGTTGTCTTTCACGTACCGCAGCAACTCCTTGAATTGTTCGGAGCTCATCTTTTCGCCTCGCAGCAGAGGTTCCAAAGTATTTATGAGAAGCAGGCGGATAGCCTGCAATTCTGCGAAAGTCGCTTTCTGCCGTTGCGGCTCGCTGTCTCGCGCGGCATCCAGAAGCACACCCCGTACCCATTCGCTGATCCACTGACCACAATCGCCAGCAAGCCGTTCAATCTGGGCGAACTCTGTTTCAGTGAGCTTTGTGCTGACGGTCCTATCTCTGCTGATTCTTTTTGGAGAACGGGTCGGAGTCTCGTTTGAGACTGCTGTGGAAGGTTTCATCGGTGCTCACTTTGAGCAGGTAGCCATTTAGCTACCGCGAAGCGGCAAACGCCGCGTTTTCAAAGAGTCTCTATATGGCTACCAAAGTAGCTATATGTCTCCCTATGAGGGGTGGAGTGTCCAGATACAGCCGGTGCGAAGCACCGTGTTCGTTCCTCCACGGCATTTGGGGCCCTGTCATGGCTTTCCTACCATGGCTGACTCTATCGACTCCACCCCGGCTATGCCCTTCGGTACGGGCTTGGTTCGGGTGTCTGCGACGATGCCTGCTCTGCGGACACGCAGGGTTGGCGAAACCCGACGTGCATCGGAGGTCTTCAGGTAGTCTTGGAAGTCGCGATCCTTAGTGAAGACGTAGTGGAGGGCCTTGTTCACGACGTCGTCGGCAGTGGCGCGAATAAACGCCGCATACTGGTCGACCAGGGTGGCGGTGGTTTCTTCGAAGCGAACAGACGCGCTGATCTGTCGGCTTTGGATGACTTCAAGTAATGGCATAGCAGTTCTCCTTTGAGGGGTATTTCAGACGATCTTCTGCCGGGAAATCATGCGTTGTGCGGTGCGGGCAATCTCATGCGACCGCGCCAGGTTCAAGGTGGCCGGAATCTCGAAGCGCCGGCGTACTTCGAGCATCGTGACGATGTCGTAGAACGGAATGCCGTCAAGAAGCCACAGACGGGCCGAGGCAACGTCGACGGTGCGTTGGGCATAGTAGAGAGGGTTGGGCTTGCCGAGACGCTGTTCGGCGAGCGCCCGAGTGAGCGTTACCGGGTCTTGTCCAGCGGCGAGTTCACGTGATATCCACGCCCAATCGTTCTCGGAATTCGTTTTGCGATCGGGAGCGTTGTGCGCCGGCCTGCGCGCATAAGTTGGCATGAATTCGATCAGCGAATCGTCCAGGCGAAAGTCATTAGGCTTGGATATGGAAGTACCCGGGTATTCCGCCGTAACCAGATGAGCCGGATCATACTTGTGATTCATGAAACCGGGCAGGCGAAGAACCCTGTTGCAATCCGTGCAAGCGGCGTCGCCGCCGAAAGCCATTGCAAGTAGTTTGAGCAGGTGTTCCTGCTCGGCAAACCGGAAGTCATCGACTTGCCACAGCACCTGGTATTTGCTGGGTGATGTGGAAAGGATTGTAGACGGAATTGGGACCGCATTCGAGCTCCGAACGGCCGCCAATTGGGCATCCCCATCCGAGTCGATATCTATATATAAGTGACGGACCTCATCGATGCACTCTTTGGTGCGTTTGCGGCTTCCGAAACGCAGCGGATTCGCGGCCACATAGACATTCGCTCCACGGGCATTTTCGTAAGCCAGCCAGCGCAGATAACGAGACGCAATCGCGCATTCAAACCTGACGATTCGCTGTTGCGTTTTGACTGGGAATTCGCCCCTTAAGAGGACGGCCAGAGTCTCACCGGGAGTAAAGCTTCGAGACAGGAATTCATAGGCTAAATCGACCCGGATTGTGTTGCTAAGCTGCGGCATATTGCACCTCGAATATGGGTTCAACGACGAACCGTTTAGAGTCGCGGTCGTAGCCGATCATCCGCAGCACTTCGCGAATCACGCGGCCTCCCGGCCGGCGCTCAATATGGATCACG
This sequence comes from Silvibacterium sp., assembly GCA_049588475.1. Lineage (GTDB taxonomy): Bacteria > Acidobacteriota > Terriglobia > Terriglobales > Acidobacteriaceae > Silvibacterium. The sequence continues at coordinate 7,905 of JBAVYX010000377.1, read as the reverse complement.
AAATCGACCGTCTCGCCGATCTCGGCTTCCGTGTCGGCGAAGGTGCTCTGCGCATGATTGCGCATGACGAGATTAGCGAAGCGATGGAGGGCCTTTTCCGCGGAGTTGGCGTGGATGGTAGCCAGCGATCCACCGTGGCCGGTGTTGAAGGAATCGAGCAGCGTTTGCGCTTCGATCCCACGGACTTCCCCGAGGATGATTCGGTCGGGACGCCAGCGTAGAGCCGACTTTAAGAGATCGTCGAAAGAAATGCGAGCCTTGAAGGTATCAGTCTGGCATTCGACGGCCAGAACATTCGGCTTCTGGATACGAAGCTCGGAGGTATCCTCGATGACAACGATACGCTCGCTGTCAGGAATGGCCTGAGCAAGTATGTTAAGAAGGGTCGTCTTACCACTGCCCGTTCCGCCGCTGATCAGGACGGTCTTTCCAAAGCGGATCTGTTCCTGAAGGAACTGTGCCAGAGCTTCTGTCATCGTGCCGCGAGCGATCAGATCATCGATCGTGAATCGGCGGCTGGTGAACTTGCGAATCGTCAGCGCCGGAGCTGGACGGACAACCGGAGGAATCACCGCTGCTAAACGGCTTCCATCCGGAAGCTGCGCGTGCAGTACAGGATTATCTTCGTCGAGCTTCTTGCCGAGATGATTCGCGATCACTTCAAGGCCGGTTCGGAGCCTGCCAGAGTCGAACTTTATCGTCGCTTCCCGAAAGACTATCCCGTCGCGCTCATACCACCAGGTCGCGTCAGGATTGCCCATGATTTCGCTGACGTTTTCGTCGAGCAACAGCGACTCGATGGGCCGAAGAAACGGAAGGATCAATTCGAAGCTCATAACGGCACCCTCCAAGGTGGTGGAAACCGGGCGTCGCCGCCAGGCTCCCGTGAGTGAAGAGGAGCGGCCTAGGCGGCCGCCTCCTCGCCTGTTTGATCATCGTGTTCCCGGTCTTCCGGGGCGGCTGTTTCTGCGCGGTCCAGCTTGAGAATCGAATCGACCCGAATCTCGGTGACGGCTTCCTTCTCACCCGTCTTCTTGCTGTCGTATTCCCGGGTGCGGATTTCGCCTTCCACCTGAACGTGTGCGCCTTTTGACAGCGTGGCTGCGAACTCAGAGAGTTTCCCGAAGACGACGCAACGGTGCCATTCGGTGTGCGAGACATACTCGCCCTTCTTCTTGTCCTTGTAAGAGGACTTGGTAGCCAGCGAGAAAGTGGTAAAGCTGCGGTTGTTGGCGTTGCGAACTTCCGGATCTTTGCCGAGGAAGCCGATGAGGATTGCTTTGTTCTGGTACATGACTGTGTCTCCGTTTGTTGAATTTCCCGATCCTGCTCGGGTCACACCAGGCGGAGCCAAGCGAGTTGGGCCCGGCTCCCAAGTGCCGAAGCTCTGCATTTACGGAGGCTCCGGAGAAATCTTTTCGGCGTACTTTCCGAACAAGATTTGGAGGGAAACCGTAACCCGCAGGGCAACGCAGTTGAAGCAGAAGAGCGAGCTGCCGCAGGGCGCCGGACTGGCCCCGAAGCCGTGACCGAACAGAAGGCGGGATACAGAACGGCAGACACGCGCCCGAACAAAGCTCTCATTACGCTCCCGGCCGATGAAGTTCGCCCACACCGCTGCTCCTCTCGATGGCCGATGGCCGACTGTAGAAGAAGGCGAATGACAGACTGGACGATCCTGAGTCTGATTCGGAAGCGCCCACAGCACAAACTGTGGCGACACGTAGGGTAGAGCAGCCGGGTCGGCAGCATGGTTCGACATCTTGAAGCCTCTAGAATTCGGGTTTATTTCTCTAGCTGAACGCCTGGTCGGCCCGGAAGCGCACGATGGTCAATCCCAGAGGATTGACGGCCAGCTCATTGTTCTTCACGGTCTCTCGGAAGACGTAAGTGACGCTGGCGGTCCATCGTTCACGCTTGATCTCGGAATGGTCCGAAGGGTTCGTGAACACCTTCTCGAATTCGATTCGAGCTGAATAAGGTGACTGTCGAAGATCATCAAGAACGACGTTCTTGATCTCAACATCGACATATGGCAAAGATCCCTCCTTGATATAGGTCTGGATAATGTTGTCCTTGCGCTCCTGTTCGATAACCGCGTGCTGGACGTCGCCATTCAGGAAATAGAGAGCGTTTGTCTGATCGCGTTCGATCGTGAATCGGTTGCGGCTGAAGTAAAGCTCCGCCCAGCGCGTGAGGTAATACTTATTTTCTGCTTCCTGCGGACGATACTGAAAGTTCCGATAGTCGATGGCTTCGGCTCTCCCGACGTCGTTGATGCGCACGATCATAGGGTGCATATCTGCCAGCGCTCGCTGGCTTCTGTACACGAGTCCGGCAAGCACCACGGAAACAACCGCCAGGACGAGAATCGTTACCTTCAGGTAGGTATTCATCACGATCGGATCGCCGTACTGTTCGAGATATCGCTCGGCTGCGCGAGTGATATCTGGAGATACCTTTGTAGCTGTGCTGTTCATCGTGACCTCCCTTAACTCATCAGCCCTCGAACAGCGAGAGCGCTTGCAATGCTCATGCCCGCGTCATGACCTCCGGTATGGCCGGAGAAAAGAGTCGCGGTCATGGCAGGAATCTTCAGCAGTATGAAGCCAGCGACAAGACAGAGCATGAGCAGTCCCGGCATAATCGCAATTAACTTCTGAGGAGCGTCGACGTTTGTGGCTCCGCTCGTGAGATAGGTGATTAGCAAGTGACTCATGACGCTCATCGTGGCAGCTGCGACGACTTTGTAAAACTGGAACCCAAGAAAGGCCTTTAGCCATCCCCAGAACAGGAACTCGGTCTTACTAAAGACCAACCATGGTATAAACACAGGACCTAGCAAACCGATGATCGTTGCCCCTATCGCTCCATAAGCAATGATTACGGCGATGAGTGCTGTAAGGATGCTCAGAACTATCTGCACCGTGTAGGTGCATAGTAGAGTGTATGGCTCTGTCAGAGACGGTGAAAACCCGCCTACTTTACCCAGAGCATCGTGAATGACCGTTTGTACTTCTTCTGTTGAATCGTGACCAATATAATCGACGAGGCTGCTGGTGCCGGCGCTGATGAATCCCTTCAGCGAATAGCCAATGCCAGGAATAGAACCGTCATAAAACTTGACGAAGCAATACGCGAACGTAATCAGGAGGAAGAAGCTCAGGAAGCTTGCCACGTTAAATCCTGGGCCACCTTGCGCGGATGCGAGGGCCTCCTGAACGCCGAACCAAACGAGCATGATGGTAGCGAGAGCTATCACCATGTGGAGCCCAATAGCATTTACAGAAGGAGCGAACGTCGCCGTGAGGCTGTCGCAACCGTTCTTGATAAGAATGAGGAAATCCATAATAGCCTCGCGCATCGATCAGTAGTGGAATGCCCACTGCGTCCCCGCAGTCGTTTGCTGAGGTGTAACCGCGTTGAAGTTCTGCTGATAGCCATTGCCCAACTGGAACAGAGACTTGAGATTATCCTGCTGAACCTTTTGACCGACCATCTGTTGCAGAGACTGCGCCTGGAGCATCTGATTCGTCTCCTGTTGGGTGCGCAGTTCGATCAGCAGGGCCTGGTTAATGCGTTGCAACGTCGCCATCTCTGTGTGCTGTGCGGGATCGGGGGAGTGACTGGCGGCCTCAAGCTGGCTTATGTCGGCTTCCCGTTGCGATACATTCGCTCGAATCGTGCCGATTGACTGTAGGCTGCTTGCATTCACGGCGTCGGAGAGATCAACCGTTGCCCCTTGCGCAGCAATGATCTGTTGCCCTTGAGAACTCAACGAACCATATCCAACAATCTGGCCGATCCGCGGAATACTTGCTGCCTGACTTGCCCCGACCGCCCCATATCCGGTCAGAGCAGCATTGATCCACTGCAGTGAATTGCCATAAGTGTTGGCCGGCTGAGTGAGTGCCGTCCACTGCTGACGACCGAGATTGATATAGGACGTGTACAGCGATTGCGGAAGGCTGGCCATCTGCCGGGCAAGGTTGTAAGCGGCGATAGCATTCCGCGTAGTCTGAACCGTGGTTGTATAAAGCTGATTTGCCTGCAGGATCTGCTGCACCGCATGGACGGACTGAGTCGGATCATAAACGATGCCCGACCCAAACTGTGCCCGCGCCACAGGGGTAGAAGCTGCAAGAGCGATGAGGAAAATGGTCGATGTCGTTTTCATAAAAACTCCCTTGAATCGTTACTGCTTTGTCCGCTCGGTCTGAAGGCGTTTGTACGTGTCATCTGCTTGCTTTCTTTCGTCGCTGCACTTTGGGCTCAGAGTAGGAGGCACCTTGAGATACTCTGCTGTGCAATCCTTTCTGAACTGTGCTTCTAAGCTGTCGTATTCCTTCTGAAGCGAATCGACCTTGGCTTGATGGCTCTCGCACCCTGCCAGGGCAACTGTGAGTACAGTGGCGGACAATATCAGTGTTGATTTATGGTGCATGCGCATCTCCTAGAAGGTCTGAGCGATAGCGTGGTTTTCGTATGCAGGCAAAAGCATGTCCTGCGTGAAGTAGACCTTTATGCGATGTCCCTCGCGGATCGTGATCGTTGGCGGTATCTGCATAAAGCGGTCCAGAATCATGGTCGCCGATTGAGAAACGCTGGAGGCGGCTCCATTCGTAAACTGCTGGGAGCCAGAACCGCCGAAGGTGCTTCCACCCTGGGTAATCTGCCCCGCGCCGGCGATGATGCCGAGCGCAATCGATGTTCCGAAGATCTGGAAGTAGTGGTTGTTGACCTTGTCTTTGAGTCCCTCCTCGCCGATTTGATCAAGGCCGTGAAACTGGTCGAGGTCGACAGAATAGCCGTCCGGCATGATCATGCGGTGGAACACAACGGCCATACGCCGTTGTTGGCCGAAGCCAGAAGACCCAATCTTCCTGGCCTCCCCAAGCACAATGGTGCCTTCCGGAATGAGGACGTGCTGGCGGTCATGCGAATAGACCGGATTTGAGACGAGCACCTTCACCGGGCCGACGGCATCGCCATCGAGCCGGTTCATAAGGACAGTGTCCATGGTCAGACCTTCATAAATGACGTACGGCTGACCGACCGCGGAGTCGATATTCACCTCGGCGGCATGTTTCGCAGAAGGCGGATCGGTCGCTTGCGGTTCACCGGCCGCGCGAGGTGCAACGAAGCTGCTCGCGGGTTGAGCAGAGACTGCGGGCTGTTGATTTTGTGGCAGCTGATAACCACCCGCGGAGACTCCTTCCTGTACCTGCGACTGAGCAGGCGTGTCCGCCGAACGCGAATAAGCAAGGTTCGAAGCGAAGCGGGCATTGAAAGCCAACTCGCGTTCCTTTGCGGCGAGCTGTTGAGCCTGCTGCTGAACGGGAGTGAGTTGCGGTTGTCCAGCATTCTGCTGACCGTATGACGTTTGCGGACACGGCTGCCCTGGAATGCATGGGACGGGCTGGCCGGTGGGACCGTACGCGCCCGCCGCGGCCTGCTGCGCAGGCGTTGCGGTTGCGAACGCAGGGTCGCTAGTAGATGCAGTCGCGGCCTGTTGCTGTTCCTTGAGCCGCTCCGCAGCAACCTGATTCTTCAGATCCTGCACGTTGTTGTCCGTATTGTCCTGAACCATGGGTTGCGGCGGCGCCCCTTTACTGGCGACCGATTGTCCGTTGAGTATTTTCTTCCCAGTGGAGCTGAAGATGGCGGCGATGATGACGACAGCTGCCACACCCAGGTAGAGGAGGACTTTCAAGTTCTTCTCGAGGACTCCCTTGGGTTCGACGGCGTTGCGGCGCAGCTCCGGGAGTTCCTTGAGCTCAGCATTGATCGGCGATGTAGGGATCGGATTCTGCATCACGTCACCCCTTACGTGAGAAGTCCATGCGCTTTTTGCCAAGCTCTACATATCCCGAATCCATGACCTTCGGGATGACGTAGGTTCCTTCACGGAGGTCGTACGATATCAGGTTGGGCTTGCCGTCCTTCATCTCATAGACGCTGAATTTCTCCGGCGCCGTGGTCTTGATATAGGTGAACTTGTCGTCGTGATAGATCGATTGAATGTCGAATGGAGCCTCATTCGCTTTATAGGAATAGTCAAACTTCAATTGCAGCGGATAGGAGCTTTTGTAATCGTCGACGGCCTGCTCAACATGAGCCTGGAGAGCAGCCAGTTCCTGCTTGGACTGTTCGAGCTGCGAAGCGGGAATGTACTGGGAGGGGCCCGTTGAAGCAACGATCGAAGAACGGTCCGCTGGCTGAATGAGTACCTTTAGATCCGGCGCCCCCGATGTTCCCGAAATGTCCTGCAGGGTGAACGAATAGATATTTCCCTTGTCGGTGATCAGATTCAGGTTGGAACTGATGCCTTCCTTCGCCGGATGGACGAAGCAGAAATTGCTCACCACATCGACCACCCAGAAATCCTTATCCCCGGTGGCTGCCTCCATGATCTTTTCCGTGGGAGGCACCTCGATCAACGTGGTGTACTTCAGCTTGGCGTGGATGGGCACGATGTCCTGTGAGTGGTATTGGACAGTACGGGCAGAGGCATCCTGTCCCAGGGCAGTGGAAGTTGAGATAGCGATTGTGGCGAAAGCGAGAACGGGCGAAATACGATGCATGTCTTCCTCCTATCAAATGACTCCGGCCATCGTTTGCGGCTGGAACGGATATTCTTCAGCGAGGCGGCGCAAGCCGTCGGCGATTCCAAACTTTGCGAAGTATTCACGCTTCTTCAGGTTGTCGCGGGCATTGTTGGTCGCCATCCAGTGCGAGACGGAGTCCACGTTGAGGTGAACTTTCTTCGAGGACTGCGCTTTACGGATAAGCATCTTGCCTGGCGGGACAAGGCCTGCGATCAGTTCTAATTCGGTGTCGTTCAGGTGGAAGGCTTCTTTGTACAACTCACGATCCATCTCCGGATTCGCCAGGAAGATCTTTGTCGGACAACTCTCGGCAACAATCTGCAACATCTCCGATTCTTCGAGCTCCTTGAGCGACTGCGTTGCCAGGATCATGGCGGCATTGTGCTTACGCCAGGTTTTCTGCGCCTGCACGATGTACTGGCGAATCGTTTCGTTCCTGATGAAAAGCCATGCTTCGTCCATCAGGAAGACTTTGAATGTCGCCAGTTTGGCCGGATCGGTGATCTCATTGCTGGCGCGATGCAGAACGTAAAACAGCAACGGCTCGAGAACCTCGGGCGCATCACCCCAGCCAGCAAAGTTGAATGTTTCAAAACGGCTGAAGGAAAGCGTGTCCTCGGCGTTATCGAAGAGAAAGCCATATTGACCCGCCCGGGACCAGCGGTGCAGACGCTCTTTCAATTCTCCGATGATGTTCGCAAGATTCGCGAGCGTGCGCTGGTCTGGCTCCAGTATGTACATGCGTTGAATCGCTTCCCACAGCCTGCGTTCTTCTTTGAAGTCCAACCGGTGACGCTGCTCATTACCCTCGATCAGCACACGGAAGAAGCCAAACAGGAACTGCTGATTCTCCTTAGTTGGTTGGAGCGAAAATGGATTGATGGTGAAATCGCGCGATTCCTGCCCAACATTGAGGTACGTGCCGCCGAAGATATGCGTGAGAGATTGAAAGCTGCCGCCGATATCGAAAATGTAGGTCTGTGGTGCGTACTTCTGAGCATTTTGCAGGATGAAATTTGCCAGATACGATTTGCCTGATCCTGTCATTCCGAGGATGAGCGTGTGCGCCACCTCGCCATTGTGGAGGTTCAGAAAATACGGCGTGGCGTTGTCGGTTTCGAGCGCTGCGAGATATTCCGAGCCGAGGTGCGGGTTCGTCTTCTCGCCTGACAGGATGGTGAAGAGGAACGAGAGGTCCGCGTAATTGCTGTTTAGCAGATATAGCCGGCGAAGGTTCTGAGCATAGTTCCCCGGCACCGTCGCGAAGAAGGCATTCAGCTGGTTGTAAGTTTCGGTA
>JBAVYX010000376.1:0-10088 GCA_049588475.1 Silvibacterium sp. | reverse complement strand
CCATATGGCCCCCATAAGCCAAAACGATCAGCCACAGCGGATAGAAAGGAAGCTCCTAGCGCAAACCGTGCGAACAGACGGACAATCTCTGGTCCGTTCTCGGTGAGTTGCGCGGTTTTTGAATTCATACGCGCCTCCACGTAAGGAAGATTGCTTTTAGGCAAAAAGGTTTCATCGAGGAAATACATTGCTCGCGTCCGAAGCGAGTGAACGGGAGTGAGAATCGGTGCTCCTTCATGTTTGATGAAAAAGACGACGAGCTTCGCTGTTTTCGTCGTACTTGCGTTACGGCTTACGGTATGAACATCTTCAGGTGTTGCGTACAGGACGATGCGCTCATTCACCCGACTGTTATCGCATTTTCATGGCTCAGGTTGGTTTGTCGGCTAGTCGGAAGTGATATGTAGTGACCGGTCAAGATGCGCTGGTCGTTTTTTTCGAACGAGGACAGGGTCAGCAGCAGCCGAGGCAGGAGTAATCAAGCCGTACAAGGATCCCCACCGCTACGATTCAAGTTCATCAAATCATCGCAGATATCGTGCTTTTTCGGCGGGGAGTAGATCTCGTTTTACGCGCTCTCGTGCCAACTCAAGCAGTCGATCGGTACTCACGCATATTTCGCAGGCGAATAGGTCAACATAATTCTCCGCGGGATAGCCTTTAATGCCCGACACATTCTGGGCAAGGACCGTGCCATCAGCGGAAAATTGCGCCGCCTGAAAGCAGCCACGGTCTCCTTGAATTACAAGCAGACTCCTCCCGGAATGGGCATCCCATACGCGGAGCGAACAATCTCCGCCCGTGGTCACCGCAAATTTGCTGTCGGGGCTGAACGCAGCTTGGTCCACCTCTTCCGTATGTCCGCGAAGTTGAGATATGTTGACCCCGGATTCGGCATCCCAGATCCGCGCAGTACTGTCGTAGCTTGTCGTAAGGATCAGTTTGCCATCGGGGCTCAGAATTGCGTCGGTTATCACATCCGTATGACCCAGCAAGTGGAATATGTCTGTGCCGGCACGCGAATTCCAGATGCGAACCGGCTCGTTGTTCCAGGCGCGTGTCGTCACATTTCCATTGCCAGGGCTCGCGGATATCACGCGTGTGTCGTTTGCAGAAAATGTCGCCCGTTTCACCGGACCTGAATGACCGCGATAGACAAGAAGATTTGCTCCGTTCGCAGCGTCCCAGATTCTGACTGTCCCATCCTCGCTGGCAGTGGCCAGGCGACGGCCGTCGGAGCTGAACATGACGCTGTTCACCGCTGCGGTGTGACCGCGTAGCTGGGCAACGAGAGATCCTTTCTGGATATCCCAGACCCGCACCACGGCGTCCTTTGAGACGACGGCCGCACGATTCCCGCTGCGACTGAAGGCAACGTGCGTGAGAGGAGTCGCGTCTCTGTGAAGGATCTTTACAATCTTCCCCGTCGCTGTGTCCCAGATGCGGGCGGTTCCATCGTCGCTGGCGGTTAAGAGCTGTGTGGTGTCCGGGCTGAAAGCGGCTTCCGATATCTTTCCGGTCTCGCCGTCTAGTTTCGCTAATTCATGGCCATTGCTTGTGTCACGGATGGCGGCAGACGCGTCCGTCCAGGTAAGAGCCTTCGTCCCAATTGGCGCCGCGACGGCGTTGCTTCCCGGAAGCGTCAGGCGGGGAAGGGTGAGATTGATCTGCCAGATGCGGGCCGTTCCATCCGCGCTGGCTGTTGCCAGGTATTTGCCATCGGAACTAACGACCGCGTCTCTCACAGGCCCGCCGTGTCCAACCAGTTGCGCGAGCAACCGTCCTGATCGGGTTTCCCAGACTCTGGCGGTATGGTCGTCGCTGGCGGTGATGAGGTTTCGTCCGTCGGGAGTAAAAACGACTCTGTTTATCGAGCCGTTATGACCAACCAGGCGGATGGCTTGGCAGAAACCGTCGCCCAGAGGGGCTGAAGGCAGGCTCGCAACCATCGCAACCCCGTCCGTCCCGGCCGTTGCAATGGACTTACTATCAGGACTGAATGCAACACCGATCACATCGTGATCCGCATCGTCAGCGGGAATCTGGCACCACTTCTGAAGATTCGCTGCGCTCTCTACATCGGCGAAACCTCGTTCGGTGGTGGCGGCCAGCGCACCATTCGGGCTGAGCGCGAGCGCGTAGACCTCTCCCACATGCTCGAAAGAGTGCACGGGGTTTGCTACGGCGAGATCCCATTTTTCCGCTTTCCCATCGAGACTTGTGGTGAAAGCGGATCGATCGTCGACTGCAAAACCAGCGCTCGTCAATGCCGCGGTATGTCCTGTCAGCACTGCCTTCTGCCTTCCAGACGCGGCATCCCATACCCGCGCCGTACGGTCGCTGCCGGCGGTGAGAATCGACTTCCCGTCGTGGCTGAAGGCAGCGTTCGTGATGTACCCGGTGTGCCCTTCGAGCTGCTCAAGAAGGGCGCCCGAGCTCGCATCCCAGACGCGAGCGACATTCTCGCCGTTGGATATCGCACTGCCGCTCGCCGTGAGGATCAGCCGCCCGTCAGGACTGAAGACCGCGCTGGTCACGGGCTTCTTGTGCGCATTGAGAACGAGCATGAGCGAATCAGTTTCCATGTTCCACACGCGTACAATTCCATCGTCTCCCGCGGTCAACAAGCGTTTGCCGTCCGCGCTGAACCCCACACGCTCTAAGCCGCCAACATGGCCTTTGAGGATCGCCCGCAGTGAAAACCGGACCAGGCCCTCACGAAGCGCCTCCTCTGCTTCCTGGGTATTCTGAACTCGAAGTGCTTCTGTGGCTAGAAGAACCGACAGCTCCGGATCGTCATTCAACACATAGCCGGAGTTGACCGCCAGTTCGCGAGATCTGGCACTGTTGCGTTGAATGACAGCGATGACGCTGACTATGCCGAACAAAACAGCCACGACTGACATAACAGCGGTCACCAACATGGCCCGCCGGACTCTTCTTTCCTGTTCCCGTTGCCGCAGATCATCAAATCGGCAGCCCACTAGAGTGGCGAGGATACGCAGCTCAGCCTCTTTGGTGGCGCGCCGAGAGCCCTCGCGCACATCGGCAGCCAGTGGTTCAATGCCTAGCTCCATTAATGCTGGCGGAAAAGACTGATCCGGTTCTCCGCTCGTAAGGAGCGCCAGAATGTTGTTTCGCCGCCCTAGTGCGTCGAACTCTTTAATTTCTTGATTCACCCAACGCGATGCCGGCGCTGCAGGGGAGCAGACGACAACGAGAAACTGCGACTCTTGGAGCGCGGTCCGAATTTCGTGGCTCAGGTCCGCGCTTGCCGCCAGCTCCTCTTCGTCACGGAAGACTCGTCCGATTCGAGAAGACGCTTTGCGCCCCTTCATAATCGCTTTCGGGATGCGATAGCTTTCGAGCCTAGTGTGTAGCCACTTCGCCCATTTTCGATCGGGGTCTACATGCCGATAGCTGATGAATGCGGCGTAACGCATGACCTGTCCGAGAATAAATGCGATCTCCCTCGGAGGGAAGTCTAGCTGGATGCCGGTGGTAACCGGGCCTCGATTGTGAATTACCTGGAGGTGGTGAAGGTTCCTAAATGCGGTGGAAGCTGTGATGCTGGACTAGTAGTCGCATTCCCATGACTTGCCGCCGACCTACCCCTGAACCGGTAGGTGGATTGCTCCCCGCTTGTCAGCCACCCGGAAATGACTCAAGAGTAAACACTTGAGGCCCCGAGCAAGCCGCCCTTTCCAAGATAGATTCTGAAAAACGCGCTAGTTCAAACAAGTTGTCGTCACCGATTGCTGCCGGAAACTGGCGCGATGCTGACTTATCAAGACAAATCTGCGAGGTCAGGGCGAACCAGCGAGGGGCCAGAGGCGCGCCCGTCTTAATTCTTGCGGGCCTCTGGGCCTGCCCAGGAATGCAAGTCGCCGCTACAAATCAATGCGTCTTCACTGTGGCGTTCTGGCGAGCTTTGGCGACAAGGGCGTCGAAGCGCGGATCGCCGCGAAGGGATTTTAGGTCGGAGTCCTTATCGATGCCAAGGTCGATGTAGGCAGGAGCTCCGTGGTCAACAGCCTCGCGTAAGAGCGAGAGCGCCTCCTTTCTGCGCCCCTGGCGCGCCGCCAGGCAACCCAGATTGTAGACAGAAACAGCGGTACTCGGATGCTCCGGGCCAAGCACACGACGTTCAATGTCGAGCAACTCGCGCTCCGCCCTCTCCGACTCGTCGTAGCGCCCTTCCTCCTCAAGAGTGCCTGCGAGGCTGTTTATTGTCCTGAGTGTATCGGGGTGCTCCGGGCCAAGCACACGACGTTCAATGTCGAGCAGCTCGCGGTCCATCTTCTCCGCTTGGGTGTAGCGCCCTTCGTGCATAAGGGTCACGGACAGATTGGTCATTGTCCTGAGTATGTCCGGGTGCTCCGGGCCAAGCACGCGACGTTCAATGTCGAGCAGCTCGCGCTCCATCTTCTCCGCCTCGGCGTAGCGCCCTTTCTCCACAAGAGTCGCGGCCAGGTTGGCGATTGTCTCCAGAGTATCTCGGTGCTCCGGGCCGATCACTCGACGTTGAATGTCGAGCAGCTCGCGCTCCATCTTCTCTGCCTCGGCGTTGTTGCCTTCGTCCTCAAGAGTCAAAGCCAAGGTAAGCATCGATTTCAGGGTGTCGGGATGGTCAGGACCCAAGGCCTGACGGCGAACATTCAGCGTCTCGCGGCCCATTTTCTCGGCTTCGGCATCGTGCCCTTCTCGATATAAAAGCAAGGCCAGGTCGTCTGCCGCCTTCAGTGTTTCCGGGCTTCTCGGCCCGTGAATACGGCGCTGGATTTCCAAGGCACGCTCCATCAGTGGCTGCGCGCGGGGATACAGCCCCAGGCTTTCGTACACTTCTCCCATGAGATCCATCAGTTGCGCCTGCGTCTCCGGGTCCTTGGCCAGCCCCGTATCGATCTCCTTAGACGCCTTATCGAGGATTTCCCGGGCAGTGATGGTGTTTCCGCGCGCTTCGCTCGGGTCCGACACCTTAAACATGCCCTTCATGAACTCCGCTACCCGGTTCGCCCGGTCGCGCTCCCTGGCGATGCGCCGCGCCTGTACTCCCATCGCCGCAGCAAAGCCAATCAACAGCACCACAGCCGAGGTTGCCACCGCCACTCCGAGCCGGTGGCGGCGAATGTATTTGCGGGCGCGGTAGGCAGTGCTGGGCGGATGGGCGGTCACTGTCTCGTTGCGCAGGTAGCGTCTGATGTCGGCGGCCAGCTCCGAAGCCGAGGCATAGCGCCGCGCACGGTCTTTCTCCAGTGCCTTCAGCGCGATGGCGTCCGGATCGCCGCGAAGTTGACGGGCAAGCTCAGGAGGATCGGCACCACGATTTTGCGCTGTGATAGAGGATTCGTTACCCAGCGTGCGCAGCATCGTGCTCGGCGGCGGCGTATCATGCTCGCGCAGGCGGCGCAGCACTTCATCGAATGCCAGCTTACGGAGGTCGAGGGGCAGCGCGCCGGTAAGCAACTCATAGAGCACTGCGCCGAGTGAGTAGACGTCGGTGCGTGTGTCGACGTCCTCGACGATCGGGTCGGCCTGCTCGGGGCTCATGTAGCCGAGGGTTCCGATCATAGTGCCGAGGCGCGTGTACATGGTTCCGGCGGAAAGCTTCTGAGAGGTTGCCTTGGCAACACCGAAATCGATGATGCGCGGCGTGGGCTTGCCGTCGACTTCGGTGACGAGGATATTCGAAGGCTTGATGTCGCGGTGGATGATGGCTTTCTGGTGCGCGTGCTGCACACCTTCGCAGACAAGGATGAATAGCTCCATCCGCTGACGCACCGTGAGCTTTTGTTTGTCGCAGTAAGCAGTGATGGGGATGCCGGGGACGTACTCCATGGCGAAGTAAGGACGGCCTTCGGGTGTCGACCCAGCGTCGAAGACCTTGGCGATGATGGGGTGATCCATTAGGGCCAGGGCCTGGCGCTCGGACTCGAAACGCGCGACGACCTCACGCGTGTCCATGCCGGCCTTGATGAGCTTAAGAGCTATACGGCGGCGTACCGGCTGCTTCTGTTCCGCGAGCCAGACTTCGCCCATGCCTCCGGTAGCTAGCAGCGAGACGATTTCATATTGGCCAATGATCACGCCCGGACCGATGGCATCGTGGTTCGATTCTGTGACAACGCTTTGCGCCGCTTCGAAGACGGGCTGCTCAAGGAGGTTCGTCGGCTTGTCGACCTCATTCAGTAATGCGTCTAATTCTTTTCTAAGGTCGGTGTCTTCACCACAACTCTCGTCCAGGAATGCCGATCGCGCTTCTGCCTCTAATTCGAGACTCTTGTGGAACAAGGTCTCCAGTCGATTCCAGCGATCTGAGGAGGAGGGCATTGCGACAGCTCTACGCAGTTGAGGTGAGGTTGTGACGTAACCACGCTTTGGCCATCCGCATTTCGCGAACCACTGTGGCAGGTGAGATCTCAAGAGCGGCCGCCGTCTCGTCATTGGTAAGACCTCCGAAACAGCGCAGTTCGACAATCTCGCTTTTTCGGGGGTCATACGCGGCGAGGCGCTGGAGCGCTTCGTCCAGGTCCAGCACGCTACCCGACGACTGCGGTCCGACTACTATGGCCTCGTCCAACGGGACTTTGGCCGCGTCACCACCACGTTTCTCCCGTTTGTTCCCCCTCGCATGGTCCACCAGAATCTGACGTAAGATCCGCGCCGAAATTGCGAAGAAATGGACCCGATCCACTAGCGCCAAGTCCGAATCAACCAGGCGTAAGTATGCCTCGTGAACAAGAGCAGTGGCTGCAAGCGTGTGGTCGGGACGTTCGGCTCTGAGGTATCGAGAAGCCTGCTTGCGAAGCTGGTCATAGACGAGGGGCATTAACTGGTTCAGAGCTTGCTTGTCGCCGCTGCCCCATTGCCGAAGCAGTTCAGTCACGAAATGACGATCCGGGGAGGTGTCCATTCTTCACACTAGCAACCGCGACGGATTGCTATGAGGTGTTCGCTTACCTCGAGGCGCTTTTCATTATATCCCACCAAGATCAGAAAACAGATGCGCTCACGGCGGGCTGGTCCTGCATTGCTCGCCCAAAAATCTTTCCCGGCTTAACGAGAAAATGCGCCACCGGAGTTGATCCGGCAGCGCATTGGAGACTATGTTCAGCAAGGACCCATCCACTGCTTCCGCTCACCGGTAAAAGGCTTGTATTCGGTCCGTACCCGGTACCGACGCGGCGCCGCTGAGCCTGTTTTTCGAAACGGCCGCGTAGTAGCCTTTAGTGGCTCCAGCTAGCGGTCTGGATCGCGTGCTCGACGGCGCGGTGGGCTTCGTCGATGTGATGGACGGCCTCGTCGCGAAGACCGCGCGCAGACTCGTTATGCTCACGGTCTGCCACATCGCGATGCGCATTTCCGATGGCCTCCAGGGCGCGGTGAAACCGACCCGAAACGGGCCATTGGGGCTGAACCGGCGGATGCAGATTCAAATCTTTCCCGTCCTCGCTAGCGGCATCTTTGATCACTCGAATGGCTTCGTCGATTTCGTGGAGGGCCCAATGTTGGTCATGTTCCACGACATTCGGCGCGTCCTGTTCGAGCAGAGCGCGGGCGTAACGCAAGTCGGACAGCGCGTGCAGATATCCTGGATGCGCTCCGGGCACATCTGCGAAACTCGTGGCTGCGGACAAAGCGAATGCAAGCGCCAATAACAAAATTGGGTGCTTCCAGATTGCTTTCATCGGTATTTTCTCCTTGGTAATTATTGAATTTGGGTTGGAACGGGATGAACTGCTGTTGAGGTTGGTATCTCTTCTCTTTGGTGGGTCGAACGAAGATGCTTGCAGAACCTGCTTTGTCTCGCACGCTCACCTGGAAAAGCGATTTTTGTGGACAGAACGATCACGCCCGGGAAAGAAATCCCGAGGGCGGTCACAGGCTAAGCCAGCCAAACAAACCGGTACCCACTGCTCGGGCAGAACTGATCAACAGAGCGTTCGTGCTTCTTTCCAAAGCGCATGACGACGCAGGTTCGCGTCGTCATGCGCAAAGCAGACGGGCCCAGTTTTCCAGTCCAGAAAATTGTTAACGGGCCGAGCCCTCATCCTGTATCCAGACTGCATTCACTCCCAATTGAGTCGGATAGGAGATCGGATGGCCGTTGTTGTCCAGCATGGTCACAGGGAACGATCCCGCACTGCCTAGATCGACTGCGCTAGCGCCGAAGTTATACGCATACGCATCCGAGAAGTAGTCCGAGACATAGTTCGTCAGCGTTGCGTAGCTGCCATCAATTATTGGACGCTCCACGACCCACTCCGCGCTGTTGCCTACCAGTTGGGTTCCCGGAGGCGCGGAGAAATTGACCATCACATACCGATCAGTGTTGTAGTTGAGCAGATAAGCATGACCTGCGGTCGAAGAGGTGTTCCAGACTTCAACGAAGAGATCGTCTCCGGGCGCAATTGGAAGGCTCGAAATGCGGGTCCAATTATAAGGAAACCACTCGTACCATGCTGAGTAGAGAGTATTGGTTGTTGATCCGCTGCAATAAGCATCGGCTTCGCTGCCAGCCTGCAGCACATCGTGTGAACTCCAGCCATCGATGCCGACCCAGGTTATTGAATAGTCCCAGGTTCCATCGCAATTGCCATAAGCCTGGCGGGCAACGGGAACAACATAGTCGCCGATAATGTAGTGGAAAGAAGAACTGCCATACTTGGTAACTCCGTTGGTGTTGACATAGCCGCTCCAGTTAGAGGATGTGGCTGCACCACCGTCGGCCGGCGCAGGTGTGCCAGCCATCAGCTTCGCCGGACCAGCGGAGTTCCTGGTGACCTCGAGTATGGGCTCGACGCGAATCCTGGATGCAGTCATGGCCTTCTCCCAGCTGGCGAACGCCTTGGGAGCTGCGACCTGATCGGGCCGTGGGGGGAAGCCATAGTATTCCAGATCCTGATCGGAGGCGTCCAAAGGATTGAAGCCCTCAGGAGGAGCAGCGATTGTGGTGACACCCACGATATTCGTCGCGAGCTCGTTCGGCTTCAGCTGCTGTTGCTGGGCTATGACCGTAATAGGCGCAGCAAGCAGCAGTGCTGAAACAAGAGAGAACATGCGCTGTTTCATCGTTTTCTTTCCTTCTGTTTCCTTAATGAAATTTGGTGTGTCGAACGACGGGGCGTGCAGAAACTACTTTGTCTCGCACGCTCACCTGGAAAGCGATGTTTTTTGGCCGAAACAATCACGTTTAGGAAATAAATCTCGAGGGCGGCTTACGAGAGCTTGTTTTCCTTCGTGTTGTAAGTAATCGGACCAGTGCTGGTGAGGTTGCCCTGCTCGTTCTGCGTGGAGTAGTCGATTTTGATCTCGTTGTAGGTGAACGAAAGGCTGACCATTGGAATCTCGGTCGTCCCCGAAATCTGCAGGTTGCTGACAAACAGCTCCTTGAAGTCGACCTTCAGGTAAGGCTTGCCATCACCGCCGGACTTGACCGCGCTCATCGTGCCGGTTTTGATGTGGGTGCCAAGGCCGATCGACTTGAAGAACTTTGGCGTTGCCTTGTCGAAATAGGTCATGACGCTGAAATCAGACAGATCGGCCTTGCCCGCGCCCGATCCGCCAGTGCCTGCCACGGAGGACACCTGGGAAGCACCCCAGTTCCAGCTCGTGATTCGTATCTCGTCTTTGTGCTTTGAGTCCGCGGACTCGCCTTGAATCCCCTCGAGTTTCAGAAAATAATCAACTGCCATTGTCGGTTCCTTTCGGTTGGTAAAAGATGTTTGTCTTCCCATCGCGCCATCGCAAATCTGTTCGCCATAGATCGACCGGCGCAAACATGCGTGAGAAACTGGTTTGTCTGGTACGTTTGCACTTAGGTAAGCGATGTTTTTTGGCTGAAACGATCACGCCCAGGAAGAAATCTGATTTCGACGGCTATCGCGCGACCGGTACTCGGTAGAGATCGAAAAATCGGGTCCCTATCCGGATTTTGCTCGTCAGGCGAGCAATTCGACGCTGACCAAAGTGACATTACCTGTAGTGAGATTGGGGATGTAGAACTGAGTACCGCCGCCGGGAAGATTCTTGGTGTTTCCCTTGGCTTCGATGTTCGGATCGCGGTTAGACTTCGCCCCCTCGTCAAT
>JBAVYX010000375.1:0-69395 GCA_049588475.1 Silvibacterium sp. | reverse complement strand
CTGCGCGGCCGGGTGTCAGCCTATAAGCGAGTGATCGGCAGTTATTCCGATCTTCCCGAGGTACTTGAATTCGTCAACTCCGGTGACGCGCAGAAGCTGGCGTACCTGGGCACAAGCTGTCCGGATCACTTTATCCGCACCAAGATTCGCCCCATGTATGTTGCTTGGGAACCAGAGAGCGGAATCGATGAGCTGAAAAAATCCATCGAAGAGCGGCTCGCCGTCTATCGTGCCGAATACGCGAAATACTATAACAAGCATGCCCAGCCTATATCGCCTGCCATGCGCGATCCGAATCCGACTGTGGTTCTGATTCCGGGTATAGGCATGTTCAGCTTTGGCAAAAACAAGCCGGAGGCGCGGATCACGGGTGAACTCTACGTGAACGCCATTCATGTGATGAAGGGCGCTGCGGGATTGGAAGAGGGGCCGCGACCATCGAGAGTGCCGCAGTGTGGTTCCGAGGTACTGCTCGAAGCCTTCCAGGTTTACAGTAACTACGTTGCCCTGCCTGCCTCGGAAGCCTACCGCATAGAATACTGGTTGCTCGAAGAGGCCAAGATTCGCCGCCAGCCAGCAGAGAAAGAGCTGAGCCGTCAGATCGCCTTGATCGTTGGCGGGGGGAGCGGCATTGGACGCGAGGTGGCTCTGCTAGCTGCCGAACGTGGCGCGCACGTCATGGTAGCCGATCGAGACCACGAGAGCGCCGAGCGCGTAGCCGATGAGATCAAGGCGCTCGCAGGCAAGGAAAGTGCTGCTGCGTCTCCCGTCGATATCCGCAGTCGCGACTCGATCCGCGAAGCCATGCGGCAGACCGTGGCCGCGTTCGGAGGTGCGGATATCCTCGTGAACACTGCGGCTCTTTTTCCGTCATCCCCAACCGGCACGATCTCCGATGCACAATGGGCGCTGACGCTTGAGGTCAACGTGACAGCCAACTTCCTGCTGGTCGAAGAAATCGGCAAGCTGCTGCGCGACCAAGGACTGGCGGCGAGCATCGTGCTAACCAGTTCGGCAAACGCCGTGGTGCCAAAACGCGGAAGTGAAGCCTACGACGTGAGCAAAGCAGCGCTCAGTCATTTGATCCGCGAGCTGGCCGTTTCGCAGTCGCCGAATGTGCGCGTGAATGGCATCAGCCCGGCAACGGTAGTGAAGGGCTCGACCATGTTTCCGCGCGATCGAGTTGCAGCGTCGCTCAGAAAATACAACATTCCGTTCGAGGAGTCGATGACCGACGATCAGATGCGAGATCTTCTCGCGGCTTTTTATGCAGAGCGCACGCTGACACACCAGCCCATCGATCCGCGCACCTGTGCCGAAGCAATCCTGTTTCTCGCCGGACCGAAGGCTCCCTGCACTACGGGGCATCTTATCCCGGTGGACGGCGGGCTGACCGAAGCATTTCTACGCTGAGCGCGCTTCACAACCAAACTCAAGGCCTTCTTGCATGACAGGCAGCAATCCTCCCAACCTTGTTGCAATCGATCTTGGCGCGGAAAGTTGCCGTGTCTCCCTGTTGCAGTGGAGGGAGGAAACGCCGCACATTGAACTGGTTCACCGGTTCAACAATTCTGCCGTGACGATTGGCAAAGAGCTGCACTGGGATTTCCAGCGCATTCTTTCTGAAATTGAGGGTGGACTCGTTCGCTGCGCAGAGAAGACGTTATCCCCAATCGCTGCGATCGGTGTAGATGGCTGGGCAGTGGACTGCGTTCGCCTCACAGCGAACGGGCTGCCGGTCGCCCCGCCTTTTTGCTATCGTGACACGCGGACAGAAGCAGTCAAAATGGAACTCGAACAGCGATGTTCTGCCGAAGATTTGTTCGCCTTGGGCGGCGCGCAGCCCTTGCGGATTAATACTCTGTATCAGCTCATGGCCGATGGGTCAGCCGGCGTTTCGGCGACAGCGCGTTGGGTGAATCTTCCTGAGTATGTTTTGGTGCGACTCGGCGGCCGAATCGTCGCCGAGTTCACCAACGCCACCCACACGGGCTTAATTGATATCGCAACGCGCAACTGGAATCCGAAGATATTCGACCTCTGTGGACTAAGCCTGGAAGCAGCGCCCGAACTTGTCCCGACTGGTTCGCAGATCGGAATCGTCGAAGGTTCGCTTCGCCGCCTGTCTGCTTTCCATGAAACCCATCTCATCGCACCCGCCTGTCACGACACAGCTTCGGCCGTGGCTGGCATTCCCATCGACGGGGACGACTGGGCCTACATCAGCTCCGGAACCTGGTCTTTGGTAGGTACGCTGCTCGATTACCCCATCAAGACGGCGGCGGCCTGTACGGCAGGATTTACGAATCTTGGCGCGGCCGGCGATCGCATCTGCTTCCACAAAAACGTGAACGGCATGTGGCTCTTGAAGCAGACGCTGCACCAGCTGTGCCCCATCGACAGTCAATGGCCAATGCCGGAGTTAACCGCCGCGGCAGAACAAGTAGGCCTGCCCGAAGGCCTTCTCGACGTCGACGATCCGGAGCTCTGGCTCCAAGGCGATATGGCGTCTCGCATCAACGCTCAACTCACGCGACGTGGCTTTACACCAATCGAAGAGCGCGCCTCGTTCATGCCTGAGTTCGCCAGCCTCATCTTTCATAGTCTTGCCCATCGATATGCTATGGTGCTTGCGAATGCTGAACAGCTTACCGGCAAGCGTCTTAAACGCCTCGCCATGGTCGGAGGGGGGAGCCTGAATCAATTTCTGAACAGGTTGACAGCCGAAGCGACCCGGCTGCAGCTGTGTCGCGGCGCAGTGGAGAGCTCAACAGCGGGGAACTTTGCTGTTCAGCTCGCTGCACTTGAAGGCGCGCCCGACTCGCGAAGCAGGATCGCACACTGGGCCAAGGCGCTGACCTCGCCGGATCACTGCTGACATGCGTATATCTCTGTTCATCACGTGCTACAACGACACGCTCTTTCCCGCGACGGGCAAGGCTGTAGTGTCCCTTCTCGAACGTCTAGGGCACGCGGTGAAGTTTCCTCTGGAACAGACATGTTGCGGTCAGATGCACTTCAATACTGGGTACCGCCGCGAAGCCTATCCACTGGCCAAGCGCTTTCTTTCGATATTCGAGGATGCTGAGGTGGTCTGTATCCCTTCCTCCTCCTGCGTAGCGATGATCCGCGACTACTATCCGGCGCTCGCGCGTGAAAACAACGACGAAAAAATGGCTCAGAAAGTAGACAGCTTGCTGCCGCGGATATTTGAGTTCACTGAGTTACTCACCGACCATTTAAAGCTTGAAGACGTGGGCGCGTCCTTTCCGCATCGAGTTACGTATCACGCGAGCTGTCATGGCCTACGCAGCCTTCATCTGGGTGACAAGCCCCTGCACCTCCTGAGAAACGTGCGCGAAATCAGTCTGATTGAGTTACAGGATGCAGACCGCTGCTGTGGCTTCGGCGGCACCTTTGCTGTCAAAAACGCCGAGGTCTCGGTGGCTATGCTCGACGATAAAGTACGAGTGCTATTGGATACTCGTGCCGAGGTCTGCACCGCCTGCGACAACTCTTGTCTCATGCACATACAGGGTATGCTGCATCGCCAGCACGCCAACGTGCGCACCATGCACATAGCCGAGATACTCGCCGCGGGGACCGACCGATGACCCTGGTGACGCTTGATCCGCGCAAGGCGGCACCGTTTCCCAAGGCGGCAGCAGAGCTCCTGCGCGATACCCAGCTTCGCAAAAATGTCGCACATGCCACGGACGTGATCCAGCGCAAGCGTGCGGCAGTAGTAGCAGAGAAAGAGGACTGGCAAGCCTTACGCTCCGCGGGCGCGGAGATTCGCAAGGAAGCTCTCCGACACCTCGATACTTATCTGGAGCAGTTTGAGCAGCAGTTCGTCCAGGCCGGTGGGCACGTTCACTGGGCCGAGGATGCGGTAGAAGCGCAACGCATTGTTCTTGGCATTCTGCGTGAGGCGCAGGCCACCGAGATCATCAAGATCAAGTCCATGACCACGGCTGAGATCGAGCTGAATCAAAGTTTGGAGTCGAACGGTATCCGTATCTATGAAACCGACCTTGCCGAGTTGATCCTGCAGCTCGGCGCCGAGCAGCCCTCGCATATCATTGCTCCAGCTCTTCATAAGAATCGGCAGCAGGTGCGCGAGCTCTTTTCGCGCGAGATGCATCTGCCCGATTTGACTGACGACCCTGCCGCCCTCACCGAAGCCGCCCGTCTCTACCTGCGGGAGAAATTTCTCAAGGTGAAAGCTGCGGTATGCGGTGCAAACTTTCTGATCGCGGAGACAGGCTCCGTCTGCATCGTCGAGTCAGAAGGCAATGGGCGGATGTGCCTCACCTTGCCTGAGACCTTGATCGCCATAGCCGGCATCGAAAAGGTGATCCCGCACTTTTCCGATCTAGAGGTGCTGCTGCAGACGCTGCCTCGCTCGGCGACCGGCGAGCGTATGAATCCCTACAACTCCATCTGGACCGGAGTCACGCCCGGTGACGGTCCGCAAAATCTTCACGTCGTCTTGCTGGATAACGGCCGTAGTCACGTACTCGCCGACGAAATTTCCCGCCAGACACTTCAATGTATTCGTTGCGCGGCCTGTCTGAACACTTGCCCGGTTTATCGCCAGACCGGCGGCCATGCCTACGGCTCCGTTTATAGTGGACCCATTGGCGCCATTCTCACTCCACAGCTTTATCGCCTGGAGCACGCACAGTCTTTGCCCTACGCATCTTCACTGTGCGGCGCTTGTTATGAAGTTTGCCCTGTAAAGATCAACATCCCCGAAGTTCTCGTCTATCTGCGGTCGCGCGTGGTCGGTCGGAATCGAGGAAAGCTGGCATCTGTTTTCAATCAGGAACGAATCGGCATGAAGATGATGGCACGCATCTTTCTCAGTCCCCAGCGCTTTGAGGCCGCCCAGCGCATGGCCCGCGCTCTCGAAAAGCCTTTAGTTGGAAAAGATGGTTGGATCCACTGGCTGCCAGGTCTCGCCGGTCAGTGGACGGTGGCGCGCGACCTCGAAGCATTCCCCGCACAAACGTTCCGTGAGTGGTGGCGGAGCCGGCCAAAGGCGAACGGAGACCGCCAGTGAGCCGGGAAGTCGTCCTCAATCGGGTGCGCTCGGCTTTGAGCGGGAACAATCATGAACCCATCGCGCCAATCTCTGGTTATCGCCTCACGGGCATACTGACAGACGAGCAGCGAGTTCAACTCTTCGAGAGTCGACTCGATGATTACGGCGCGCGTGTCTTTCATTCTTCCCGGCAGAATCTGCGGGAAAACATCGCCACGACCCTTCTTGAAGGAAAGAAACTGCGGATGGTTCATCCGGCTGGTGTGCCGGAGAGCTGGCTCGACGAGCGAATTTTCTGGGCTGCGGATTCACAGAGCGCCGGCGAAGGATTGCCCTATACCCAGATTGAGGGTTTCGACGGTGTGTTGACGGGCGCCACCGCAGCAGTTGCTGAGTCAGGGAGCATCGTGTTGCAGCATGGTCCCACCGAAGGTCGCCGTGCCCTCACGCTGCTGCCCGACTACCACCTGTGTATCCTGTTCGAGCACCAGATTGTCGAAACGCTTCCCGAATGCTTCGAGCGCTTAAAGGGAAGTGCAACCCGGCCGACGACCTTCATCTCTGGCCCGTCCGCCACAGCCGATATCGAAATGACCCGGATCAAAGGAGTCCATGGGCCGCGCTTTCTTGATGTCCTTCTCGTGGCTCAGTAGTGCCATGACCTCGATGCCCTAGTGTCTCTCAATATTTCGAGTCACGCCAGCCGTGGGGCTTCCCCGGCTCGAAAGAGCTTGGGGACGGTGTCTCGTGATGACTGCTCTTCAAGAGACTGAGATACGTTTCCAAACTGTATCCCCCATCCTCTGCTGCCAGACAAGCTCTTGAGACAGCGGCTTCGAGCTCGTCAAGAGAACGCGACTCGTTAGAATCTTGCTGAGCAATCTCCAGCAATCGAGGCAGCTGGAGCCAACAGAGCAATTCCTCGAATTGCTCTTTGTTCATCCAGGTTTTGCCGGATGCGCTGTTGACGCCTGCGAGCCATTGGACGTCAGGGTCAGCCCAGAACTCTTCCGAGCCAATCGAAACGGAAGGTGGGGCTGAAGGCGCGTCGGCCTGCCACAGGAGAACTCGTATTCGCGCCGCCGCCCGCCACGTTTTTTCATCTTCCATTCCCAGGGATGAAAAAATTTCTGCGAGCGCCGACCGCAACTGAAGTTTGTCAAACAGAGCGACTCTGATGTCTTGTGCTGGGAAGCTGCGCAGAACAATCCACGCCAGCATCGGCGCCCAGGTCTGCTGCAGTGGTACTCCCGGTTCGTTGCTGGGCAACGTGTCGCGAACGGCGGGCGGCCACGCTGTCGAGAAGATCCGCTCCATGCAGGGCAGACGGAGGGCGGCCACGGTCATCGCTTCGCATGCATTTCGGTAACTCAACTTCGGGTCGGCAAAAACCGGCGCGTTGCGCCCCGGTGAAGCAGCGTGGCTTCCCGTCGCCGGTCCGATTTCGCCGGGGAGGTATTCCACGGCTCTTTCGAAACAACGTTGGCAGTTCTCGATAAACGCGCCGAGTCGAGGATCGACAGTACCTAGGCTGACGCATGGCTCCTGTAGGTCGGAGGTTCGCTCTTTATGCGGCTCTGCAATAGCGTCCTGCTTAGCTCTTCCGGTGTCTTTGTCTGCGACGGCTACGGTCCTAGGTTCCTCGTCCTGGTCTTGGATCTCTCTCCGCACCGGCTCACCGGCGATCTCCGCGAACAAATGGGCATTGTCGGCGCTGATTGCCTGACGAAGCGCCTCATGCAGGGGCCGCAGGCGGAGCTTGGTGAGCGCCTCATCCACGCTATGAACCCCCCTGCCGTTGAGAGCGTCACAGAGCGTGTCCCATGGCTGGTCTGTGGATGCTCGAAGCTCGCGCCAATCGAGCAATACCATATATTGAAAGCCGCGCAGCTCGAGATGCAGACCATGATGGCGCAAGTCGGTGGAGCGGCGCAGATACTCAAGGCCCCGTGACATGTCGCGAAACGCAAGGATTACTGCGTCCTCTACAGGCAATGCAAGGCCTTCGGTCAGGCTCCTTTGCCGCAGAGAGCCGCCCGCTTTTTCCATTGAAGCCGCCGAGATATGAATGGAGCCGCGCGTGTTTCCGTAGCGGTTGTTGTAAAGAATGATGGCGCGCTGGTCATGCCAGCGGTTTGAATACGCGAAGACGTTTTCGTCGACGGTTCCATGGTCGGTCCAGAAGTCGTACTGAACGAAGGTGGTGCTTTCAGCGACTTGCCTGCGGTTCTTCAGAAGAGGCGCAATGTCATGTTGATGGCGGGCAATCAAGCCGTCATTTGGATGTTCGTCCATGCGCGCTCGTTTGAACTCCATTCCATAGCGCTCGGTAAAACCCTCGATTTGTCCATGGCCAAACATGGGCAGGCCGGGCAGGGTAGCCAGCAGCGTGCACACGCCAAAATACTTGTCTCCAGTGCCGAATTGGTCGATCGCAGTGCGCTCGTCCGGATTACTCATGAAGTTGACGTAGCGCTTCATGATGTCCGGGTCGAATTCGATCGTTTTCTTTAGATAGGACCGGTACTTCGCGTTCTCTTCGTCGCGCAGCATGTTCATGAACGCGCTGTTATAGACCCGATGCATGCCCAGGGTTCTAACAAAGTATCCTTCGAGCAGCCAGAATGCCTCCGCCAGCAGGAGCGTTCCCGGAACCTCGGCGGCGACTCGATCGACAACCTCGCGCCAGAATTCATGCGGCATGAGGGCATCGAATTCCTCCTGCGACATGGCATTTTCGGCACGAGAGGGAATCGAGCCTCCAGCGCCTGGCAGCGGAAACCAAAGGCGTTGCACATGCCGCTTGGCCAACACCATCGCGGCATCGAATCGGATGATCGGGAACTGCCTGGCAACGTGCAGGATCGTCTGAATGACGTGTTCCCGGACTAACGCTTTGGAATAGTCGAGCTGCGCCGTGTCGTTCCATGCGAATGTAGTTCCGTCGTTGCCGTGATAGACATAGCGGGTTGTTCCGCTGCGGTGATGGCGCAGACGAAAGACCACTGCCGCGTCGGTCTGGTCGTAGTAGTGATCTTCTATTTTGATCTCGACGCGGCTGTCGGGCGAGAGGTCAGGGCCTGTGAAGCTATATACGGGGAACGGGCTTTCCGGCCGAGAGATAAACCAGTCGGGATGGTCGATCACCCATGGAGAGTCGATCCCCATATGGTTGGGCACCATGTCGCTCGCCAGCCGGATACCGAGGGCAGCGGCGCGGTCCCGCAGCTGCATGTAGCCGGACTCTCCACCAAGGTCTTCGGCTATCTGATACTCCTTGAGCGAATAGGCTGACGCCACCGCATCGCCGTGGCCTCGCAGGCGCTTGATGGTTCTGGAGGCAATACTTCTCTCCCAAAGGCCGATGAGCCACAGGCCGGTAATGCCCCTGTCAGCCAGCAGACGGAGTTCCTCGTCGGGAATATGATTCAGGCGGTGAATATGACGTCCATACTTCTTCGACAACTGTTCCAGCCATACATACGTGCTCTTCGCGATCAGCACCACGTTCGGCATCCAGGCCTGATCGGCGCTGAAGGCTTCGTATTCGTGTAGCGGTGCCTGATAATCGGCGGCATAGCGTCGGCGAGGTCCAGCGAAATCCTCATCGAACCCGACGAACTCATCCCCTACAAAGCCTTCACCTCCCCAGCCTGGCACTCCATGGCGATATCTATCGGGTCCAGGCGGGTGGAAACGCATCCAGATGGCAAGATCTTCCTCGCGGAGAACATCGATCGCCAGCAAGACGCGGCGCAGATCCTCGCCCAGATATTTCGACCATTTCTCGCGAATGAAGTCGAGCTGTCCAGTGAGCGAATCGGGAGAGGCAAGCATCGGCGCACGCAGAGCCTCGAACAGGCTACCCACTTCCGGGGCTAAAGGGGGCCGCGTACCGAGGTAATCGGGAAGAGCCTCGGTCACATTCTTATAGAGTGTCTGCCGCGCGAGGTCTTTGTCTTCAAACAATTCGCGAAAGGGCGCAAAGGCCGGGTTCATGTTGGCGAGCCACAGCAGCATAAGCTCTTCGAGCGTTGCTTCTCGGTTCGACAATCCCTCGGTTGTGCCGTTCAGCCATTTGGCAGCGGTCTGTTTGCCCTGATAGACAGCCACGCCGGGAAACTGCTCGACGAAGATCAGCAGCAGCCGTTCCAGATTGGCTGGTTCGATCCTTGCTGCAAACCAGCGAATCGCCTCGGAAAGCACAGACGGATCGATTTCCATGCGATAGCGGGCGACCAGAGCGTGATTAAGCTCATCGATCATCCCCATCGCAAACAAAGCGCCCGCGTTTACTATCTTTGCCGGATCGGCTGCCGTTCCGCGAGCATCGTTGAGTTGGCTTGCGAGCTTCCGGCTTGCGGCTAGATTGGCGAAAATTACGTTTCCGGTGTAACTGAACAGCAGACCGTCGGTATTCAGTTTTTCTCTGATAGCCCGGGAAATATGAAATTCCATTGCGAAATGCTCCGCCATTCAGACGAAATTGCCTTGGCCTCTTGGAGGTCGCCTCATTCTACGCTCAAGCCTCTCCTGGCCTGTATTGCTGATGGCCACCCGTGGCCTCCTGAGGCGTCGCGAACGTAACGTGGATGTCCTTATAGAGCGGCGCAAGAATCGATGCTACATTTTCGGTCAGACTGATCATATCGGAGTCCTGAGGAGCGACCGGCAGCCCACGTTCTTCATAAGATTTGCGGATTTCCTGGCCCAGATTCGCGGCAGAGGCTTGGATATCCGGTACCGCCTCCGAAGTCTTTCCGCGGACCTCGTCCGCCATCCCTTGCATGACGCGGGCGGTGTCCTTCTCGAATGCAACATGAGCTTTTGCGATCGCCTCGGGCAGTTCATTGAGCGGCATCTGCAGGCGGTATTGCGCGGCTGTGAGCTGCACAAGAAGCAAGGTGCGCAGGGAAGGCCCCCATCGCTTAAAATCTTCACGTACCTGCAGCTTTCGAGGACGTGAGGGGCCGAACTCGAAGAGGACGGCGTCGGCCTGCGCAGTCACCGCCTGAAAGCCAGCATTGATTTGGTCGCGCAAGCGGCGAACCCGCTTGACTGACTCGTCGCGGTCTTCCTTCAGCATTTGTGCTGTGAGCTCAGCAAACATATCCAGATTGCGGGCGAAGATGGTCTGCATCTCCTCGAGGGCGTCCTTTACCCACAGTCGGTCGAAGATGAGCCACATGCACAGGAGACCGAGAAAGACCCCGAAAATGCGGTCGCGCGCGATGGACAACGAAGTCTGGATGGCAAACTCCTGCAGGTTGATGAGATAAAAGGCAAGCGCGAGCTGCACGCCAAGATAGGACAGCCTCGGGGATGCAGTGGCGATCCAGGCTGAAAGCGCCGTGACCCCTGCGAATAGAAGCGTGAACCCGGCAATGGAATCAAGGTAAGGAAGCACGAATATCTGCGCTCCCATTCCGACGATGATCCCGCCGATGATTGCTCCACCAAGACGGAGAAACTGCTTCTGCCGCGAGGAGCCGATGGTCGACAGCGCGGTAATGATGCAGGTTGGGATCGAGGTGCTCAGACCCCGCCAATCGACGGCCGTGTACACGACATAACTGGCGGTCGCAGCCAGCATGCCACGGATGGCAAATTTCAGATGATCCGGATTGGAGAATGCGTCTGGAGCGAAGAAGGGCTGCTTGACTTCGTCGTCCATTGGGGCTGGGATGAATTCATTGATGGATTCGGCCCCGACAAACACCTGCGGGATGAGGGCGGCCGTCGTTTCCATGGCGGGGAGGAAAGGAAGGTTCGACGGCTGCCCCCCATGCGGAAGGTTAATCGGGCGCGGCGGCTTGCGCAGTCCTAAATCCTCGCGCAGTATGGAAATTTCGTCTGCAAGGCACTGGCAGCGCTCCCGGTCTTCTGCGCCGAGAGGCGTGGATTGGCCGGCGCGGAAGTGGTGGAGACTGGCGGCAAGATCGACCAGACGGCCCAACAACGAGACAGCGGCATTCATCTGCGAGATGAAATGAGAGCTGTATCCCGAACGGTTGAGGAGTCTGCGTAGCCGGGACAAGCCGGCTCCGGTATAGAGAGAAATTTCCTTTTCCAGCTTGCCGCCAAGCGGCCCTTGCCCGGCAATCCCACTCAGCACATCCTCGACAGCCAGCAGGCGGTGCTCGATGCCCTCGGTGAGGTCGGTGGTGGGGTGGACTCTGCGAAAAACATACTCGACGACGACGGCCACCGTGACGCCAAGCGGTGTGGTAAACCCCAGCCACAGAGTGTTCTCTACTCGGTCATTGACGTTGAGCAGGGTCTGATCCCATAGGGGGATCGCGCCGGCGAGCAAGAAGCCGAAGCCCACGGCTGTGCCGTAGTCGGTAATGATTCCAATCAAATAGAACGCGATGAACAGCGAAAGGACGATCCACAAGAAGTGGGTGAGTGGATCGTCCACCAGCAATGCGACGCCAGCCAGGGTGTAAGCAGTCGCAATCGTAAATGCAAGAGCCGCTCGAAATCCGGAGCGCAGCGTTGCCGTCGGGTTTTCCCGGCTGAGAAAGAGGGTGAAAATTGCCGCCAGAAACCCATTCGGAATGCGGAAGGTCATGACGATGATCATGACAATGGTGGCAGCGATGGTAATGCGGGCGACGACCCAAGCTCGTCCCGGATATGGGGCAAGCTCATTCTTGAGGAAGCCCCAGAACCACTGGCCCGCATGGTCGATCGCGCGTGACGGATCGGCTGCGGGCTGCGTCTCGCTCCGGGAAGCCATGCCTACCGCGACCTTTCTGGAACATCTCCTCGAATGATCACGACCGCAGATTCGCTGATCCGGAACGGCTCGGTTTCGGCAGCATTAATGCGCACACGCACCGGGTAACGTGTCGCCAGGTGCACCCAGTTTAGCGAGCGCTGCACATCCGGCAACCCGGGAGAAAACGACCCAACCAACGTCGTATCAGGCAGCACTCCAAAGCCTACGCTGTCGACGACTCCGTCATATCGCACATTGGGCCGGGAGAGCGCATAGACATAGGCGCGCATGCCGGGATGGATACGCCTGAGTTGCGTCTCGCGGAAGTTGGCCACGGCCCACCATACGCGAGTGTCAATCAAAGTGAAGACCTGCTGGCCGGTGTGCGCATAGGCGCCTTGCGAGATGATGAGATTGGTAACCCGCGCATCGAAAGGCGAATAGACCCTGGTATTGTTCAGGTTGTATTGAGCGGTCCGAATGGCGGAGGCTCGGCCCTCGCGCTGCGCGGTAAGTGGCTCGAGGGTCAGGACGCTGTGCTGCGATTGCCCCAGTTGCGCATGGCTTTGTTCCATTACGGCTTTCGCCTGCTCGTATTCGGCCTGGGCAGATCGCACCTGAGCATCGGCGAGGATTAACTGCGCGCGTTGCTGTTGGACGGACTGTTCCCGCGCCGTCACTGCCGTCCTGGCCTGATCCACCTGGTCTACGGTGACGAATTGCTTCGCCAATAGCGGCTCGATACGGTGATAGTTGTTGCTCGTGTAGAGCAGTTCGGCGTTGGCGCTGTCGAGGGCAGCCTGAGCGTTGGCAACATTTGCTTTGGCCTCGTTCACTGCGGCCGCGGCGCGGTCGACATTCGCGGCGGCGCTGTCGGTATTCGCCCGCGCGGCTCCGACAGCACTCACCTGCGAGGCGATCGTCCTGCTCTGGTCGACAATCTGCCCCTCAAGCGTGTCCCGGTCGGAAATGGCTTTCTGCAGTGCGTACTCATAAGGACGCGGATCAATCTGGAAAAGCAACTCGCCCTGCTTGATGAAGGCGTTGTCCTGCACGGCGAGCTGCGTGATCGGGCCGTCTACCTGCGGAGCAATGCCGATGAAATTAGCAAATATCTCCGCGTCATCCGTGCGAGGATATTTGTTTGTCTCGCTTACCACCATCAGACCGGTGATCAGCGCGGCGGCGATGATGGCAATGCTCACGATTCTGCCGAGGCGTTTGGACTGGGGAGCTGGGTCGTTTTCGGGCATCATTTCTCCTTTGTCGAATCAGCTGAAGAACAGCAACCAAAGAGTGAATGTGAAAAATGCAGCAAGGCACGGGTACACCACAATAAGTGGTGTCAGTTGCTCCTCCAGCTTGATGCGCACGAAGAACAAACGGACAATAACGGCGAGCAGGATGCCAATGACGCCGCACAATATCCACGAAGGAAAAAACGATCCCAGGATATTGAATGTGGGCGCACGGGAACATCCGGCGATCAACAGCAAAGCTGCGGACGACGCTTCGCTCGCGAGAGTCCGGATGATGCTCAAACCGCGAGGGGTGCCTGACTTTCCGGTTATTTCACGGCCCTTTTGCATGAAGCAGATCTCCAGTCTGGAAGGCTAATGCGGCGACTCCGGTCAACAGGTTTGTGCGCGCGGTCACATCGGCAGTGCGCGCCGCGGCCAGAGCGCGCTGTGCGGAAACCACGTCGATCTGGCTGCGAACGCCGTAGTTGTACGACTGCAAAGCCGCATCGTAAGACTCGCTTGCAGAGGCCAGGAGCGCGGCTGCCGCCTTCTGCTGGCGGAGTGCCGTCCGCGCGGTGGAGTATGCTGACCAAACCTGATTTTCCACCTGGTCGCGAATGGCGTCGACCTGCGCCGCCGCCTGCTTCTGATCGGCTCTTGCCCGGGCCAGCCGGTTCTCGCGTGCGAAACCATCAAAGAGATTCCAGGTCAGAGTGAGTCTTGCATCCCAGGTTTCCTGGTTCGGAGAGTAAACTGCCGGCCCAGGATATTGTTGTCCATTGATAAATTGTTGTGCATTGCTGCGAGACAGGCCGCCGAAGCCATCGAAGCTCAGGGTGGGCAGATAAGCGGTCTTTGCGACCTTGATTTCGGCCCCGGCGGCGCGAAGCTGCTCTACCTGCTGCATAAGGTCAGGGCGCTGCGCCAACGCCCGGTTGATGGAAGTCTCTACCGTGTCGGGGAGGTCTTGCGGAATGGTTAGATCCTGAATGCTCTCGACCTGGAACTGGGTGGTAGGGGAGATGCCGAGAGCTGTTGCGAGGTCGCCATGTGCGATCTCCGTCGCTCCGATCGCTGCCTGCAGATCGTAGTCTGCCTGGGCGGCAGCGCTGCGGGCTTCGAGAACGTCCGGCAAGGTTGCGAGACCCTCCTGAAGGCGCGCTTCGGCGGCCGCCTGCACCGTCTGCGCGTTCTTCAGATTGGCCTCTTGCGCGTCCTCCTGGCCTTTGCTGTCGAGTACCCTGTAATACGCCTCCATGACCTGGAAGATAATCTTGCGGTGGGTGTCGTTGAAGAGGAAGTTGGCGGCCAGCAGATTGCTTCGACTGATGGCCACCCCCTGCAATCGCCTGCCGAAATCAAAAATAATGTAATCCATGGCCAGGGTCGGAGAAAAGGTCCCGGTCGTCTGGCGGATCCAATCTGGAGAGAAGAAGATATTCGTGCGGTTGCTGTCCGCTAGCGCCATCGCGGCCAGAGTCGGATAAAGGCTTGCCTTGGAGACTCCCAGATCAGCGGCGCGTGCTTTCGCATTCTCCCAGGCTACGCGCGTATCGGGGTTATTCTGCTCGGCGATGTTGACAAGCTCAGGCAGTGTATAGGTCTTGGATGGTTCAGGCGTGAAGACAGGAGCCGGTCGTGCTGGCGCTTTCAACTGCTGACCGGAAGGCGCATCCCAGGGCCGTTCGGGGGCTGCGGGCGCCTTTTGCGCACTGACGATACCGCCGGCAAACAACAGGCCCAGCATGATGACTGATTGTGATAAAAATCGAGCCATTTCCAATCCCCATTGCCGTCCCTCGTCGCGTGCCCGAAGCAGTCGAATGATACCATGCTGCAATCTTCATCGAGACAGCATAGCCATGTGCCAGTTTGTCTGCTTCACCGCTGCTGTCAGCGCGAGGATGGTGCCTCGGCATAGAGTATCGCATTGCTGAGCTGATGATTTTGCTCAACCGCAACAGGAAAATTCAGGAGGTTCATCGACTCAATGCGCAGGAAGCTTTTTGTGGTCCTCTTTCTGTCAGCCACAGCCTCTCTATTACCGGCGGG
The DNA here is from genome assembly GCA_049588475.1 of Silvibacterium sp. Classification (GTDB taxonomy): domain Bacteria; phylum Acidobacteriota; class Terriglobia; order Terriglobales; family Acidobacteriaceae; genus Silvibacterium. The sequence continues at coordinate 54,331 of JBAVYX010000375.1, read as the reverse complement.
TCTGGGAGTGGCGGCAGATCGGCAATGGAACGCTGCATGGATCACACATCCCACGGCCCCCTTGCGCGAGCCGATCGTTCTACACTTTCGCAAGTCTCTTCAACTCGCTGCTAAACCGACTCGCTACGTGGTCCACGTCAGCGCCGATAATCGCTTCATTCTTTATGTAAATGGGCATCGAGTAGGCGACGGCCCGGCGCGCGGCGATCTGGCGCACTGGCGCTACGAAACCTTCGATCTGGCCCGATATCTGACGCCGGGAGCTAATCTTGTAACCGCCACAGTATGGAATTTCGGAATTTACGCACCTGTCGCGCAGATCACCGACCGCACCGCCTTCCTCCTGCAGGGCGACGGACCGCTCGAGGCAAGCGCGAGCACGCCGAAGGGCTGGATGGTTGAGATCGAAGCTGGGCAGGTCCCTGTCCCCAGGCAGCCGGAGGGATTCTCGGCATACATGGCAAACGGCCCCGGAGAAGAGTTGGACGCGGCAAAGTACGACTGGCACTGGAACGATTCTGAGGTTTCGGGCAGCACCTGGGTACCTGCTGCATCTCCAATGCGCGAAAACATCTATCCGACGGCGGCCCGCGCCGGTCTGGCGGGAGAGACGGTCGACAACTACTGGCAACTGGTTCCGGATGAGCTGCCGCACATGGAGTACACCCCCACCGATCCTGGAAAAACGGTCCGCTCCGACGATCCAGCAGCGGATGAATTTCCTGCTGATCCTGTGACGATTCCCGGAAACCGTCACGTACATCTTCTGCTGGATCGAAAAACATTGACTACCGCCTACCCCCAACTGACCGTCTCCGGAGGAAAAGGCGCCAACATCCGATTCACCTACGCTGAAGCGCTCTATGACGAGAAGCAGCACAAAGGGGATCGGGACGAAGTAGCCAACCGGCAGGCCCTGGGCGTTCATGACCGCTTTCGTCCCGATGGCGGGGAGCATCGCACCTTCGAGCCTCTTTGGTGGAGAACATGGAGATATCTCGACCTGGATATCCAGACCGGCGACCAACCACTGACACTCGAATCCCTGAAAGCGGAATTCACTGCATATCCATTTGAGCAGCGAGCCTCTTTCGACGTGAAAGACCCTGATCTGGCACGCATATGGGATATCAGCTGGCGCACGGCGCGGCTCGATGCCCATGAGACATATATGGATACGCCCTACTACGAACAATTACAGTACATAGGCGATACCCGTATCCAGGCGCTGATTTCGTATACCCTGACGGGAGACGATCGTCTTGCAAAGCAGGCGCTCGCCGCATTCGACGAATCTCGCATACCCGCTGGGCTAACTCAGAGCCGGTACCCAACGTCACAGCCGCAGATCATCCCCACATTTTCACTCTTGTGGATCGGTATGTTGCATGACTACTGGATGTACCGTTCCGATCCCTCGCCGGTTAAAGAGGCCTTACCCGGCACACGCACTGTCCTCGATTGGTTTTCACGGTATGACCAGCCGGATGGATTGCTGAGGAAGCTGCCATGGTGGAGCTTTGTCGATTGGGTTTCAAGTGGAGAACTGCCCAGTTACGATGCGAATGACGAATCCTGCACAACCACGCTCCAGTATCTGGGAGCTTTGCTGGATGCAGCGGAAATGGAAAAGTCGTTGGGAGATCCTGATCTCGCTAAACACGAGTTTGACCGAGCGGAGCGTGTACGAACCGGCATCTATGACAGGTGTTGGGATGCGCCCCGAAAGCTGTTGGCAGACAGCCCTGCCCACACCACTTTCAGCCAGCAATCCAATGCTTTGGCAGTTCTTTATGACGTGGTTCCCCGGAACGAACAGCAGGACGTGTTGAATCAAATCATCAGGATCGAACCGGGCACGGCACCCGGCGGAATCCTCAGTAGCTCATACTATTTTCGTTTCTATCTCGCACGGGCGCTCGATCATGCCGGAATGGCCGATGAGTATCCCGCAACTCTGAAGCCATGGCGCGACCTGCTACCTCTGCATTTCAGCACCTGGCCGGAAACACCGGGCGACACCCGGTCCGACTCGCATGCCTGGACCGCACATCCCGCTTACGACTTGCTGACGCTTGTCGCCGGAATACAACCCGCAGCCCCAGGGTTTGCCTCCGTGCGTATCGCTCCACACCTCGCGGATTTACAGACTCTCTCCGCGGAGTTTCCTCACCTGCGAGGAACGATCAGTGTACATTTTGAGAGGCATGGGGGTGACCTTGAGGGCACCGTTACTCTGCCGCCAAATCTGAACGGCTCCTTCGTCTGGAGTGGGAAGGAACATCGATTGCATCCTGGCCTCAACCGGATCGGTGAACAGCTGGTGTCTGGGACAACACAATAAAGCCGTAATGGCTTTGCTGCAGCCCGCTGAGAAGGAAGGTACGCCGCACGTCCTTCCGTCGTTGAGCTTTCTGGAGGCCGACGAAGACAAGCAGCAGCAGCAGGACTGCTATCCCGATAAAGGTGCGGATGCGCAGCTGGGGATCGGGAGATAAGTTCTCTGGGATCAGGTTCTTCTAAAGCTTGTACAGGCTCTTCACAAAAGGTGACTGTTTCCCGCTCTGACTCAGCATCTCAATACATGGTGCAACCACTGGCACAGCGGTTTGCAAACCTAAACTTGGCGAGCACAACCCGTTCGGGTATCTCCTGAAACATTTAGCTGTAACAATCAATCATGGTCACTCAACTCCCCCCCAAAGCTTCAGCGAGTGCTCCACGCCGTCGTGCTCCCAGTCGGACCAGACTTGTGGTTCTCCTCGTTCTGGTCGCGGTTCTGGTCTTCTGCATTGCATTCTCGTGGACGACGCGGGACGCCATGGTGCAACTTCCTTTCCTCAATCAGCAGAACAAGTCCTGGAATCGCACCGACAACCAGACGAGCATTGTCGATCAGAGTCCGTGGCTGACTGTGCAGTCTCTCACACCGCTTGCGGTGAGCTCCGAAGAGCGCCAGTACGCACGTGAGGCTGCTCGCCTCGCCGATCACGAAGTGGACCAGGCCTTCGCCGCAGCGCTGCGACAAGCCACCATGCAGCGGAAGACCCTTACCCCAGACGCGCTGGCCCATTCGCAGAAGGTCGCGCAATTTCAAGAGATCGTCAAAGAAGATCAGGCGCGAGTGCAGAGCCTGAGCGCACCGGCGAATAGTACTGCCGCGACAAAGATGAATCGCGACCAGACGGCATCCGGCACTGACGACCTGGATGTTGCCAAGGCGCAGCTGGCTCTCGACCAGGACGAACTCGCGGATGAGCAGCAGGAATTTGCTCGCGCGTCCGGCGACCAGCGCGGCAAAATCCAACAGGAACTCGCGGCGCACAATGCGGCGACCAGCAAATACGACGTGCAGTTCGGCGAGCAGGGACAAAGCACGGTTCTGTCGGCCCGACGATACGGCACACTGTCTGGACGCATCGGGGCATGGTTCGCGCAACGCAGCCGCTATGACTTGATTCAGCAAGCCATCCAACAAGCCAGGATGGACGCAGATAAGCTTACGGCTCAGCACAACGCTCTTGAAGCGCAGGCCAACGGTAGCCCCACCACTTCCGATGGTGCACAGGACACCGCGGCCAGGCTCACCCAGATCAAGCAGAGAAGTGAACAGCGACACCTGCTGGGCATCTACGCCGACCGGATTCAAACGCAGCAGCAGCTCGCTACCATCTACGGCAAGTGGGCCGACCAGGTGCTTCTACAGCATAGGATAGTGCTGCACCTCATTCTGCAGTCGTTTGCGCTGATCGCGTTCATTCTCATTTGCGTCATTCTCGCCAACGAGATCGTGCGCCGCTTCCTGGAGCGTCCCTCACTTGACGGCCGGCGGATGGACACTCTGCGCATGCTCACGAAGCTGGGGGTGCAGCTTATTGGTTTCGTGCTTATTTTACTGGTCGTCTTCGGTGTCCCAGCGGAGCTGTCTACGGTCCTGGGTCTTACTACAGCTGGGCTCACGGTTGCTTTGCAGTCTTTTATTCTGGCCTTCTTTGGCTGGTTTATCCTCATGGGCAAGAACGGCATTCACGTTGGCGACCGGGTCGAGATCAATGGCGTTGGAGGCGAGGTCATCGAGGTTAGCCTTTTTCGCACCACAATGCTCGAGACCGGCAACTGGACGGACAAAGGGCATCCTACCGGACGCAGCGTCACCTTCCTCAACAACTTTGCCATCACTGGACAGTACTTCAATTTCTCCACAGTCGGCCAATGGATGTGGGATGAGATTTCGGTCAGCGTTCCTGCATCGAACGACACATACGCGATGGTCGAACTTGTCCACAAGGCAGTTGCAGATGAAACCGAGAAAGATGCCCGGCTTGCCGAAGAGGCGTGGAAACGCGTGCCGTCACAAAATGGCTTGAGCCAGTTCAGCGCGGCCGCTTCGGTGAATCTGAGGCCGGCTGCATCAGGACTGGACCTCGTCGTCCGCTACGTTACCCGGGCGTCAGATCGCTTCGATGTGCGCAATCGTGTGTACCAACGCGTCGTCGATGCCCTTCATACGCCATCTTCGCTGCCATCTACGTCCAGTCAGGCGACGGTCAGTTAACGATTGCTAAGGCCTTGCCAGCTGGTTTCAGTGACCCTGGGATTTCAGGAGTTGCCGAGCTGGTCGAGGTCGATCTGTTCGTATTCTTTGCGCTCGATGCCTTCGCGGATCTGCTTCGGCGTCTTGCCGAGCTGGGTCATTTTGTACGCATAGGCACCCTCTTTTGCACAGGTGGAACAAATGGCGCCGTGCGTGCCTTCAAAGCAGCTATGCAGGCTGGTGTGTCCCAGCGCTTTGTCGCAGCGGCAATAGCAGGGAAGCTGATAGAGCACATTCGGCACCTTTGCCGCCTGCTGGTAAACCTTCACTTGCCACGGATATTGGAAGTAAGGGCCGGAAAGCTGACTCCCGGAGAGTACAGGAGGTAGCTGAGTGCCATGGGCAGGTGCCTCGGGATGGTAGGCCGGAATATCGTCTGCCGGATTCGACCACTGGGCATACCCTGCGGCCGTCACCAGTCCCAAAGCCACACTTAGAAGAACACGCTTCATTCACACCTCACGAGATCATGGTAAACGGTCCGTGCTCAGCTTGGGATGAGGAAGGAAGATTGATTGAAGTGGGGGAGCGGGAAGCTGGGAAAACAAAAAAAAGGCGGCACGAACGGTAAATTGTCCGTGCCGGGAGGCCAGTGACGCAACTTGTGGTAAAACTCGTTTACCGGATCAGGAGCCCTGCTCAACTCACCCGGTTCTTCTGCCTCTACCAATCAGATGCAACTCTTAGCGGTTAGGAAACATTTTTTTTACCGCTTTGGGTCCCACCTTGCATCTACAACCAGTACAACTGCTTAAAGTGTACGCGGAATTCACGCAACGCACAAGTCTTCTTTATCTCTGAACCCGGATCAATCTCTAAAGTTGTCTTTTCTGGCGCTATTTTGGACCATTTTTGGCTTCGACCTTGCTCTGGCTACTTTTAAAGATCATAATTCGCGCTGCGATGACCCACTCCACTGAACACGACCCGATCGCATCCCCGCCGGATGCTTCGAATTCCGTTCGCCTCCCTCGCCGGAAGCTTTGGCAAACCGCTCTGCTCTTTGCGGGGTCTGCGGCGTTTGGCGGGCTGGCCGTCGCTTTATGGAACCGAAAAACGCTGGCCGAGATGCGGAACCGGACCCCAGAGCCACCCCACCGGACGGTTGGCAGAGAAGACGACATCTATTGATAGAAGTTTCAGATGCAGGCGCGGCCATTCTGTCATCCTCGTCACAGAAGGGTAGGGAAGAAGGCTAGGGAAGAAGAGCCTCGATGGCCGCAGCCAGGTCGAAGTCCCGTTGCGTGAGGCCGCCGGCATCGTGTGAAACCAGAGCCAGGCGCACCTTGTTGTAGCGGATTTCGATGTCCGGGTGATGGCCTGCAGCCTCCGCCTTGCTGGCGACAGCGTTTACGAAATCCATCGCGGCCACAAAGTCGGGGAATGCAACTTGACGAATGATCTCATCCTGCTCTTCCCTCCAATTGGGCAGCAATTTCAGCTTTTCGCGGACATCGTCCCTACTTAAGATTGGCATCGCACCTCCCCTCGGAGTTGAGAGCACAGTCTACACATTCTAATTGATGGACTCTTCGCCAGTCTCAACCGTGCCGGCAAATGAGAGTGGCGAGAAGCGTCCGTGATTGCTGATTTCCTTCCGCAGGTCTTCCCAAAGCCGGTTGGGCATTTCGAGATAGACCTTTACGACACGGGGATCAAACTGCGTTCCGGCACAGCGCTCTATCTCTTCGCGGGCAGCATCAAATGATCTCGCCTGACGATAGGGCCGGTCGGATGTGATGGCGTCGAGGGTGTCGGCGACAGCGAAGATGCGCGCCCCCACAGGAATCTGATCGCCCACTAATCCCCGCGGATACCCGCTGCCATCGTAATGCTCCTGGTGGCTATAGACGATTTCAGCGGCGTCCCGCAGAAACGGAATTTTGCGCAGCATCTGGTAGCCGCGCGCACAATGTTCGCGCATCATATTTTGCTCCGGGCCGTCCAGCCTACCGGCTTTCAGCAGAATCGCATCGGGAATCGCCATCTTGCCGATATCGTGCAAAAAAGCGCCGCGCGCCACGGTCCGAATTTGCTCAGGCGATACTTCCATGGCCCGCGCAAGGGCAATCGTGTATGCGGTTACACGCTTGGAGTGACCTTCAGTCTCTGCGTCTTTCAGGTCGAGTGCGTCGCCCAAGGCTTCGAGGGTGATATCGTAGGAGCGTTCGAGGTCAGTCATTGCGTGGCGGAGCATCTCCGTGCGTGCGGTGACCAGTTGCTCCAGGTTGTAGCGATAGACAGAGTTCTGCTGCACAAGACGGCGGTATTCGAGCGCCCGTCTTACGGTTGTTAGTAGTTGTTCCCTTTCGAATGGCTTCAGTAGATAGTCGTAGGCGCCCTTGCGCATGGCGGAAATAGCAACACTGACGTCATGAACGGCGGTGACCATCACCATCGGCGTGTCGGGTTGCACCTCGCGGACCCGCTCAAGCAGACCGATGCCATCGAGGCCGCTCATCATAATGTCGGACAAAATAAGATCGTAGGGAGGATCGGTTGCCAGGCGCTCGATAGCTTCGATCCCATTCGAGGCCAGCACGGGGGTGTAGTGCGACTTCTCTAGCATGGCCGCCATTACGGTCCGCACATACGGTTCATCGTCGACAATCAAAATCCGTTCGGACGCCATCTTTCTCCGTTCGTTCGCCGCACGCCGATTTGATACTTCACTGCTTGCCCCAATTAGATGGCGGACAGCCGCTCCCGGTTCAATCCATGCAACGAGCAGAGGAGAGAGAACTAACGAATCCCTTTAAATCTGGCACGACTGTGGGTGACCATTTGCCCCACATGGCTGAACAACCCTTGTACGGGTTGATGCTTCTAAAGATATACCGTTATTCAGTATCAGCAAGATATGAATTTTCCTCCTCATGCGCTTTCCAAATAACCAGTCCATATACACTTAGGGCAGAGGGAATAGGTTGGATTTGGAAGGGATTGCTCAAAACAACCCGATCGGAATCGTAGCTTCCTGTCAGATGCAGCAGCATGCGGGAAACGTCCAGCGTGATGTCTATGAGAGCCACCGGCATCGCGTCTTCGCTCTGGCCTTCTATATGACAGGCAATGAGTTGGAGGCCGAGGGGATATTGACCAAGACGTTTATCGAAGCCTTCAATGCAGCTGAAAAGCCTCAACCCGAGCACATAGATTCTCTCCTACTGGGAGAGTTGCGCCAACGCTTTTCGCTCGGCCCAGATGAGCCGTCGTCGACTCCTCTTGTTAGGGGTGAAGTAAACCTGAATTCGCATTTGGCGAGCCATAATGTCCGCCGCACCGATTTAGAGGAAGCCATTCGGATCCTGCCCCCGACAGAGCGGCTTGTGTTCCTCCTTCGGGATGTCGAAGGGTACTCGCCGGCAGAGATTTCCCAGTTAATAGAGATTCCCGAATCCCAGATACAGCGCATCCTCTTCTCGGCACGTATTCGGCTGCGACGGGAGTTGGCAATGGTTCGAGCTGATCGGCGCGAAGCCGCCTAGTTCTTCAATTCCCTTGAGTATCACGTGGATCAAGGCTGGTTCGGTTTTTTGGCTGACTTCCGCGATTTTTGGTCCAATCCGGTTTGTTGGTCTGCCGCGCCCGTCCCAATGCCAGCGCCCCATCGGGCACGTCTTCCGTAATCGACGACCCCGCCGCTATATATGCTCCCGCGCCAATCACAACGGGAGCTACCAGAGGAGAGTCGCTTCCAACGAATACCCCATCGCCGATGAGCGTGCGGTGCTTGTTTACGCCATCGTAGTTGCAGGTTATGGTGCCCGCGCCGATGTTCACGCCACTGCCAATCTCGGCGTCGCCCAGGTAGGTCAGGTGATTCGCCTTCGATCCCTTGCCCAGTTTTACCTTCTTCGTCTCGACAAAGTTACCCACGTGCGCACCCTCGCCGATCTCGCTCTCCGGACGTATATGCGAATAAGGACCGATCATCGCCGTGTCAGCTATGCGCGAGCTGCTGATGATGCAGCCTTGACGCACCATCACGCCATCCGCGAGCGTCGAGTTCTCAATCACGGAGTAGGATCTGACGCGGCAGTTCTCACCGATCTTTGTCTCCCCCAGCAATTGCACAAAGGGCTCGATGACTGTGTCGGAACCGATCTCTACGCCTGCATCGATCACTGTAGTCTCGGGACGCTGAATCGTCACACCCTCGGCCATCAGCTTGCGTGTGGTTTCCAGGCGCAGCTCGCGGTCCAACTCCATCATTTCAGCGATGGTATTCGCGCCCAGCACTTCGGTCGCATTCGCGGCCTCAAGCGCGACCACGCGTTCGCGTGCGCCCACCAAGAGGCCCGCCATATCCGTCAGGTAATACTCCCCATGCGCATTCTCCGTTTTCAGCTCGGAGATGTGTGCGAACAGCGGCTCCGTTTTGAACCCATAGATGCCGGAATTGATCTCGCGAACACCGCGTTGCTCGGGAGTGAGAGCCTTTTGCTCGACAATCGCCGTGACCTCAGGCGAGTCCGCCGATTTGCGCAGTACGCGTCCATAGCCGTTCGGATCGGAGGGAGCAGCAGTAAGGATGGTCATCGCGGCTCTCTGCTCGATGTGAAAGTCGCGCAGCCTGGCAATGGTTTCGGATTCAAGTAGCGGCACGTCTCCGGAGAGAACGAGCAATTGCTGGTATTCGCGTACTGACGGCTCCGCGACCTGGATCGCATGTCCAGTCCCGCGTTGCTCCTCCTGGTGCACGAAGCGGACGCCGGTGTCTTTCACCGCTGCTTCGACTGTCGCAGACTGGTGCCCGACGACGACGTAGATATCCTGGGGCGAGACGACCTGGCTGGCGCTCGCGATGACGTGTCTAAGCAGAGCCTTGCCGCCGATCTCATGCAGCACTTTGGCGCGCTTCGACTTGAGCCGCGTGCCCTTGCCCCCAGCCATGATGACGATTGCTAATTGCATAAAGACAGGGTACAGGGAACAGGGTGTACCAGCCATTAGTCATTAGGAATTAGCCACTAGCGATCTGGGACGAGAGTTCCGCTGCGGGCTCGTCCTAAAGACTAATGGCTAATCTGCTTAGTTTCCTGGCCCTTCCATCTGCTGCTGCATGCCCGGAGGCATTGGAATGGTGATATCGATAGGATGCGCCGGCCCCAGTTTGAGGTCACTCAGCGGAGTGCCGAACTGCGATTCATTGCCTACCACCAGTACGGCCAATTTCGCGGGGTCGATATACTTTTTCGCGACTCGTTCAAGATCGGCAATCGTCACGGCTTCAATGCCCGCGCGATATTTCGCGAGAAAATCCGCCGGATAGCCGTAGAACTCAAGCGTCACCGCCTCGGCCAGCACCTTCTCCTTGCTGTCGTAATGGAAGATGAAGGAGTTGAGCAGTTGATCTTTCGCGCTCTTCAATTCCGCTTCCGTGAAAGGCTCCGTCTTCAGCTTGCCGATCTCATCGAGCATCGCCTGCGTGGCCTTTACCGTGGATTCGCTCTTGGTCGAAGCCGTTGTATAGAACATCCCTGGATGGTCGTATGACGCCCCATAGCTGCCGCTCACCGAGTAGGCCAGTCCCTGCTTGGTGCGTACGTCCTGAAAGAGCCGCGAGCCGAAGCCACCGGAAAAGATCTCATTCAGGACCCTCAGCGCATAGTAATCGGGATTGCTCCGTTCCGTACCCAGACCCACGATCCATGCATTGCTCTGGTTCACGTCGGCCTTGTTCACGAAGTAGACACCCGGTTTCGGTCCGGGAAACTCTCCATGGGGTTTCGGCCAGGCCTCGCCGCGCGGCAAGCTGTCGAATGTCTCGCGCAATCTCTTCTCCATCGCAGCGGAATCGAAGTCGCCCTCGACTGAGATGATTATGTTGTTCGGAGCTACTGTCTTGGCATGCCACGCCTTCAGATCGTCGACCGTCACTCCCATTACGGTGGCAATTTCCGCCTGTCGGCCATACGGGCTGTCCGGGCCATAGACCAGCCTGGCCGCTTCCCGCTGTGCGATTCCCGAAGCGTCGTCGTTTCTCCTTACGATGCCTGCGACCGCCTGCTGCTTGGCCAGCTTCAGTTTTTCATCGCTGAAGGCCGGATTCTTAAGCAGATCCACTGCGATGCGAAAGACCTGGTCTTCATCTTTCGTGAGGCTCGACCAGGAGACGGACGTGGAATCGATATCACCGCCTGTCTCAACTTTGGCCGCTTTTGCTTCGAGTAGGTCGTCGAGCTTATCTCCATCCGTGGTCGTCGTGCCGCTGGTTCTCCATGTGTCGCCGTACAGATCGATCAGACCGGTCTTGGCCGCAGGCACATCGCGCGAACCGCCGCGAATGCTGATCGAACCATTGATGAAAGGCAGTTCATGGTCTTCCTCGAGCAGAATCACCAGCCCATTCTTGAGCTCAATCCGCTTCGGCTGTACTGGATTGAATGGGGCGAGCGGCGGAACCGGAATCTTCATCCACGGTTCGATCCGGCCGGCAGTCTTGGAGTCGGGTGGAAGAGTGGTTGTTTGTGGCTGCTGGGCAAGCGCGAAGCCAGTGCAGCAAAGCAACGCAGCGGCTAGAAAAGATACGCGACAGTTGAGCCTCATCGTCCACCTGCCTGGGCTTGCTGCGGCTGTTTCGGCGCCTCAAACTCGATCATCGCGTAAGTCCGGTTGTTGTCCACAAATACCTTGTTTGCCACTCTGCGCACATCCGCCTTGGTCACCGCATCGATCTTGTGCAGTTGATTGAAGAGCTCCCGCCAGTCGCCGTATCGCTGCTGGTAGATGGCAAGCTGCTCGGCCAGCCCCTGATTATCGCCAAGCCCGCGGAGCAAGTCAGCGCGTGCGCGTGTCTTGAACATGGCTAGCTCTTCATCGGTCACGTCGGTCGTTTTCAATTTCTCAATCTCTTTGTGGATGGCGGTCCGCATCTCTTCCGGCGTGTGTCCCTGGTTCGGCAGGGCGGCGAAGGCAAAGAGTCCGGGATACTTATCGCCGGGAAATCCGCTGAAGCCCTCGGCCACGGCGGCGATCTGCTGATCGCGCACCAGAGAGCGATAGAGTCGCGAGGTGCGCCCGTTCGAGAAGATGTCCTGGATCGCGTCATACACCGCGTCGTCCGGGTCGAGATAGTCGGGACGGTGGTAGCCCTCAAGATACAAAGGCTGCGTCGCCTCCTTGATGATGACCGACTTCTCAGCGGTTTGGGGAGGCTCGACCGTCGTCATCGCCTCCGGCTTTTGTCCCGCGGGAATCGCGCCGAAATACTTTTCCAGTACTGGCATTGCCTCGCTTGCCTTTACATCGCCTGCCACGGCGATCACGATGTTTGCCGGCACGTAGTACTTCTTGTGGAAGGTCTCCGCCTCGGTCGCCGTGATCTGGCTCAACTCGCTCTGCCAACCCACGCCCGGCCGATGGTAAGGGTGTGCAACGTATGCCGCCGCCAGAAACTGCTCTTCCATGCGGCCAATCGGGTTCGAATCGATGCGCATGCGCCGCTCTTCCATCACCACATCGCGCTCCTTGTAGAACTCGCGCGGAACGGGATTGGCGATGCGGTCGCTCTCCATATCCGCCCACAGTTCGAGACGGTTCGATGGCATGCTCCAGAAGTATTGCGTTGCATCGAGACTCGTCTCGGCGTTCAGCCCCGATGCGCCGTTGGCCTCTGCAATCTCCGTGAACTCATTCGGAATTACATATTGCTGCGCATCCTTCTGCGCGGCGAGAAAAGCCTCATGCAGCTGCTTCAGCTTCGCCGGATCCTGGCCCACGCGCCTGCGATACTCGGTGTCATACGCGGCGTAGGCCGCCTCAACTTTATCGAGTGCGATCTTCTCCGCGGCATAGTTGGTTGTGCCAATCTCCTTGGTGCCCTTGAATGCCAGGTGCTCGAACATATGCGCCAGTCCTGATTGGCCCCCGGGATCATTCGCATCGCCCGCATCCACGATGGTGAAGTAGGAGAAAACGGGAGCCCCGGGGCGCTCCAGAACGATCAAGGTAAGCCCGTTGGGCAGCACCTTGGTGGTGACGCGCTTTTCAAAATCCGTTAGCAACCGCGAAGGGCTGGCCAGATCCTGGCCAAAACCGTGAGCGGCGATCGCCAGACAGCATCCCAGCGCCAGCCAGCGCACGGCAGAATGGAATTTCATGGAACCTCTACAGGATTGGAGTCAATCGCGCCCGCGCTCCGCCGGAGCACGAATAAGCGCCTATATATGTTTTGACGTATTTCGCCAACTTTTAGGGTATCAAATTCGGGCATGAATCACCCGAAATGGCCAGTCGCACAGGGTTCGGTGTTGAAGTAAACCCAGCCACGGTGTTCAGAAATTCTACTTCGACTTTTTGATTACCGCCGAATAATCAACCACATAGGCAACCAGTCCCTGAGCCGAGGTCAGTTTTGAGTAGCCGGCTTCGAGCTGCTGATAGTAATGATCGAGCGAGAAGTCCAGGTCGTTTGACGGATCCTTGTCGATCAGCTCCATATCTACGTCGTCCATGGTCAACTTGCCGAACCTCATCCGGCCGCCTCGAAAATAGATATAGTTCTTCGCGGGTTCCGGCGGCTCCTTCAGGGTCGCATCTGCAGGGCCGAAAATCTGCACCAGAGCATCGCCTTGGATACGCACCGCGGTCAATTTGCCCGCAATGCGAGGCGGCGGAAACAGGGCTGCGATGGGAAGGATAATGTCGTCGCCCTCCATATAAAACCGCGATTGCTTTCCGGGCTGAGCGACGCTGGACAACTTGATGCCCAGCGCATCCAGAAGACCCTTCTTCAGAAGGCCCGCTACTTTCAATTCCGTAAACCGAAGCCGCATGTCTCCGTCATCCACAATAGAGACAGCACCTTTTCCCTCAAAGGGTATGTCGACACCCTTGTGCAGCTGGCCCTTCACTTTCATCATGTTGCCGTCGAAGGTTACCGCGAGATTCTTGATTGGGGCGCGGGCGTGAGGCATCAGATATTCATTTAGCAGCGCCGTCAGGTCCGCCGCCTTCAGGCGCGTTTCGCCCGACTGAATCTGCAATACAAAAGAGGCCTTTTTATCGAGAACAACGATTTGTCCGGATTTGGGAATCATCCACGCGTCCAGCCGTGTGACGGTCAACAGTACATTGTCGAGAATATGAAACTGGGCATTCTGTACCTGCATGCGGACGGCGCCCGCAACCGGAGGTTTTTGTAAAGCAGGCGATGCGGCCATCGCCAATGCGTCCGACACAAATAGAGCCAGCAGTAATCGAAGGATCGGTTTCATTGACAGGGATCTCCCAGGCGGGTCAACGGGTTAGATGCACGTTCCAGCCGGAGCGGATTCGAAGTGGTCTATTCTCTTTGTGGTTCGACCCGCGCTCATGCCCGTTGCACGAACAGGCCGGAGAAATTTTGGCGATAACGAATGAACAGAACGATCCACAGTGCGGCGACTAAAACGGCTGTGACCAGTCCCTGCGGAAACAGCAGCAGGTGAAAAAGAAGGATGTTGACAATCACCGGGCCGAGAAGAGCAAGCGCGAGCGGCACGTAACGGTTCACAAGCAGAAGCACGCCGCCGGCAACCTGCACCCCGCACACAAATGCATGTAGTGTGATTGCATGAGCGCGCCCGCGAACTGGCCTGCCAATCCCGGAGGTAAAGCTCCAGGAATAAAGTGCAGGAAACCGTTTAGCCCGAATATGAGGAAGACCAGACCAAGTAAGATTCGCGCCATCAACCCTACGATTTTCATACAGGTTCCTTTCCAAATGGAGTCAAGAGGTTTTTCGAGCTTATTGCAGACTGCATCGTGCAGTCCTTGCTTGACCCTCGCTTACGCAGCTCAGTATTCTGCCCCAGTATTCACCTCCCGTCCCACCCGCGCAAGACCGGCGTGCATCGCTGTTAGCAGGAGAACCAAATCATGAGCGCTGCCGTCATCGCAAAGGCTCACTCCCAGGTCATTACTCCGCTGCTGCGCCGAGCCGCCGTCCTGGGAGCTGGCGCGATGGGTTCGCGCATTGCCGCGCACCTGGTCAACGCCGGCGTGCCAGTTCTCTTGCTCGACATCATTCCGCCCAACAATTCTGACCCGAAGGCCCGCAGCGGCATCGTCACCATGGCCGTTGCAGCGTTGCTCAAGGCAAAACCCGCAGCGTTTTACGATGCCGCATCCGCCCGCCTCATCACGCCGGGTAATTTCGAAGACGATCTCGCCGGGCTGAAAGACTGCGACTGGATCATCGAAGCTGTCACCGAAGATCTCGCCATCAAGCAGGCATTGCTTGCGAAAATCATTCCGCACATCGGCCCGCGTTCGATCGTCACCACCAACACCAGTGGGCTTCCGGTCGCCTCGATCGCGGCCAACGCTCCCCCGGAATTCCGTCGCCGCTGGTTTGGCACGCACTTCTTTAACCCGCCCCGCTATATGCGCCTGCTGGAAATCATCCCTACGGCGGAGGCCGACCCTGCCGCTGTTGCCTCCATCGCCGCCTTTGCCGATCGGCGTCTCGGCAAGTCCATCGTTTACGCGCGCGACACACCCAACTTCATCGCCAACCGCATCGGCGTCTTCTCCATGCTCACTGCGGTACGCCTCATGCAGGAGCAGAACCTAACCATTGAAGATGTGGACACCCTTACTGGTTCCGTCATCGGGTGGCCGCGCAGCGGAACCTTTCGCCTCGCGGACATGGTAGGCCTGGATGTCTTGGCCCACGTGGCCCGTAATTTTTCCCAATCGCGCAGCAGCGACTCCAGCGCAACTTCGTTGCCAGCTTTCATTGAGACCATGCTCGAACGCCGCTGGCTGGGCGACAAAACCGGCCAGGGCTTCTACAAGAAAGATCCGGAGGCAAAAGACCCGAAAAACAATCGTCTCGCGCTCGACTGGCACACGCTCGACTACCGCCCAGCCGCGCGTCCCAAATTTCCATCCATCGAAATGGCCAAGAACGCCGAGTCGCTCCCCGAACGCCTGCGTCTGGTCCTTCGCGGCGACGTAAAAAAAGACCAAGCAGCCGCTTTCCTCTTCCCGCTGCTCACCGGCATCTGGAACTACGCCGCCGACTGCCTGCCGGAGATTGCCGACTCGGCCGCCTCCATCGACCGCGCTATGCGCGCCGGCTTCAACTGGGAGCTTGGCCCCTTTGAGATGTGGGACGTCGCCGGAGTCGCCGAGACCACGGCTCAACTCCGCGCAACCGATCAGCATGTCAGCCCGCGGGCGGAAAGGCTGTTCGCGTCTGGCAATACATCGTGGTACACCGACGCCCCTGAAGGCCGCACGGTCTTCGATCACGCCACGAGCAGTCACAAACCTATCGACCAACCCGAAGGAATTGCGAGCGCCGCGACCTTCCGGCGCGCAAACAAGGTCATCCGCAAGAACCCGGGCTGTTCGCTCATCGACATCGGCGAGGACATCGCCCTGCTCGAACTGCATTCGAAGAAGAATGCCATCGGCGACGATATCGTCTCGCTCATTACCCAGACGCTCAACCCTACAAGCGAGTACGTCCGCAATTTTCGTGGATTTGTCATTAGCGGAGATGCCAACGACTTTTCCGTCGGGGCAAATCTTATGCAGCTCCTTCTCGGCATTCAGGAGGGCGACTGGGACGAGGTAGGCCTCGCCGTGCGCGCCTTCCAGCGCATGACCGCCTCCATCAAATTCTGTCCGCGTCCGGTGGTCGCCGCGCCTTTCAATCTCTGCCTGGGAGGAGGAACGGAGATCTCTCTGCATGCCGCCCGCCGTCAATCGCACGCTGAACTCTACATGGGCCTCGTCGAGACAGGAGTCGGCCTCGTCCCTGGCGGCGGAGGTACCAAGGAGATGACGCTCCACGCCATCGACGCCGCACGTGCCTCATCCGGCATCGATTACGCTGCCACGCCTGCGCGTTTTGCCCTGTCCGCCGATCTGCAGGATGCTCTCCGCCAGCGCTTTGAGACCGTGGCCATGGCGAAGGTCTCGACCTCCGCCGCTGAAGCTCGCGCGCTGGATCTGCTTATGCCTGCCGACCAGATCACGTTGAACCGTGAACGCCTGCTTCTCGATGCGCGCGAAGCTGCGATCTACCTGGTCGAGACCGGCTATACCGCGCCAGCGCTGCGCACAGTCGCCGTTCCCGGAGAAGCCGTGCTGCCCACGCTCAAACTTGGCATTCACCTGATGCGCCAGGCCGAATACATCAGCGACCACGACGTTACAGTCGCAACCCATGTCGCGCGTATCCTTTGCGGAGGCGCTCTCACGCCCGGTTCCTTCGTCACCGAAGAGTATTTACTCGATCTCGAACGCGAATCATTCCTCTCACTCTGCGGGGAACGCAAAACCCAGGAGCGGATTGCCTACACCCTGCAAACCGGTCGGCCGCTCAGGAACTAATTCGATCTGGTAGAACATTTCTTGGTCTTGATCATTCTCCGTGCAGTCACGGTAACAGCGATCGCTGCTCTCATCGCAGCGACCATGGCGGAGCCGCCACTGATTGCGGCGCAGTCTGAATCAGCCTCTGTGCCATCAACAGAACAAACCGAAACTGGTCGCGTCCGTTTACCCAACGGAATAGAAGTCACCTACCGTATCCGCCTGCTGCCGATTGCCTCATTTCCCAGCCTGCCGGCGGCCATTGCCGCCCAGCTCAATGAGAAGAAGTGTATGGTCCCCCAAACCTACCAGGCCCGCACTCCGGAAAACGTCATCCATGGAGCATTGGAGCGAAAGGGAAGTGACGACTGGGCCGTCCTCTGCTCCGTCAACGGAGCCACCACGCTTTATGTTTTCTTACAGTCGCAGATCGCGGCTCCCATTGCGTTGCGTCATCAGCGCGACACCGAATGGCTCGGCTCAGAAGTAGTAGGCGCCTACGGTTCTGCCTGGGGAATCTCTCTGCGTCTACCCGCGCAGATCCCGGCTGCGAAGAGTGGTGCTTTCCCGGATCGCAGCAACCTCGATCACGACGCAATTGAAGATGCGGACATCGAGAGGTCCTCCGCCACCCACTACTTCCAGAACGGGACGTGGATCATTCTCGAGAGCCCGAATTAGCCACGTTGGGCAAGGCTCGCCCGGCTTGCGTATCATTTATGTCGACAGGAACTCCCTCATGACTGAAGTCTTCATCGCCGCCGCCGTCCGCACCGCAGTAGGCAAAGCTCCTAAAGGCACGCTGGCGACTACCCGCCCGGACGATCTCGCCGCCACTGCTATTCGAGGCGCGCTCGACCGTGTGCCCGCTCTTGACCCGAAGGAGATCGAGGACGTCATCCTCGGCTGCGCCATGCCCGAGGCCGAGCAGGGAACCAACGTTGCCCGCATCGCCAGCCTGCGCGCCGGTCTGCCTGTCGAAGTCTCGGCCATGACCATCAACCGCTTCTGTTCCTCCGGTCTTCAGGCCATCGCTCTCGCCGCCGATTCCATCCGCTCCGGCCGCGCACAGGCGGCGCTCGCCGGTGGAACCGAATCCATGAGCGTGATCCCTTCGGGTGGCAACAAACTCAGCGCGAACCCGTGGCTGATCGAGCACTATCCTGATGCCTATCTGTCGATGGGGCTAACGGCCGAGAATATCGCGAAGAAATACGGTATTACGCGCGATCAAGCCGACGAGTTTGCGCTCGGCAGCCATCAGAAAGCTCTCGCTGCGATCGCGGAGGGAAAGTTTCAGGAAGAAATCGTGCCCGTCACGGTGACAAATATCACATCCAACGGAAAGCCATCGAAGCCTCACGTAGAGACATCGCGATTCACTATCGATGAAGGCCCGCGTGCCGATACGTCTCCTGATGCCCTGGCCAAACTCAAGCCCGTATTCCATGCAAAAGGCACAGTCACAGCAGGGAACTCGTCGCAGACCTCCGACGGAGCCGCTGCCGCGGTGGTGATCTCCGAACAACGTGCTAGGGAACTCGGTATCCGGCCGCTCGGACGCTTCATCAGCTTTGCAACAGCAGGATGTCCGCCGGAGATCATGGGCATGGGGCCGGTTTACGCGATTCCCAAGGCGCTCAAGCTTGCCGGATTGACTCTTGACCAGATCGATCTGATCGAACTCAATGAAGCCTTCGCCGCGCAGGCGTTGGCCGTGATCCAGCAGGCTGGACTCGACCCGCCCAAAGTCAACGTCAACGGCGGAGCCGTCGCCCTCGGCCATCCCCTCGGGTGCACAGGAGCGAAATTGACGGCGACGATCCTACATGAGCTCAGACGCCGCAATCTGCGTTACGGATTGGTGACGATGTGCGTCGGTGGAGGCATGGGGGCAGCAGGGGTGTTTGAGAGCTTGAACTGATTGAAGTTCGGATAAGACGACTGCGATCCGAAATCCATGAAAACGGCGTAGGATATTCCGTTGCACAGGAGTCTTTTTCATGGCCACCGCTACCCCCTCCGCTCCCGCCACAGTAATTACCGGCGGCAGCTTCCTATTGAGCGAAGCTGATCCCGCGAGCATTTTCACGCCGGAAGATTTCTCCGATGAGCAGCACCAGATCGCTGATACTGCGGCTGAGTTTGCGGCGAATGAGGTACTGCCCGCTGCCAGCGAGATCGAGGCAAAGCACTTCGACGTGACCCGGGCACTCTTAAAGAAAGCCGGGGACCTCGGCCTCATGGCTGTCGATATTCCCGAGGAGTATGGCGGCCTTGCGATGGACAAGGTCACCTCTGCAATCATCGCCGACCGCATGTCGGTGCTGGCCAGCTTCAGCGTGGCCTTCAGCGCGCATGTCGGCATCGGCACGCTGCCCATCGTTTGGTACGGCACCGACGCGCAGAAGGAGAAGTATCTTCCACGGCTGGCGAGCGGTGAATGGATCGCCGCCTACGCGCTCTCGGAAGCATCCTCCGGCTCTGATGCGATGAATATCCGCGCGCGCGCGGTTCTCGATGGGGACCAGTATGTCCTCAATGGCGAAAAGATGTGGATCACCAATGCGGGATTCGCCGATCTTTACACCGTCTTCGCAAAGATTGCTGACCCCGCTGATCCCGACCCAGAGAAAGCAAAAATGTCGGCGTTCCTTATCGAGCGCACCACTCCCGGCCTGACCATCGGCGCGGAGGAGCACAAGCTCGGCATCCGCGGATCATCGACCTGTCCCCTCATCCTCAATGACTGCCGTATCCCAGCCGAGAATCTCCTCGGCGAAGCGGGCAAGGGGCACCACATCGCCTTCAACATCCTCAACATTGGGCGCTTCAAGCTGGGAGCAGCCTGCGTAGGCGGCTCGCGCAGCTCGCTGGTCAACGCCATTCACTACGCAAAAGAGCGCAAGGCTTTCGGCAAGTCGATCGCTGAGTTCGGCCTTATCCAGCATAAGATCTCCGACTCGGCTATGCGCATCTATGTCGGCGAATCGATGGCCTACCGCACCATCGGCGCTATCGACGCCGCGCTGGCCGCGATTCCCGAGGCAGAGGGCCACAACGCCCGCGAGATCCAAAAGCGCATCGAGGAATATGCGGTCGAGTGCTCCATCCTCAAGGTCTGGGGCTCAGAGATGCTCGACGCCATCGTTGACCACACCGTGCAGATTTACGCCGGTTACGGATACGTCGAGGAGTATCCTGCCGAGCGCGCCTATCGCGACTCACGCATTAACCGCATCTTTGAAGGCACCAACGAGATCAACCGCCTCATCATCACAGGCTTCCTGATGAAGCGCGCCATGAGCGGCCAGCTCCCGCTGCTGGCGGCGATCAAGCAGCTTATGGATGAACTTATGTCTCCGCCGTCATTCTCGACAGGCGACGAAGGCGATGATCCGCTTGCCCGCGAGGCTCAGATGCTGGCCAATGCGAAAAAGCTTGCACTCTTCGCGTCCGGCGCGGCCAGCCAGAAGTACATGAACGCTCTCGCCGACCAGCAGGAGGTTATGGCTGCTCTGGCCGACATCATCATGGAGGTTTACGCCTTCGATTCCGCTCTCGTACGGGCGCGCAAACTCGCCGCCGCGAAGGCGCCGCAAACCGCTCTGGCCGTCGCCATGACCCAGCTCTACGCCGCAAATGCCTTTCACATCATCGAGGCTGCCGCTCTCCAGGTCATTGCCGCCGTTGCGGAGGGGGACCTGCTCCGAACGCAACTGGCGATCTTCCGCCGCCTGGTGAAGCACGAGCCAGCAGACACCATCGCCCTCAGCCGGACCATTGCCCAGGCCGCCATTGAGAAAAAACGCTACCCGCTTTAGGAGCAGCATATGCAAGGGGGAACCCCCTTCCCCCTCTGTTTTAACAAGTGTGTGATTTGGCAGGAGTTACAAACCTTCGACGCGACAAGTGTTTGAAAATATTTGGTTTATTTAACTTGCTTTGATTCTAAAAGGTTTACCGCACGAAACTGCACCGAGTTTGTGGCCGCTTCTCCAAATGTAAATTACTCATAATACAGCGGCTAATTATCCATCACAGAACTTCAAAAGTGGTTGCGAGGCGTCTTCTCTTTTATGGGCGTCAAGAAAAAAGGCGGCTTTTGGGCAATACTCGGCCAAGTATCTGGTGGAGGATCCGGTTCGAACCCAGAGTCCGGACCAGCAAGTGTTCAAAGAGACTGTACACGTCTGTGTAGATTGCCTCATCACTCGAGGCGTCATCGATCCCTTCTTACATGCAGACTTGCGATGCAGGATTTTCCATTGACAATTCATAACCATTTGGTTATGGTTTGAGCATGCCGAGCGTAGCAGACAGTCTCTTCAGGGCCCTCGCCGATCCGACTCGCCGAGCCATCTTCGAGCGGCTGACCCGTGACGGCGAGCAGACCGTTCACGCTTTGACGGAGCGCGCGGGTGTGTCTCAGCCGATGGTTTCGAAGCACCTGTCCGCGCTGAGGCGTGCCAGGCTGGTTCGCAATCGCCGCCATGGGCGCGAGACCCACTATCGCGCCAGGCCGGAAGCTCTCGCACCGCTTGTGGACTGGATCGGCGACTATGGCGTCTTCTGGCAAAGCAGATTTGATCGGCTCGGAGAGCTTCTCGAAAGGATGGACAAATGACGACGCCCGATACTTCTACTCGCTCCGTGATCGTCGAAAAGGAATTCCCTCATCCACCGGGGAAAGTGTGGCGGGCGCTCACCGAGAGCTCTTTGATTGAGCAGTGGCTGCTGAAGAATGATTTTCAGCCAGTTGCGGGGCACTCGTTCAGGCTAAGCAGGGATCCCATGCCGAACTGGAACGGTGTCATCGACTGCCAGGTCATCACGGTAGAACCCTGCAGAGCACTTTCTTACACCTGGGGCGCTTTAGGGATGGAGAGCGTCGTCACATTCACGCTGACACCCACTGATGCTGGTACCCACGTGCGCATGGAGCAGTCTGGCTTCCGTCCCGATCAGGGGGCCAATTACAAGGGCGCTCAGTACGGCTGGCAGAAGTTTATCGGCAACCTGGAACGAGTTGTCGCCGGGCTCGAATAACGCCGGTATCGAAAGGAGACTTGACCATGAGAGCAAATGTCACCCCACGTTCGATTTTTCGGTGGATTCACCTCATCATCAGCATTCCGATATACGGATATCTCTACAGTCCGTTTGAAAAGCTTCCACAGTACGCTCCCCCTACCCGGTATGTCTTCTTTCCTCTCATGGTCCTTACGGGATTGTTGATGTGGAAAGGCCATCTGCTTTGGCGACTTTTTTCGAAAAGACCGGCCCTGGGATCACAAAGAACATGAAGCCGGCTAGCCGGTGACCGGATCATCAACACGAACGAAAAGGAAGATGGAGTGACGCGGCAGCGCCCGCGAATGTGACAAGAGGAGGGAACCGATGAAAATCAAAGTGACCAGCGTATCCGTCGACGACCAGGAGAAGGCCTTGCGCTTTTATACCGAAATGCTGGGCTTCGTGAAGAAGACCGACTTTAGCCAGGGACCGTATCGCTGGCTGACCGTGGCCTCGCCCGACGAGCCGGAAGGCACGGAGCTGCAGCTCGCGCTCAACAACAACCCGGCGGCCAAAGCGTACCAGCAGGCCTTGTTCCAGCAAAACCAGCCTGCGGCCATGTTCTTTACCGACGACCTGCAGGCTGATTACGAGCGCATGAAATCGCTCGGAGCCGAGTTCACGATGCCACCAACGGACGTGACGGCCTCCAAGATCGCGATGCTGAACGACACCTGCGGCAATCTCATTCAGGTCACCGAACTGAAGCGCTGGTAAAGCAAACGATCACAAGGATCGTCCTCCCTGGGCGCGGAGTCTCTATGGCTGAGAAGAGGGCAGCGAAGATCGCGAACCCGTTTGCAAAGAAGGCCGGCGGCGAGGCCGCAGTGCTCGCCGCCGGCCTCGAAAAGATCGCTGCGATGCCAGAACCCTACCGTGCCATGGGCGAGCGCCTTCACGCGCTCATCCTGCGCAGCGCACCGGCACTCCAGCCCACCACGTGGTAGGGCATGCCGGGATACGTGAAGGACGGCAAGACCATCGCGGCAGGAATGAATAATATGTAGCCGGACGGGGCAACCGGATAATAAGTGGTCAGTCCATACGGAAAACGGAACGCCGTTGTCCGCTGCATGACGCGATCCCAGTCGTTCCCATCCAATACCGCCAGCGCAAGGGGATCGCCACGCCGAGCTTTTCCCTGTAGAACGCGATCATATCCTGCAGCGATTTCTGTATCTCGACTGCGCGCTCAGTGCAGCAAGCGCTGTAATACATAGAAGCAATGCCATCCCGGTGAGGCAAATGCAATTGAAGTACGGCCTCCATCGGGGGCACTTCTGCCTTCTTTGCATTGTCTTGTCCGATGGAACGCAGCGAGAAAAGTGCGAGGGAAGCGAGGGCAAGCAGCAGCCCTTGAGAAACGCCGCGTGATATGCGGCTCGTTCGCCCGTGCAATTGACAAAGTGGTGAGCGGCTTCGGCGAGGAAAGCGCCGACGAAAAACCAGGCGAGGAAGAAATTTCACAGTTCCGTCCGCGCCTTCGAGCCTGGGGAGACAGCGCCAATGGGAGGGGGGGAGTATAGCCTATTTAGAACAGACTTGGGATTGGGCTGTAAGGAACTTGTTGAGGTTGCAGGTTGGGCTGAGCGCGGTTAAATTAAGGTGCGAGAGTTGGAGCTGTTCAGGGAAAGGCCTGTCCTCGTGGAATCTGCCTCTGCATTCATCGACGAGAAGATCAAACAACTTGGGGACTGGCGCGGGAAAACCCTCGCGCATCTCCGTAAGCTCATCCACGATGCCGACCCCGACATCCAGGAGGAGTGGAAATGGAGGGGCACCCCCGTCTGGTCGCATGACGGCATCCTCTGCACAGGGGAAACGTACAAGCAGGTCGTGAAGCTAACCTTTGCTCGCGGAGCCTCCATCGAAGACCCGAAGAAGCTCTTCAATTCCAGCCTGGAAGGGAATGTACGGCGTGCGATCGACCTCCGCGAAGGGGAGAAGATCGAGGACGCTGCTTTCAAGCAACTTATCCGCGCCGCTGTGGCGGCCAACTCCGCAGCTCGCGCTCAGCCATCGGCCAAGAAACGGGCAGCCAGGAAGAACTAAGTCCGGCTCTCAGGTATGACGTACGAACGGCCTTTCGCAGCAAACGGTTTCAGCGTCAGCCCCATTCCAGCCAGGCCGGTTACATTTCCCCCAATGACGAAGGTTGGCGGCGGGCGTGGCCACTAACTAAGCTGGCTCCTGGATCGCTGGCCACGCGGGGATTATCTACTTGGGCAAGACATGGCGTATCAGGGCAACGCAAAGGCAACATACATCCCGCCGGAGGGAGACTTGGGATCCCGGCCTCCTCCGGCGGCGATCACGACGTACTGCTTTCCACCGATCATGTAGGTGGCCGGTGTAGCCAGGCCCGCAAAAGGAAGCGAAGCTTCCCACAACAGTTGTCCAGTGCGGCTATCGAGGGCGCGAAACTTTTTGTCGAAGATGGTGGCGCCGATGAAGACCAGGTCTCCGGCGGTTACGATGGGTCCGCCGTAATTCTCCGTGCCTGTGTGAGGCATACCCTTGGCGGCGAGTTCGGGATATTCGCCCAGCGGAATCTTCCACAGGTATTCGCCGGTATTCAGGTCTATGGCGTTCAGTGTGCCCCAGGGTGGGGCGACGGCCGGGTATCCGTCGGGATCATAGAATTTGCGGTAGCCGGTAAATCGAAACCTCATGGTTGGAGAATCAGGACGGGAAAAATCGCTTTGCGAAACGGATGTTCTCGCCTGGGGCATTTCTTTTTTGTCGCCTGAGGGGGAGTTGGCTGCTTCCGTAGCTTTGCCGGTTCGGACATAGGCGAGCAGTGCGTTGAGTTCGGCATCCCGCAGGGTTGGGAATCCGGGCATTCGTCCTTTGCCGTGGTGGATGATGTCCGCCATCTGCGCCGCGGTCAGCCGCTTGTCCACGTCAATCAATGAAGGAAACGCCGGCGGATCTCCGGCGCGATCGTCGGCGTGGCACATGGAACACTGATCTGCGTAGGTGTCAGCGCCGGAAGCGGGTCCCGTTCCTGAGCGCGTGTTCTCGACCAATCCTCCTGTCCAGGCGATGTCGTTCGCGTTGACGTAAATCACGCCTGTGCTGGGATCGATCGCCGGTCCACCCCATTCGGCTCCGCCGTCGAAGCCGGGAAAGATGACGGTCTGCTTACCAATGCTGAAGGGAACGAACTGGCCCTCGCTGCGGAAGGTGCGGAACTGCTTGACCGCCCAGGCGTGAGCCTCGGGTGTGCGCCCGGTCAACATGTCTTCGGTGAGGAACTGGCGGGCAAAGGGTGCGGGCTTGATGGGCAGCGGTTGGGACGGCGAGGTCACCTCGCCGGACACAGTGCTGGGCGGATACTTTCGCTCTTCAATCGGGAAGAGAGGTTTTCCGCTGGTGCGGTCGAATAGATAAACCCAGCCCTGTTTGGTCGTCTGAGCCAGTGCGTCGATATTCTTGCCATTGCGCCGGACCGTCAGCAGCGCGGGAGGCGAAGGGAAGTCGCGGTCCCAGATATCGTGATGCACGCCCTGGAACGACCAGATGCGCTTGCCGGTCGCCGCGTCGAGGGCGAGAAGCGTGTCGGCAAAGAGATTGTCGCCGACGCGATCTCCGCCATAAAAGTCGAAGACTGCTGATCCGGTGGGCACATAGACAATGCCGCGCTGGGCATCGAGGGCCATTCCGGGCCAATTGTTGGCCGCGCCCATGTGGTCCCACGCGCCTGCGGGCCACGTGTCATAGCCGGGCTCGCCGGGGTGCGGAATGGTGTGGAAGCTCCAACGGAGTTTGCCGGTGCGGACGTCGTAGGCGCGGATGTCTCCGGGAGGCGCAGGCGGTGTTTCGGGTGCGCGGAAGCCGACGATGATCAGGTCTTTGTAGACGATGCCAGGCGAGGTCATGGCCACAGCCTGCTGGGTGTAATCGCGACCGAGATCTTTGCGGAGATCGACTCTGCCGCTTTCGCCGAAGCTGGCGATCGGCTTACCTGATGCCGGATCGAGAGCATAGAGGTAGTTCATGACTCCGGCAAGGATCCGGCTCTCCTTTCCGTCCGTCCAGTAGGCCAGGCCGCGAGCGGGCTGCGTTCCGGCGATGCCGGAGTCGAACTTCCAGAGCAGCTTGCCGGTCCCGGCGTTGAGGGCGATCACCTTTTGCGATGGCGTATAGGCATACAGGAATCCGCCAACAATAATGGGATTGGTCTGCATGCCTCCGCGCTCACCGGTGTCGAAAGTCCACGCTACCTGCAACTGACTTACGTTTTTGCGATTGATCTGCGAAAGCGCAGAATAGTGATCTCCGGCAACCTGGCCCCCGTAGACTGGCCAGTCGACGGACGCATGTTTCTCTGCCGGTGTTGCGCCAGCGGCAGCATGGTACCCATAAGCGATGATCGCGATGGCGGCCACCGCGGTATTCAACTTCCTCATCCGTTACGATTCCTCGGCCGCTTCGGGCCAAACACCCTGATTCTACTTGGTAACGCGGACAAGCAGAGGCAGGTAAAAAAGTTGTAGAATCCGGCGATGTGCGTTTGAGCTCCGGGTGGTTTCCGAACTGAGGGAGAAAGAATATGGCGCAGACATTTTATGCAACGATCAAAGGGAAAACTCAGGGAGCCTTCAAAGGCCAAGGCACGGGGCGCGAGAAAGACAAGATCCCGGGAGTAGCGTTTACGTATGGCGTGGAGTCTCCCAGAGATGCCGCCAGCGGACTTCCCACGGGAAAGCGCCAGCACAAGCCAGTTGTCTTCACAAAAGAATGGGGCGCTGCGTCACCGCAGCTTTACCAGGCCATAGTTACGAATGAGACCCTGACGTCAGTTCTCTTTGAATTCATCAGCACAAATGCCCTGGGAAAAGAAGAGGTGGATTATATCGTTGAGCTCACCAATGCCACGATATCCGGGTTTAGAGGGTCGCTGCATCTCGGTGAGAAGGCCGGGCCGATCGTCGACTCTCGCGAACTAGAGGTAATTACGCTAGAGTTTCAAAAAATTGCGGTCACAAGCGTCACCGGCGGCACGTCGGCAGAGGACGATTGGGAGACGCCGGTAGGGTAGCTTCGGAGTCCTTTTCCCTATTCCCCTCCACTCGCGTACTTCACGCTGCATCCATATGGGCGGGTGGATGCGGTTGCGACAGGCTTACCGGCCATGGCTTCGGTCAGCGCCTCGGAAACGTAATTCTTTGCAGCGCGAATATCCGCTGGATCGGGAGTCGCGTGATCGTCGATCGCGCCCTGATAGATCAGCCTGCCCGAAGGATCGATAACGAACATGTGCGGCGTCGTCTTTGCGGAGTATTCGCGGCCAATCGTCCCTTTTGGGTCCAGAAGCGCCGCCGTTGGATCGGCATGCACCTTGGCGATGTAAGAGTTCTCATCCTCGGCCGTCATAAAACCCTGCTCGCCTGGCGCCGAGGATAGAATCGTCAGCCAGACCACCCCTTTTGAGGTCCATTCTTTCTGAAGAGCCTGCATGTTGCCGCTCTCGTAGTGCTTCCGAGTGTAAGGACAGCCGTTATTCGTCCATTCGAGCACCACGAACTTGCCGTGGTAATCCGAAAGCTTGTGCGCCTGCCCGTGGGTGTCGCTGCCGGTAAAGTCCGGAGCCGAATCGCCGACACGAACGGCAAAAGCAGCAAAGGTGAAAGCGAGAGTGGCGGCGAGTGCCACGGTCCATTTGCGTATTGGAAGTAGCATGGGAGGAGAAGCCTCCTGATGGCAGTTAGACGAGGATATCGCGACGTTCGTTTCTTGAAATTTGCTATAAACCCGTGCCGGCCTGATCATGGTCGGTCTTAAGTCCTGGCTTAATCCCGTCCAGTGCGCTGAATATAATGCCCGGTGTCAGCACCTCGGGCAGCAGGACCGGAGGTGCCTGCGGATCGGCGGGATACAACGCATACGTCGGCACCCCATTCCGCCCCAACGATGCTAGTGTCTGCGCGATCACCTCGTCATGCCGAGTCCAGTCCGCGCGCACCAGCGCTACGCCGCTCGTTTTCAGCCGCTCCTGGACATCGGCCCGGTTCAGCACTACGCGTTCATTCACCTGGCAGCTCAGACACCAACTCGCGGTAAAGTCGACAAACACAGGCCGTCCCTTCGCCCGGTACTTCGCCACCAGCTCCGGCGTAAAAGGAGCCCATTGGGTGTCTGCCACGCGGGCGGTCGCAGCATTCGGTGCTGCCGCTACTCTGCGAACTGCCGTCACCGGCAGTGCAGCCGCGAGCAGTACAACCAGCACAGCTGCCGCGGTCGCCCCAGCCTTCGCCGGCCAACGCCCCAGAATCCAGCCGGCAACGGCCAGCAGAAGAAACGCAACGAGTAGATCGACCAGGGCATCCGAACCCGTCGTCTGCGTGTAGACCCAGACCAGCCAGATCACCGTCCCGAAGATCGGAATCGACACCGCCTGCTTCAGAATCTCCATCCATGCGCCGGGACGAGGCAGCAGCCGCGTCCATGCCGGATTAAAGGCCAACAACAGATAAGGCGCAGCCAGACCCAGAGCCAATGCCGTGAACACTGCAAAGCTGACAAGTGCTGAGTTGGATAATGCATACCCAATCGCCGCTCCCATGAACGGGGCCGTACAGGGAGTGGCCACAATCACCGCCAGCACACCCGTGAAGAAGCTGCCTGCATATCCCCTCTTCGCCGCCAGGCCCGATCCTGCACTGGTCAACGTTAGGCCAATCTCGAACTGACCCGCCAACGAAAGGCCGAGGAAAAAGAGCAGCAGCGCAATCAGGGCAACGAAAGAAGGAGACTGGAACTGAAATCCCCAGCCCAGGTTATGTCCTGCTCCACGCAGAGCCAGCAGAACGGCTACCACCAGCCAGAACGACGCCAGGATGCCAAGCGTATAAACCAGGCCGTGCAGGCGCAGCTTGCGCCGCTCCTCTGACGAAGACTGCACCAGCGCCAGTCCCTTGATGAACAGAACCGGAAAGACGCAGGGCATCAGGTTGAGAATGACACCGCCTATAAACGCCAGCAGCACGATGCGCAGCATTCCGGATGGCTGAGCAAGACTCGACGAAGCCAGCGCCCCCGGCGTGGCACGAATCTCATAGGCCCGTCCATCTCCCAGCACCAGCAATCCGTGTAGTCGATCGGGAACGGTATGCAGATCCTCGTCCTTGGTCAGCATCAATGCAACGCCGTTCTTAAGCGTCTTCACTGGTTGGGGGGCCGCATTGGCCAGCACATTCTGCTCAAACGGAAAGAAGGCGGCGGTTTTCTCTGGGCTCCCCGTCTCCACGGCCAGCTCAAAACCGTTACCGGACGCGTGAAACTTTGCCGCATCTGCGGCGGGCAGCGGCTGCGGCAACGTGTCTTTGAATCTCGCCAGCAGCTGCGCATCTGCATCGTTCTCGGCGGCGGCCATGGGCGCTTTTGCGAGCGCGGTGCGATCCACTGAGAGCTGAGCCTTGCCGGGAATGCAGACCTCGCGGCAAACCAGCCAGTTGACCTTGCCCCCGAGCGTCACGATCGTCCTGCTCGGCTTGAAGTCCGCCGCTACGCGCATTGGAATCGGAAACAGCACTTCCTTTTCGTAGCCGTAATCCATCAGCGGACCCAGAGGCAGCCGCTTGGGAGCAGGGAACTGGATCGTATCCGCCGTAATTCCCGCAGGGAGCGCCCATTTGATTGACGGCGGCTCACCCGAGTCGCCAGCATTGATCCAGTAAACATGCCAGCCCGGATCAAGCTTGAAATACAAACCCGCCGTAAAGCTCTGCCCCGGATAAATCTGCGCCGGCGGCACTACCAGCTGCACCGTAAGATGGGGCGCTGTTGCGGTCGGGGCCCCCCACAGTGTCGTATTTAAAAGCGAGAGGACGCAAAGGACCGGTATCGAGAGCGGCAGGATTGAACAACGGGCGCGCATGCACATTCTGATTCCATTGTAGGTCGTCGGGCTGCGACAAGTTTTCTTTATACGCCGTAGAAGCTTTTCAGCAGTCGATTTGTCCAAACCTCAAAGCCGAGAGAAACTGGATACTCCCCCTTTTCACCAAATAAAAAACAAACGATATTTCGTTTCAAATTCATTTGGAGGTCAACATGATGGCGTGGACTCGGCGGACTTTTCTTACCCGCGTAGCGGCGGCGGGCGGTTATCGAGCGATGTTTACAGCGATGCAATCGCTAGGGCTGTTGGCAGTGGTCGCCGAAGCGTCACCTCTACCGCAGTTGCCAGCGAATTACGGTTCTGGCAAAAAGGTCGTGATTCTGGGAGCTGGCATCGCCGGCCTGGTGTCGGCGTACGAGCTACGCAAAGCGGGCTTCGAGTGCTTCGTGCTCGAGGCGCGCGAACGTCCCGGAGGACGCAGCTGGACGGTGCGCAACGGCACCAAGGTCGAATTCACCGACGGCAGCATCCAGACATGCGACTGGGAAGGCGACAATTATCTGAATCCCGGCCCGGCGCGTCTGCCATCGATTCACAAGAACATCCTGGGCTACTGCGAAGAGCTGGGAGTGCCGCTTGAGGTTGAGATCAATACATCGCGCAGCACCCTGATGCAGTCGAAGGATCTGAATGGCGGCAAGCCTGTCGAGCAACGCCAGGTGATCAACGATACGCGCGGATATATCTCCGAATTGCTCGCCAAGTGCATCGACCAACGTGGGCTCGACCAGGTGCTGAGCAAGGAAGACAGCGAGAAGATGTTGGCTTTCCTGCAGACCTATGGAGACCTCGATCACGACTACAAGTTTAAGGGCTCGGAGCGGAGCGGTGTGGACATTGGGCCTGGCGCGGGTCCGGATGAAGAGAAGCTGCGTCCGCCGCTCAAGCTTCACGAGTTGTTGGTGGCTGATTTCTCAATGGGCGAGCTCTACGAAGAGCAGCTCGATTGGCAAGCAACGATGTTTCAGCCGATTGGAGGAATGGACCGCATCTCATACGGTTTCGCCAAATCTCTGGGTCCGATCGTGCGTTACGGGTCCCCGGTTGAGCAGCTTCGCAAAACGGATAAGGGCGTGCGCGTCGTCTATACCGACGGTGGGTCAAAGGCTCCGCAAACTATCGAAGCCGATTACTGTATCTGTACGCTGCCCATCACGATACTGGACAAGCTTGATACCGACTTTTCCGCGGAGAAGAAGCGGGCTTTCAAAGGCATGAAACTCGCTTCACTTTACAAGATCGGCTGGGAGTCGCCGCGCTTCTGGGAGAAGAAATACAACATCTACGGCGGGATCTCCTTTACCAAGCAGGCAGTCGACATTGTCTGGTATCCCAGCTCGAAGTTGTTCAGCAAAACCGGCGTCATCCTTTCCGGTTTCAACTTCGAACAGCAGGACTGGGGCGATGGTGCACCCACCGACTTCGGCGCGCTCGCGACGGAGGGGAAACTCGCTGCCTCGCGGGCTGCTGTCGAGTCACTGCACCCCGGCCACGGGCAATCGCTGACAAAGCCAATTTATGTTTCCTGGCAGAAGATCCCCTACAGCCTCGGCTGTTTTGCCCTGAACAGGATGCCCTCAACCAAGCCCGCCTATGACGAGCTTAGCAAGCCCGACGGGCGCTACTTCATCGCTGGAGATTATGTGAGCCACCTGGTCGGATGGCAGGAGGGAGCGGCACTCTCGGCGCATCGCGCCGTCAAGGAAATTGCCGCGCATATGCAGAACGGCTGAGGCATTGTCGTAGCCACAATGCACTTTATGCTGAAGGCGCGTCCCGCAGGATGCGAAATCACCAGCCTGCGGCCATGCGGTCTTTGAGAATGCAACGATCCATGATGACCTGAACACCTGCTGCCTCCGCCTGCGCGGCTGCCTCAGGGTGCACTACGCCTTCCTGAAGCCACAGGTAGGGAATCTTCAGGCGGATCACGTCTTTCACAATCTCCGGAACAAACGAAGGAGCGCGAAACACATTCACCAGGTCGATGCCTTGAATGGCCTCGACCGCCGCCTCCAGTGTCGGATAAGCCTGCTCTCCGAGCGCGCTTTCGATCCGCGGATTTACCGGAATGATGCGGTATCCGCGCCCCTGCATAAATCGTGACACTCCAAGCGAAGCACGTCCCTCGCGGTTGGTTAAGCCAACCACGGCAATGGTCTTCGCGCGGACCAGAATCTCGCGGATGGTGGCTGGCTCATTCATAGTCGTCTCCTCACCTGCATACCAGACCTACAACAACTAAGAGTATGTGATGGTAATGGCGATCGAGTTCTTATCCGTCAGGCCCGGGGCGGGTCCAACAACCTCGTTTGGCGCGCCGCTTGCGCAAAGGCGGGTGAGCGCGAGGGTCGCAGGAGCGATGAAATCCTGTGGCACATCGTTGTGAATGATGGATTTCAGCGTGGCCACCAGGTCATCCCATGGAGCGAGTTGCGGGCCGGCTGCCGTGAAACCGACAAGGCTTTTCAGAGCGGCGCACAGATTCATGAAGTCGCTCCCCGCGTGGAGTGCGTAGCCGATCAGTTGCGCGACGTTGCCCGACTGGGGAAACTCTTGGCCCAGATAGACAAGCCCGCTGCTGCTGCTCCCGGATTGTGTTCGGTTGGGAAGCGACCTCGTCGATGGCGGCCACTGGTCGTTGCTCGCGATGTTCCAGTTGCTCCAGGTTGAATAGCTCAGGCTCCGACCGCCATAGGAGAAATTCGCCGGCGATTCGATAATTAGATCGGAACATGCCTTCGCAAAGGCCGCGTAGTTCTGCTGATCGCTCGCCTGGTCCTCGGGCTTACCATTCGTGATCGTCGATGCGTGTATCCGCCCATACGCGGCCGGGTCGAAGGTGAGGTGCAGCAACTGTGTAGTCTTAGGCCGAGCCGCCATCGCTCTGACGCTTTCGACGAGAACATCGTGAGCCGGCCCCGTCGTCATCAAGCCAAGAAAATTCGTGATGTAACCGCCATATTTCTGATTGTTGGCCGCTTGAAGGATGCAATGCAGGTTTACCGTTCCGAGCTTGACATCCGCGCCTGAATAATCCGCCTCGGCGGCGAAATAGAGATCGATCTCCCGCTTGCTATTGTTGATCGACGAGAGCAATTGTCGTCCTTCATTTGCCATTAGGTGAAAGGTGTTGTTGCCGGCATAGACCATGCTGGAGTTGCTGATTACCGCATCGCTCCACGCGGCCTTCAGCTGGCCAAAGAGGTTTAGGCGTATAGAGGTCTTGTCGCAGTAAAATCTTTCCAGGCCGCCGCCCGCCGCAATTGAGACGCCGCCATTCGGAGTGCCCAACGCCTTGACGAAATCTCCCGCGACGGCCGTCTTCCACGCGTCTGGAAACGCCGGAGCAGCCAGGTCGAAGGTGTAGTCCAAGAGCAGAAAGGTCTGTCTGGTTTTCTGAATGGCGACGTCAAGCGTAGCCTGCGCTTCATTGATGGGCTTAAGCCATCCGGCTATCTTGTTGCAGCCGTCGCTCGCGTAGTGGGCAATTTCGCCCGTCGCTCTGGGCAGGACGTGTTTGGTGAATGCGCTGCCCAGCGAGCCAGGCAGGGAGTTGCCCAGGAGCGTACCGAACTGATCCGACATCTTGCTGGCGCTGGCCACCGGATCCGATGTCAGGCCTATGCCAAGATGCAGCCCCAGGCTGGTGTCCTGCTCCTTCGAGCGGTAGAGGTGCAGACGTCCGGTGTGGACGCTGTCCTTCCAGAGCAGTGCTTCAAAACATCCGGTATAGACAAAGCTGAAGGACAGACTGGCACTAAGGTGCAGAGACGGGATAAACGATGTATCGAGTGTCACCGCCGCCGCCGTCTGGGGAATGTCGCTGGGCGATTGCCCAGCGTAAAAGACCTTGTCATAGCCGATGCTGGCGCCCAGTCCCACTTGCAGAGAGGCGTTGAAGTCGTGATGCAGATAATCGCCAACATCGAGGCTGGAAAAAGTGAGAGGGTGCAACGGCAGGACGTAGTTGGTGAAAGCCGCGCCAATTGCATCGTGTAATGTATCCGACGGGCTGCATTTCCTGTAAAAAGCAACGCTGAAGCTATTCTGAGTGCTCACGCTTGAAAGAATGCCGACGGTGCCAACCGGTACATCGACCGAGAGACCGCCTCCGATCTGGAATTCCAGCTCGACGCACACGTAGGCGACGCCATTCGGGACCATAACTTTCGCAGGTGCCGGTGGATCAAAACTCGCCGCCGGGCCAATGGAGATATCGATTTCGAATTTATCTGCATAGTTGAGCAGCGCGTCACCGCCGAGCATGACGGAAAGCTTTCCCTTCGCACCCGCGGTAAGCGAGAAGCTGAAGGCGCCCGCCGTCCACGAGGGGCTTCCGCTGCCGTCGACGCCAACGCTGCGAAGATTCGCGGGCAGGGTGGAAAGCGGTTTGTCCAGCTGGCTTTCGATTTCGGGTCCGAGCCGAAAATCGGACTTCACACTGCTCGCAAGATCTTTTAATGGGCCCAGAGAAGTGATTGATCGGGATCCTGCGGTGATATCGAGGGACATACGTTGCCTCCTAATGTGTCGTGGGGGAGGGTTTTGCAGAGGGTTACAGAAGCCAGGGCAACCGCACAGATCGTGACAGAATCATTCCATCGCTGCGGCATCCAGTATCGCTTAAAGGTGCTCGGGGCAGGCACCGTATTTTTTAAGCGCTTGGTCAAGCTCGGCGGCTTTCTTCGAGCGAAAGGTTTCTTCTGACCACTTCTTCACCTCTAAAGAGGCGTCAGTCTCGATTTCCTGATACACGCAGCTCAGCATGCGATCGACCGGCTCCTCGACCCAGGTGTTGCCCTGGCCTTGGACCCGTGTCGCGCCTTTTTCCCATCCCCGTGGAGTCAAGTGCCATTCCGTCCATTCTTTTCTCGCTGCCATCGTCTCGTTCTCCCGGCAATTTCGCCAACATTCTGTGACGCCATTTGTACGCCTGAGGCAGCTTCGCCGACAATGAAATCATGAGTGCCGCCTCGATGATTCTGGAAACCTTTCCCGTAGGGCCGCTGCAGTGCAACTGCTCCATCGTGG
The DNA here is from genome assembly GCA_049588475.1 of Silvibacterium sp. Lineage (GTDB taxonomy): Bacteria > Acidobacteriota > Terriglobia > Terriglobales > Acidobacteriaceae > Silvibacterium. The sequence goes on along the minus strand of JBAVYX010000375.1, from coordinate 19,406 downwards.
GCGATGCAGCCACGCGCGAAGCCATGGTCCTCGACCCAGGCGACAATATACCCGAGATAGTGGTGCGCCTGGCAAAACATGGTCTCACCCTTAAGCAGATCGTCGTCACCCACGCCCACATCGATCATGTTGGGGGAGCCGTGCAGCTTAAGAAAGTCACAGGAGCGCCAATCCTGCTCAATGAAAATGACCTGCCCCTATTGAAGATGATGGACATGCAGGCTGGATGGCTGGGTGTCGCGCCGCCGGAAGTGGCTCCTCCGGACGTTAACCTAGACGACGGAATAGTAGTTGGCATCGCGAACCACGCGGCAAACGTTCTCCATACCCCCGGCCACACGCAGGGCAGCATCTGCCTCCACTTCGCGCCGGAGAATCTGCTGATTGCGGGCGACACACTCTTTGCCGGGTCAATAGGCCGGACAGATCTGCCCGGCGGCGACTCAAAGAAGATCCTGCGATCGATTCATGACCGGCTCCTGCCCCTGCCGGATGAGACGCGGGTAATTCCCGGCCATGGGCCACAGACGACCATTGGGGTAGAGCGAGAGTCGAATCCGTTTCTCCAACCGGGTGTGCGGCCATAGCCATTATTTATCAGCTAATTACAGGATAAATATCAAACCAATGCTTTACCGGAATCAGCCTTGATAACTATGCTTTCAATTCATCGCCCATCTCATTGAAGAGAGAACAAATAGCGTCAATCCCGCCGGTGAATTCGCTCACCTGGGTCAACAGGCTCACGACCAGCCAGCCACCTCCCCCGAAGCCGAAGAAGTAGCCGGGATGAATCGAAACGCCGTGGTCCCGGATCAGCCGTAGCGCCAGATCTTCTTGGGACTCAAGCGCTGGGACGCGCAGCACAGCGTACCATCCGGCTTCGACTTCCAGGCGCGAAACCATGGTCTGGGAAGAGAGCAGGGTGTCGAGTCTGCGAAGGTTCTCCTCCACACGCGCGGAAATCTGTGCCCGCAATCTTTCGCGTCCGGCGAGCCATTCAGGCAGCGCGCATTGCACAGGCGTATTCATCGACAGAAATGTATCGGCGATGATCTCCAGCCGGCCGAGCGCCTGCCCCAGTTCAGGCTTCGGCCCGAAGGCGGCGATCCAGGCAGCCTTCATCTGCGGGAGCGCGGCGATCTTGCTCAGCCCGCTGAGAACGAAGGTCAGGACAGGGTGCGGTCCGCTGGCGAAGCTTCGTCCGGCGTGTCCGCCGACGCCATAATCCAGAAACACTTCGTCCACGATCAAAGCCAGTCCATGCTCGGCACAAAGCTCTTCCAATTCTGCGCGCTCGAAATCTTTCGTGAAGTGCCCGGTCGGATTGTTCGGATGCACCAGGCCAATGGCCCGTGTTTTCGAAGTGATCTGGGCCGTGATCTGACTCCGCAGCGCCTCGGCATCCATTCTCCAGCCGTGATCGTAAAACAACGGATAAGGTACGAATCGCACATTTTCAATCTGCGCCAGAAAGTCGAAAAGCGGATAGCTCGGCTGAGCGATAAGCACTTCGTCGCCCGGGTCGCACAGCAGCCGAAAGAGGAAGCTGTAAGCCTCGCTAGTACTGGTGGTCAGAAACAATTGTTCAGGATCCACTCTCGCGCCATGGTCCGCGTAATACTTCGCTACTGCTTCGCGTGCTTGGGTCATGCCGCGGGGGTCGGGGTCGTAGACTAGCGACTCCCGCCGGGCGAGTGGGGACAGAAGCGCAACTTCGTCGTAGACAAAACCGCAACGCGTGGGATTTGAAGCGGTCAGGTCGAGAAGGGGTAGATCTCGTTCGCGTCGCTCGATAATGGCGCGCGCCAGTTCTGTTTCCGATGTGTCCCACGCGGTGCGCGCAGAGAAGGTCGGACGCCGTTGCATTTCAAATCATCTTTTCACAGAAGCTTCGCCGCGTTTATTCGGCATAATGGGATCAGGAGAATTCATGGCGATCGACGCAGTGATCTTCGATTACGGAAAAGTTCTCAGCAACTCAGAGGATCCCGAGGCGCAGCAGAAGCTGCTGGCACTCACCGGCCTAGACCGCCCCACCTTTGATCACCACTACTGGCGCCATCGTCATGAATACGACATGGGCACCCTGAATGGGCGCACCTACTGGGAGCAGTTTGGGAGGGAGGCCGGGATTGTCGTGACTTCCGAACTGATCGACGACCTGATTGAGACCGACGTAATTATGTGGACCTCGCTCAACGAGGAAATGCTCGCGTGGGTGGTCGCCCTGCAGGCGGCGGGTATCAAGACGGCGATTCTCTCGAACATGGGGTGGGAGGTCTTGGGCTACATGCGGCAGGAGTTCGGATGGCTGGCTCACTTCCAGCATCACACCTGGTCGTGCGAGCTTGGTATCTGCAAACCAGACCCTGCCATTTATATTCACACCTGCAAGAAGCTTGGCGTCTCGCCGGAGAACGCGCTTTTTCTGGATGACAAGCCCGAGAACATTGCCGCGGCTACCGAGGTCGGCCTGAACGCGATGCTATTCGAATCGATCGAGCAACTGCGTCGCGACCTCGTAGCGCGCGGCCTGCAAGACGGATTGCCCGTGCCGGGTTCAGTTCCTGATTCCCAGACGCACGTCTCCGAAACTCACACCGCAGCAATCGACTCGCTTAATGTCTAAGCGGGGATCATCCCACAACTGAATCGAAGAAGCGACGCAGCAGTCGCCCTACCATCTGCGGCTGTTCCCAGGCGGCGTAGTGGCCGGCGTCGCGCAGCAGGGTGAACTCTGCGCCGTAGCCGCTGCTACGGATCGATTCCGCGAGCAGCTTCATATCTGCGGGAGTTGAAGCTGTATCTTCTCCGCCGGCCAGCACGAAGCAGGGCACATGAATGCCGCGAGCCGTTGCGACCGAGTCGGGCCGCACGGCCAGCCCCTGCTGAATGGCAATCGCCGCCTCAGCTCTAACGGTCTGCATCATGTCGCGAGCCTCGGCGATCCTCTCCGGAGCGCGTTGCCTCGCCGTCGGCCCAATCAGGCTTTCCGCCATCGCGTCGATGAATTCTCCCGTCCCTCGCGCTCGAATCTTCGCGATCCATTGTTCGCGTTTGGCGCGATTGTCCTCCGTGTCGCCCTGTGGTTTGGCGCAGCAGAAGGCCAACGCCGAGACGCGGCTGGGTGCAACGCGCCACAGCTCGTAGAGCGTGTATCCGCCGATAGAACATCCGGCAAAGAGCGCGCGGTGTACCTGAAGGGCGTCAAGCAGGCGCTCCAGGTCTGCGCCCAGCTTTTGCATGGTGATCGGACCCTTGCCCGCCTCCGACTGTCCATGACCGCGTAGGTCGGGAAGAATGACGCGATATTTTCCGGCCAGCTGTTCGGCCGCCGCCAGCCAGAAACGATGGTCGCAGGGCGTGGGATGCAGCAGCACCAGGCTCGGTCCTTGGTCTGCTCCTTCGCCCGCCGTTATGTAAAAAAGCTCCGCGTCATTGGACGTGAAATTCACACACACAGTTTACCGGCGTCGAGGGTTGGAACGGAGTTCGGCGTGATCGGTGGCAAGCAAAGGAAATCCATTTTGAAACGCGGCCCATTCGGGTCGGAGGCGATTGCCATGCGTGATAATCTAGGGCCTCCGCCGGTAGCTCGACCCCTCCTAAGATCGCTTCCGGCGAGTAGAGGCTAAAGTTCTTTACGATGAAAAAATGGCTTGCAATCGCACTCGGCTTGGTCATTCTTGGCCTTGCGCTCACCCCAGTCCTGGCCCAGCAGCCTGCTTATCCATTCAAAGATCCAAATCTTCCCATGGAAAAGAGAATCGACAACCTTCTCTCATTGATGACGACCGACGAGAAGATCGATTGTCTTGGGACGCGGACTGGAGTGCCTCGCCTTGGCGTCCCAAACTTCGGCAGCTCCGAAGGCATTCACGGAGTCGTGCAGCGCGAAGCCAGACTCGGCCGCGCCCCGATCAACACGACGCAATTCCCTCAGCCTCCGGGCATGGGTGAGTCGTGGGATCCCGATCTAGTTCGCCAGACGGCTGCCGTTGAAGGATACGAAGCGCGCTACATAACACAGACCGAAAAATACAATCGCCAGATCCTGATGCTGTGGGGACCCCAGGCTGATCTCGCCCGAGACCCGCGCTGGGGCCGCAGCGAAGAGGTATATGGCGAAGATCCGTTCTTCAACGGCACGATGGTCGTGTCGTTCATTAAAGGCCTGCAGGATGGGCCGAAGGGCAGCGAAGGGAAATATTGGCAAGCAGCCGCGCTGCTCAAACACTTCCTCGCCAACAGCAATGAAAACAAGCGCACCAGTTCGTCTTCAGATTTCGACCAGCGCCTCTTCTGGGAATATTATTCGGTGCCCTTCCGCATGGGCTTCCTTGAAGGCGGCGCGAAGGGGGTCATGGCCTCGTATAACGCCTGGAATGGCACGCCGATGGCCGTGAATCCCATTTTGAAGAGCGTTGTGGTGAAAGATTGGGGTGTCGACGTGTTGTCGAGTGACGGGGGTGCGGTAAAACTACTGGTCACCGATCATAAGCGTTTTCCCACTCAGAAAGACGCGGTCGTCGCTTGTCTCAGGGCCGGCATCAATCAGTTCCTCGACCAGTACAAGGATGAAACAAAGGCGGCTCTGAAGGATGGTTCGATCACCGAGGCTGAGATCGACGATCTGCTGCGCCCCAAGTTCAGGGTCACCATCCGTCTTGGATTGCTGGACTCTCCGGATATGGTCCCCTATTCAAATATTAAGGACTCGTCCGAGCCCTGGAACACAGAGAAGAATCAGGCAGTTTCGAAGCAAATGGCACTCGAATCGGTCGTGCTGCTGAAGAATGTGAACGCCTTTCTCCCGCTGAAGAAAGAATCGCTGAAGTCGATCGCCGTCATCGGGCCGCTGGCCGACTCTGTCCATTGGGATTGGTATGGCGGTACGCCACCCCATGCCGTTACGCCGCTGCAGGGAATCAAGGATGAAGTTGGACCAAACGTCAAAGTCAACTATGCCGCCGATGAAATTGGCAACGCTGCGGTTAACGCGGCGCGCTCTTCCGATGTTGCCGTAGTGGTGATCGGCAACGATCCCACCTGCGGGCCGGATATGGCGCATGATTGGCACGCTACTCCCGATGGCGGCGGCACTCTTCCGTGTACGGTCCCGAGCGACGGGCGCGAAGGGCGCGACCGCGAGAGTATCGACCTTGCTCAGGAGCAGCTGGTCAAGCAGGTTTACGCAGTGAACCCGAAAACTATCGTTATCCTTGTCTCCAGCTTCCCGTTTGCTATCAACTGGTCGCAGGCCGCTGTTCCGGCCATTCTGCACATGACCCATGCATCGCAGGATGAAGGCACTGCGCTCGCCCAGGTTCTCTTTGGCGACTACAATCCTGGCGGCCACCTGGTGATGACATGGCCAAGATCAATCGACCAGTTGCCTCCCATGATGGATTACAACATCCGCGATGGTCGTACCTACATGTACTTCAAAGGCGACCCGCTCTATCCCTTCGGCTATGGCCTGAGCTACACGACGTTCAGCTATTCCAATCTCAAGACCAGCTCCCCCCAGCTGGCAAAGGATGGCACTGTCACGGTAAGCGTGGACGTGACGAACACCGGCAGCCGGACCGGCGACGAAGTGGTACAGCTCTACGTAAAGCATCTGCACTCAAAAGTCGAGCGTCCGCGCGAAGAACTGAAAGGTTTCCAACGCGTCACGATCAAGCCGAATGAGACCAGGACTGTTCAGATTCCGCTCAAGGCCTCAACGCTGGCCTATTGGGATCAAAAATCAGGAAGCTTCGAGGTCGAAGCAGAGCCCGTGAAGGTAATGGTCGGAAGCTCATCCGCTGACATCAAGCTGGATACTGCGCTTCGCGTTCAGTAGCGCCAGATTACCGCGTTGCCGCCGCAATTTCTTCGAGGATGGAATGTGCAGCAGACGCTGGATCGGCCGCCTGTGTGATGGGCCGACCGATCACCAGGTAATCGGCTCCTGCGGCGATGGCAGCCGCGGGTGTCGCAACGCGTTTCTGGTCCCCGGTCTCTGCTCCAGCTGGACGGATGCCCGGGATTACTAACGTCGCCTCGGGATAAGCCGTGCGTATGGCCGCGATTTCCTCGGCGCTTGCGACAAAGCCTCGAATGCCAGCGCTATAGGCCATTCCGGCCAACCGTATCACCTGTTCGCCGGGAGACACCGCAACCCCTGTCAAAGCCAGCTGAGCCGCGTCCATGCTGGTGAGTACCGTGACGGCGAGCAGCTTCGGTGCCGCGGGCAAAGCGGCAGCTGCTTCCTGCGCCGCCGCCAACATGGCTGGACCGCCGGCGGAATGCAGGGTGAGCATGTCAGCTCCTGTTGCGGCAATAGATCGCACCGCTCCGGAGACGGTGTTCGGTATATCGTGCAGCTTCAGATCGAGAAAGACTGAATAGCCGCGATCTTTTACGGCGTCGACGATCCTATTTCCTTCAGATAGATAGAGTTCCAGACCGATCTTGAACCATTGGACGAGGCTATCCAGTCGTTCCATTGTAGCCAATGCTGCCGTTCCATTCGGGAAATCCAATGCAACAATCAGCCGCTCGCGGGGGCTGGGTGTGTCCGGGTTGAGACCTGCAACACTGGAGACAGGTAAACTCACAGATCGGCCTCCCGAGCCAGAGTCTTCCCCGCAGGGGGCGGTTTCCCACAGGGTTCGTTGCAAAATTGTACTGGAATCCGGCGCCGTCGCGCACCGGCATCAGCCGGCGCGCATTATCATTGGCTTAGCGCACCAAGGAGGGGACGAGCGGGAAAGCGACAGCGGAACTGGACGGGAAGATGATCTGTGCCAGTTCGGGGTCGTCCTTCAACAACTCCAGCCGCACGGGTGCCGTACCGTTGTCGCCAAACCCCAGATACTGGGCGGCTGCATAGGAGAGGTCGATCACTCGACTGCGGCGAATCGGGCCCCGGTCATTGACGCGAACCACAACCGTTTTTTGGTTGCTGAGATTGGTTACGCGGACCAGGGAGCCCATTGGAAGGCTGCGGTGGGCGCAGGTAAGCCCATGCATATCAAAATTCTCACCGTTGGCGGTAGCGTGGCCCTGAAACAGCCTGCCGTACCACGAAGCCCGGCCTATCTGGAACCAATGATGTTGGGGAGTAACCTTTACAGATGGTGCGGCGTTTCCGGCTGGGGCTCCGGAAATGCCAAGCATTGTTAAAAAAGCAGCGCCTGCCATAAAGGCAAAGCGACGGGAGCGAGTATTTTTATCCATTGCGATAGCGTTCATCTTCCTCCTCTAAAATTGTATGGAGGTGCGGAGCCGTAAGTCAAACCTACAGCGGCATTTATTTACACTCAACCCCTTGCGTTTCCTACTCGAATGTGGTAGGCCTGTCGCGAGTTCATCCATCGAATATCTAGCCAGTGGAGCAGTAACGAGTGACCATCCTACCGCCGCCGCGACCGGTTGTCCTCACAATCGCCGGCTTCGATCCCTCATCGGGAGCGGGAGTTACGGCCGATCTCAAGGTTTTCGCTGCGCATAGACTCTATGGACTTGCGGCCATCACGGCTCTCACCGTCCAGTCCACTCAGGGGGTTCGCCGCTTTCACACCGTGAACCCCAAATTCCTCGGGGAAACCCTGGATTGTCTCGCGGAAGATGTGGAAATCTCGGGCGTTAAGATCGGAATGCTCGGCACGGCCGAGATTGTGAGCGAAGTTGGCCGGTTTCTCGCCGATTCCGGCATACCACGCCAGCGTATCGTCCTTGATCCCATCGTGAGATCCAGCTCCGGCCGAACCCTCCTCGATTCTGCGGGATTCGACCGACTTCAGAGCGAACTACTGTCCCTCGTTGGCTGGGTCACGCCGAACCTCGACGAGCTCGCCGAAATGGTGGCGTCCGAGGTCTCCGATCGGGAATCCATAGAGATAGTTGCCAGAGACCTCGCGTCGGCTCATTCCGGTCTCAGCGTCGTCGTTACGGGAGGGCATCTTAACCCCCCAGACGATTTCCTCATAACCGCCGAAGGCGTCGAAGATTGGTTTCCGGGGGAGAAGATAGAGACGGCAGCGACGCACGGAACCGGGTGCGCCTTCTCCTCGGCGCTGCTGGCTCAGTTAGTTGCTGGAATGTCGCCGCGCGAAGCAGTTTCCGGGGCAAAGCGATATGTTCGCAAGGCGATGGAGACCGCCTACCCCGTCGGCAAGGGACCCGGCCCCTTGCATCATCGCTATCGACTTGAAGAGCCTTAGGCGGGAAATCGAGGAGGCTACGCTGTACCGGAATCGAGATCGAAATTCTCGGCGTCTCTGTCCACCGGCAGTGCCCCTGTCCGCTGGGCCTGAAGCTCCTCGTGCGTGACCAGAAAGCGCCGGATATAGCGCAGTGGCTCCTGAGACGCTGCCATCTCCCGTAAGTGATATTTCCAGGAATCGGCTTTCAGCGTCCGCCGCGTATAGGCTTTACGAGTGACGGTAACCAGCTGGCCCTTGGCGTTCCGACGCTGGAATTGTTGAGTCGGAACGACGAATTGCATCTGTGTGCCTTGCCTCCAGAAAGCCTGGGCAAACTCATGCGAAAAGAGCAAGGCATAGTAGCGCTGTCCGTCGGCCAGCGTTTGCATGGCCGCATCGGGGCTAGTCCAGCCGCGCTCAATCTTCGACTGGTACCACTTGCGCAGCTCAAAGCCGTTGACGCGCGCCTGCATTACCAGCAGCTGGAGAAGCTCTTTCCTGGTCATCGCAATATCCTGGGAACAGCAAAACAGAGAATCACTTGCCGGGCAACCTGGCCTGAACTCATGAGCTGAGGTTTCTGCTTGCTTATAACCGAACCAGACGACAATAGCACCCAATCGTCTTTCCTTGAAGCGTCGCGCCAGAGCTTCCTCGAAATCCCATGGCAGCAATCACTCCCGTAGCGTCAAATATGGGGTTGGTTTCGTCTAAGATTCAGTACGGAATGCTCTTGCGAAAGATATCCATCCTTCTCACCAGTGCGTTTCCTGCCCCACTGCCGCGGCTTGTTCTGTTGGCCATGGGCTTCGTCCTTGTAGCCTGCCTTCCGGTTCCGGGGCAAACCGTCGACACCGATCCGCTCAATCGCACGCCTGAGGTGGTCGAGGCGTTCGAACGCTTCTATGTGATGGATTACGACGGATCGCTCGCCCGTTTCGACAAAATCCAGGCCGCGCATCCCACCAACCCGATTGCCACCGACTATGTCCTCTATGTAACCCTGTTTCAGGAGCTTTTCCGCCTCGATCTCCTCGATACTACCTTCTACGCCAACGATGGCTTCCTCACCGGCCATCACACCGTAGTCGAGGATCCCAAAGTCCGCGACCGGATCAAGGCTCTCACTGACAAAGCCTTCGACCAGGCAGAGGATGAGCTCAAAACGAATCCCAACGACGTCAATGCGCTCTTCGCTCGTGGATGGGCCCGCTCTCTCGAAGCCTGCTATCTCGCCATGGTGGAGCGCAGTTTTACCTCCGGTCTCAAGCTCGCCCTGGGCGCCAAAAACGACCATGAGAGGGTTCTAGAGCTCGACCCCAACTACGTCGACGCCAAGATGGTCGTCGGTATCTACCAGTACGTCGTTGGCGCGCTCTCTTTCGGTTTCAAGCTGCTCGTCGGCTTTGCCGGCATCCACGGGTCAAAGGCCGGAGGCATGGCCCTGCTTCAGGACGCAGGCGCTCATGGCGTTATCACCAGTGTTGAATCGCGGACAGCGATGATGCTCTTCCTGCGTCGCGAAGCCAAGTATCGCGAGGCCGAAGAGATCGCCCAGGGTCTGGCCCAGCAGTACCCGCGCGATTTCCTCTTTGCGCTCGAAGTGGCCAATCTGACGAAAGACGCGGGTGAAGGCATGAAAGCCATTGTTGCCTATCGGCGCGTCGTTGAAGATGCGAAACGCCCCGGCTATTTTCCCTCATCCCACCTGGAGTTGGCCTATTTCGGCCTGGGCGACAGCCTGCGCGGACAAAAGCTCTACGCCGACGCTGCCGAGGCCTATCGCGAAGGCGCATTCTTACCCACCACCAGCCCTGAACTTAAGCGGCGCTGCCTGCTCGCCGCCGGCCAGGTCTACGACCTGATGAACGAGCACGATAAAGCGAGGGAGCAATACCAGGCCGTTATCGATGCCGGCAGGGACACGGTACAGGCCGATCAGGCCCGCAAATTTCAGCGGGCCGCCTATACCGGCCGTTAGCGCCTTTTAAGAGCCGTTTGTTGATGAGCAGCAGGGGTTCGTCTCTGAAGCCGCTATGAATCCACCTGCTGGATCGACATAGCCACTTGCGCCGTATCTGTCGTGGTGCCGCACCCAGTCCCCCAGGTTGTAACCGGGACCAGTCTCATTGCGGCCCTTCGGTGTGAGATCGAGATACATGTAAGCGCCCAGCACCTCTTCATTGCCTCTCCCATAGCTTGAATAGGTATGGAAGATCTCGCCCTCGGCATCTTTGTAAAAGACACTGATGCCGGAGAGTTCCTCGATCGACGCCTGCATCATCCGGTAGTTATAAAAGACCTCTCCCGTCGCCAGCTGATCGGGAGTAAACGACACGTGATAGTCGAAGTTGAAGTCGCTCTCGTACGACGAAACCCATCGGAATTTCCAGCCCATGCGTTTGCTGTACGCCTGGAGCACGCCCAGCGGCGCGCGCGAAACGACCACCAAGGATACGTCGTGTTGCGCCAGATTCTGGTTAGGGCCGTCGATATGGTCGGAGAGAAACGAGCAGCCCACGCAGCCCTCGCCCAGGTCGTGTCTCCACATGAAGTGATAGACGATCAGCTGGCTGCGGCCGTTGAAGAGCTCGGAAAGTGTCTTCTTGCCGTCAACCGTGTCAAATACATACTCCTTTTCGACCTTGACCCAGGGCAGCTGGCGTCGCTCGGCGCTCACTGCGTCGCGTGCGCGTGTCAGTTCCTTTTCGTGAGCCAGAAGTTCCTGGCGGGCGATCAGCCATTCAGCTTCTGACACGACCCTCGGACGTTCAATTGCGCTGGTTGCCATGATCATTCGTCTCCTGTACTCCCGTTTTAAGGACATTTGCCTGGGCTTCGATCCTTGACCTAAATGTTTTCGCAATGAACACGCTCAACGCGCCTGACGAAGCCACGCCGGCCACGACCACTGTTGCCATTGCGACGCATGCTGGACACATATGTACTCCTCCTGTTCTAAGGCTTGAGGTCAAAGGCGGGGCGCAAGCTGCCATCCATGTAAAAAGGTACGGAGGTATGCTCGTGGACGATCCGCCAGGCGCCCTCCTCGCGACGCAGACAAACGGTGGCCCGCATCCAGAAACTGACCTGCCCACCGGCTGCCTCCCTGGGAGAGCCGCTCATTCGGTAGAAGCCGTAGCAGAAGGCAAAGTCGCCGTTTACGGTGACGCTGAAGTCGCGCGACTCAAGCTCAATTGGCCCGGTCCACGAATCGAGCCACGCTTGCTTCTCCTGAAGATTGATTCCGTGGTGAGAAAGCGGCGGCGCGAGGTCAAATATGACTGCGTTTTCTACAAATGGCGCTGCGATGGCTGAGGCATCCTTGTCGTGATGCGCCTGGTGAGAAACTTCGAGGAGCGCTAGGATGGCGACTTCATCTTTAGTGGTTTGGTCGTTCAGAGTTGCGGTTGACATGGCGTTTCTCCCTAATTTTGGGTTGAATGAAAAGCATTTCCATATACCGGTGCAGATGATCGAGGCAGTCTACGGCAACCTCAGCGCTGTCCTTGGCCTTGGCGAGGATGAAAGCGCCCTGGATGACGGCCTGGGTGTAAAGTGCAAGGCTCTTAGCTGTCCACGTCGCATCGATGCCGTATTTGCGTATCGCTTCAGTGATGTCCGGTTCGAGCGTGGCCGCATGCTTGCTAATGCTCAAGTCGCAGGCCTCCCGGATGGAAGGATGCGTCTCATAAACCTCTTGAACCATCGTGCCCATCAGACAGGTGAATTCGGGTAATTCGCCCTGCAGAATCGCCTTACGAAAGTCCACATAAGCCAAAAGGCGATCTAGAGGATCGGAGGGGTCATGATACGCAGCCGACGCAAAGAAGCCGTCAGTCATTACTCTCCAATACTCGGCTGCCGCGAGCGCGAAGTCTTCCTTGCTCTTGAAGTGATGGAAGAAGCTGCCCTTGGTGAGCCCGGCCGCTTCGCAAATATCTTCGACCCTTGTAGCGGTGTAGCCTTTGGCGCGGATCACGTGTAGAGCCGCGTTCAGAAGCTTCGTTTTCGACTCGTGTGTTGTATCGGGCATGCTGTGCGTAATCATTGTTGGAGTGAACCATACCGACTAGTTGGTATGGGTGTCAATACTTTTCTGTAGCCGATCCAATTCTGCACGAACCCCACGGCGGAACCGTGCATGCAGACCTTGCGTATTCACTGGCGAAGGAATGGAGGTATGTGCCATGATGCAACGTGAGATGAGGCTACAAACGGCGAGTCACCCGGTTCGCTCCCTCTCCCCATCGACAGAATTTGCCTTCCCCCTGCTTTTCGTTGCTACTGTCTTCGGCTTCATCGCCGGAGCAGCCATTGCCGGCTTTGTTGTTCCGGCGATCGTCCAGATCGTAGTTCCCGCAGCCGTTCGCGCCGTCTCCGGCGCTTGACCGGATGTAAGCTGTTGCGCTATTAGGTTAGGAAAGAGAGAAACCCCGATGCCCGTCTTCTGTCGAAATTGCGGAAGTTCCTTGAACAATGAAGCCCGTTTTTGCTCTGCGTGCGGCGCACAGATCAACCCCGCTAATCCTCCCCTTTACACCGTGCAGACGCGCCTGATTCGTCCGCGCGCCGGACGTATGGTGGCAGGTGTCTGCCAGGGACTGGCGAACAACTATGCCTGGGACGTGACCTGGGTGCGGGTGATCACCGTGTTGCTGGCCATCTTCGGAGGAGGCGCGGGCCTAATCGGCTACATCGTTTTCTGGATCGTCATGCCCGAGGAGCCGCTAGCCCTGCCTCCCGGAACGACTTACGTTCCTCCGAGCAGCTAAAAGCATTCGGTGTGGTTGGAACAGCGCTTTACGAAAGTACATCTATTTGTCTAGCTGAAAACTGCTTTATGCCCCGGCCGTCACCGCGTTCAGTTCCTTGACGATGCCCGTCAGGAAGCTCTTGGCGTCTCCGAAGAGCATGAGGGTTTTATCCAGGTAGTAGAGCTCGTTGTCGATGCCGGCGAAGCCGGGGCTCATGCTGCGCTTGATTACCATCACGGTTTGCGCTTCGGAGGCATTCAGGATCGGCATACCCGCAATGGGACTGTTCTTATCCATTCGCGCCGCCGGGTTGACCACGTCGTTCGCGCCCACCACCAGCACCACGTCCGTGCGGGGAAATTCAGGATTGATATCGTCCATTTCGATGAGCCGGTCGTAGGGAACGTCCGCCTCGGCAAGCAGCACGTTCATGTGCCCCGGCATACGGCCCGCGACCGGGTGAATCGCAAAGGAAACATCGATACCTCGCTTGGTCAGAACGTCATGTAACTCGCGAAGTTTGTGCTGCGCCTGCGCGACCGCCATGCCGTACCCGGGAACGATGACCACTTTGCGGGCGGCATCGAGGATCTCCGCTGCCTCTTCCGGTGAAGCGGAGCGTACGGGCCGTTCGGCCGTCTTCTTTGCACTGACCTGCACCGTGCCAAAGGCGCCGAACAAAACATTGCTGAAAGACCGGTTCATCGCGCGGCACATGATCACCGCGAGGATGAAGCCAGACGAGCCATCAAGCGCACCGGCCGTAATGAGCAGCTTGTTATTGAAGACAAAGCCCATCGCGCTGGCGGAGAGACCCGCATAGGAATTCAGCAGAGCAATCACCGTGGGCATATCGGCTCCGCCGATGGGAACGATGAAGAGCACGCCGAAGAGCAGCGACAGCACGGCAAAGATGGGAAAGAGCCATGCTTCGTCCGGCCGTATGATCAGAGCAATTCCGCTCAAAGCCGCCAGTCCGAAGATTCCCAGGTTGACGAAATTCTGCCCCGGATAAGTAATGGGCCGCGTGGGCAGGATCTCTTGGAGCTTTCCGAAGGCCATCATGCTGGCCGTAAAGGTAAGGAAGCCGAGCAGGATCTCTAGCACCAGCGCTGTCATGACTACGCCATGAGGTCGGTTGCGATAGTATTCGGCGGTTCCGATCAGGGCCGCCGCCAGAGCACCGCAGGCATGAGAGAAGGCTGTTCGTTGCGGCACCGCCGTCATCGGCATGTAGTAGGCGATGGGCACACCGATCGCGGAGCCAATAAAGAAGGCGATGAATATCCACTGGTACGTCACCACTTCGGCGCGTAGCAGCGTCCCAACCACAGCCAGCAGCATCCCAGCCTCGCCCACAAAGACGCCGCGGCGAGCCGTTGCCGGAGAGCTCATCCATTTGATAGCGAGAATGAAGCCGGCGGCCGCGAGTATGTACAGAACGGGATAGAAGCTGTCCATCATTTCTTCTCGGGCCCACGCTTCTTGAACATCTTCAACATGCGGTCGGTGATCAGATAGCCGCTGACCAGATTGATGGTGGAAAGCACCACTGCGGAAAACCCGAGAACGCGCGAGAGCGTCGGGGCCTCCTTTGCGCCGGTGATAAGAATCGCGCCCACTACCGCGATAGCCGAGATGGCATTAGTCAGTGACATCAAAGGCGTGTGCAGCAGAGGCGACACCCGACGGATCAATTCGAATCCGAGAAACGCCGCCAGCATGAACACCCAGATGGCGACCTCGTAATTGCTCATAGGCTTACCTCATCGGTCTGCTTCGAGGTTCTGACCTGCGATGCTTCGATCAATTCTGCGATCTTGGGATGTATCACCCTACCTTCGTGCGTCACCAGGGTCTCGCGGATGATCTGGTCTTCAAGGTCCAGCCCCACCTTGCCATCTTGCACCAGCAGTTTGACAACGGCGGCAATGTTCGAAGAAAGCATCTGGCTGGCATGGTAGGGAACCAACGAAGGCAGATTCACCGGTCCGAGAATTGTCACCCCGTTGTGAACGACCGTTTCGCCCGCCTGCGTGAGCTCGCAGTTGCCGCCCCGCTCCGCGGCAATATCGACAATCACCGAGCCGGGCGGCATCGCCGATACCATCTCCGCTGTAATCAGGATCGGCGACTTGCGGCCCGGAACCGCTGCCGTCGTGATGACCACATCCTGCTCGCGCAGCACCTCGGTAAGCAGTGCCCTCTGGCGCGCATAAAAGGCCTCATCCATCGCTTTGGCGTATCCGCCCTTGTCTTCCGATCCCTGGGCTTCCACATCCAGCATCACGAATTTGGCGCCCACGCTCTCCACCTGCTCTCTTACCGCGGGTCTCAAGTCGTAGGCGTGGACGATCGCGCCCAGCCGTCGTGCCGTTGCGATTGCCTGCAGGCCGGCTACACCTGCCCCCAACACAAACACCTTGGCAGGCGTAATCGTGCCGGCTGCCGTCATCAGCATGGGAAACATTTTCGGAAGCTGGCTTGCGCCGAGCAGCACGGCGCGGTATCCGGAGATGGTGGCCATCGAAGAGAGCGCGTCCATGCTCTGTGCGCGGGTGATCCTGGGAATGAGTTCAAGGGCCAGCAGCGATACGCCAGCTGTCGCAAGGTCTGAGGATTCACTCAGCGCGGTCAAGGGCTCGGCGAAGCCTATCAGCACCTGTCCCGGACGCAGCAGCGGGAGATCGGAGCGCCCAGCCTCGGGATTCGCGCCCAGACAACGCACCTGCGCGAGAACGTCGGCTTCCCGGAAGACCTCTTCCCTAGTGCCGATGCGCGCGCCCCGCGCGACATACAATTCATCGGGAAAGCCGGCTTCGACACCGGCTGATTGCTCGATGATGACTTCGAGTCCTGATTTCCGCAACGCCTCACATTGGCGGGGGGCCAGTGCAACGCGGCGCTCCTGGGGGAAGGTCTCGCGAACAGTTCCAAGAATTCCGGGCAAACAAGCCTCCGGATAGAGACTTTATTCAATTTGGATAACGTCTGGCAAGTGATTGTTGCTTTCGTGTCCCAGCCCGGTTCCATCACACAACACACGAAGCACCCATGCGGCGGCTCACAAAAGATTCAGGCGAACAAGATGCTACTCCAGATCGTCTCCCGCGTCCACCGCCGCGGGACCGCCGCCATTCCTTCGCATCAGCAGATATCCACGAATAAACGGCTCCAGGTATCCATCCAGAACCTTGTCCACGTCGCCCACTTCCACTTTGGTTCGATGATCTTTGGCGATCCGATAAGGCTGCAACACGTACGAGCGAATCTGCGAGCCAAAGTTGATGTCCAGCTTCGAGTCCTCGAGCTTCTTCGTGACCTGCCGCTTCTTCTCCAGCTCGTACTCGTATAACCGCGAACGCAGCATCTTCATCGCACGCTCGCGGTTCTTGTGCTGAGAGCGCTCATTCTGGCACGCGGCGACAATCCCCGTCGGAATATGCGTGATGCGCACCGCCGAATCGGTCGTGTTCACATGCTGTCCGCCCTTGCCGCCCGAGCGGTAGGTATCCGTGCGAATATCGTCCGGCTTGATGTCAATCACGATCGAGTCGTCGATCTCGGGAGACACAAACACCGAAGCAAACGAGGTATGCCGCCTCTTCGCCTGGTCGAACGGCGAGATGCGCACCAGCCGGTGCACCCCGATTTCACCCGAGAGCAGGCCGTAAGCGTAATCGCCGGTGATGGTGAAGGTCGCCGACTTGATGCCTGCCTCTTCGCCGTCCTGGTAGTCGTTGATCTCCGTTTTGAAGCCCTGCTGCTCGGCCCAGCGCAGATACATGCGCATCAGCATCTCCGCCCAGTCCTGACTTTCCGTGCCGCCCGCCCCGGGATGCACGACCACGATAGCGTTCAGCGGATCGGTCTCGCCTGAGAGCAGCGTGCGCGTTTCCATCGCTTCGGCAAAGCTGTTCAGAGACTCAATCTCGCGCTTGAGATCGTCCTCGACGGGCTCGCCCTCGCGCGCCAGATCGAAGTAGGCCTCGACGTCATCGGTCTTTCGAGCCAATTCAGCCTCGTCCGCGAGCAGAGCTTCGATGCGCTTACGGTCGCGCATCAGCGGCTGTGAGAGCTGCGGATTCGACCACAGGTTCGGGTCGGAAAGCTGCTGCTCGATGCTGGCTAGTTCAGATTTGAGGCGGGGAGCGTCAAAGATACTCCCGCAGGTCGCGGACTTTGTCGCGCACGGGAGTGTAGGCGAATTCGAGATCGTTCAAATCGTTCAACACTTTGGGGAGACCTGGCTTTTTTCTAAATTCGACGCGGCTTTCTGGCAAAAAACACCAGCGCGCCAATCACGATTATCCCACATGAGTAAGCGAAGAGATCACCATGCCGGGTGTAGAAAGTAACGTCGTCGCGAAACCCGTATTGCACCGCCAGGGAGGTAAAGACATGCCGGGGCGCGCTCTGAACCACGCGGCCGTATGGATCGATGGCCGCTGTAACTCCGGTGTTCGTGTCCCTCAGAATCCACCGGCGATTCTCGATCGCCCGCATCCGCGCCATATTCAGGTGCTGCCACGGAGCGCTGGTATCCCCATACCAGCCATCGTCGGAGATGTTCACAAAGACCTGCGCGCCGTTTCGCGCAAACTGCCGGATTTCATCTGCAAAGATCGACTCATAGCATATGAAGACGCCATATCGGTGTCCGTTTGCGGTAAAGACCTTGCGCTCCCTGCCACGCGAAAAATCATTCACCTGTTGCGTCAGATGATGCGCAAAGAAAAACAGGTCGCGATAGGGAATGTACTCGCCAAAGGGCACAAGATGGATCTTGTCATAGCGTCCGATAAAGTCACCGGTCGGCGAAATGAAGGAAGCGGAGTTGTACTCGTCAAGCGTGGGCTGACCCTCCCTCACTCCCCGATCGGTCGAGATATTCCCGGCGACAATCCCCGCGTGTGTCTCCGATGCCAATTCGTGCATCAGCAAAACGAAGCGCGGGTCTTTCTCGCGAAAAGGCCCAGGAGCCTCCGGCCATGCGATCAGCGAAATCGACGACGGCTTGTCGTTTGCATTGTGCTGCAGCGGGTTGCCTGCATCGGGCACTCCGGGATAGGACGGGGCGCTCGTATCCTCACTCTGATGAAGAAACCGAGCAGTGTTCTGATCCCACTCACTCGCTACCCAGTTGTTGTCGGTGGCTACCTGCAGATTGTCCTGCAGCAGCACAGCTGTCGCCTGGGTGGGAGCGGGCTTAGGCGGCATCCATGAACCCAACTGCATCAGCACCGCAGCCAGCGCCGCCCCAACTCCAAGCCGCAGACGCATGTGAATCGACTTCGACAGAAGCGCTGCCACAAATAGTGCATTCACCGCCACCAGTACGAACGAAATTCCGTACACTCCGGTGACTGGTGCAAGTCGAGTTAACAGGAAATTGTCGACCTGCGAATACCCAAATTGATCCCATGGAACGCTCGTGATGCGCGACGCAGCCAGTTCGATCGTCACCCAGAGAAACGGTGCCAGCAGAAGAGGAGCAGTCGTACCCCCCGAAACGCGCCGCAGAAAGGCAATCCCCAGTCCGAAGAGTCCGAAGTAAAAACCAAGGACCATGCTGTAGAGAATAAGAATTCCTACCGCGCCGGCGGCCGCAACTCCGGCATAGAGATGCATGGTCTGGTAGATCCAGTAGCTGTTCAACGTGTACCAAAAGACGCCGCCAAGGTAAGCCGCCAGCGTGCTGCGCCGCAAATAGCGAGGACGCGAAGCGCTGCCCGGCGCAAGCAATGTGTACAACAAAGGAATCAACGCAATCCATCCAAACGCAGCTCTCCACGGTGGCAGCGGCGCGGCGATCGGAAAGGGAAGGTTCAGCAGGAATCCGGAGAGCAGCGCCAGCAAAATAGGCGACACAAACGGCGCAGCAACCGCATGACTTGCGGCAGTGGTCCGGGTGGAAATTACGGGCATTTATGCTGAGTTTAACACTTTCATACGATTCGAAAGCGGTTGCATCTCGACCGCCTGGGTTACAATCTTCTCGTGACCGCTATTTTGCAATTCATTATGCATGTCCTCACAGTCCTGTTCTTTCTTGGGCTGGCAGGATCTTCGGTCGTAGTGATTCTCAGCTTCGTTGAAGATCTCAACGAACTTTTGGGTGAGTAGCTCGCTGAACCCATTTACGCAATCTGTTTGCTGAACTCCTTCCTAGATTGCGCATTGACGCCGTGGGTTAACCGACATACACTCAGCCGTGAGCGTCAGGACGAAGATGGCCATGGAATCTGTCCCATTCTGACCGCTACACCCACGATCCATGCCAGCTGGACAAACGTTTTCCGCCCCGCAATCCAACCGAGTCAGGCTCGTTGTTGCCTCCTCGGTAATGCTCACTTTCCTCTCCATTTGGCGAGCTGCCGCAGTCGTACTCAACGACCTTGGTTCCTCGGCTTTCTATGCCGGGGGTATCGCCGAAGAGGCAGTTGGGAAG
>JBAVYX010000374.1:0-11189 GCA_049588475.1 Silvibacterium sp. | reverse complement strand
GTACTCCCGGCAGGCCTGCTCTGTGCTGAAACGCCGCTCAAGCTCAAGAAGCGTTCGCGGATAATCCTCTTCCATGGCCCCGAACACTACAGGTTGGGCCTACCTGAGTCAAATGGATACCCAGTATCTATAGATACTAAATTGGTTACAGGTAAATCATAGAAAATAAATGGATTGATGGCTTCCTCCGAGGCAATGGGCAGGCTTTCTTCCGATGGAGGAATAGCTTGATCTGACGGTGGCTGAGCGAGCAGGGTGCGCAGAAGTCCCCTTAGCCCGCGAGGCGGCACCTGACAGTAGCTGCGTTCAGTGGCTTTCTTTGAACGTGGAGTGGGGACGACAGCAACTCGAGACGGGGGAGGGTGCCCGGAATAAGCAAAGGCTGGGAGGGATCCCAGCCTTTCTGTTTTTAAGAATGCTTTAGGCGGACTTTTTGGTCGCTAGGGCTTTGACACGGGCGTTCAGGCGGCTCTTGTAGCGGGAGGCGGTGTTGGCGTGCAGGACGCCCTTCTGGACACTCTTGTCGAGCGCGGAAGCGGTGAGCTTGTACTGCTCGCCGGCGGCCTTGACGTCGCCCGCGTGGATGGCCTCGCGTAGGGCGCGCAGGCTGCCGCGAACACGGCTCTTATTCGAGCGGTTGACCCCGGTGCGCTTTTCGGTTTGACGGACGCGCTTGAGCGCGGAAACATGGTTTGCCATGGTGTTAAGTTCAGCTCTTTTCTGGAATATGGGATGCAGGCAATTTCACATCCCCTGCAATAGATAAGTTTACGGGATTGCGCGAATGGGGTCAATGTTTTGGATCGGGTTTTGGGGCGAGAGGGGTTTGTCGGGCGGGGTTTTCCCACGTCCGAAAATCGGATGTGGGGCACCCGCTGCAAGACGCGGTCCTTATGTGTCGTATCCGAAAATATAATCAACCGCATGCTCAAAACCGTTGCCCTCACAGAGCTCTTCCTCTGCTGGATCGTGTGGTCTCTTGCCTTTATAAAGCCCAGCAGGCAGGCCGCGGGGCAAAAAGAGGTAGCAAGAGCGCCGGCCTCAAAATGGGGCATCGGTCTGGTCATGCTGAGTTTCGCGCTGACTTGGGCTTACGTTCGCCCGATGGGTTTTGAGAAGTCTGAGCGGGCTTTGATCGTTTCCATGATTCTTGGCCCTCCTTCGGTCGTGCTAGTGTGGATGGCTACTCGCCATCTTGGTAAGCAGTGGCGATACCAGGCGGCGGTGAGCGAAGATCACGAACTGATCCAAACAGGGCCATACCGCTGGGTGCGGCATCCGATCTACCTGTCGATGCTGGGCATGCTGCTGGCTACCGGAGCGGCCTGGACGTGGTGGCCGATGTTTGTCGGAGCCATCGTCGCCTTTCTGGCGGGCACAGAGATTCGCGTCCGCGCAGAGGACAGCCTGCTGGAGGGCCGCTTCCAGGACTCCTTTGTTGCGTACCGCTCGCGCGTCCGTGCCTATATTCCTTTTATTCGGTAATTAGTCTCGGTCATTAGTCTTGATAATTTAGTTCAGGGTAATGCTTTTGTCAGGTTTCTGGGCAATGTTCCAGGTTTGATACGCTGCGGCCTCACAATTCACTGAATAAACATTGACGCGTCACGAAGCTGGCGCTACTCTGAGCGCATCTTATATCTGACCAAGGGGCGCATCCTCGGGCAAAGATTTGAAATTGACGGACAAATCGGGCCAAGCGGTGAATCGGGCCAACCCCCGGACGCCTGCTCAGAACACGGGCTTTGCGCTCAACCGGCACACTCATCAAAACTCTGTATCGAAGCTGCATAGCTCCAGTTACGCAGCCATGGGAGGTATTTTCACAGCTTGACCAAAAAAGCGCTGGACATCACGCCGAATCTTGAGTCTCTGTTTGGGACCCGCGACGAAAACCTCAGGCTCATGGAAGACATGCTCCATGTGCGCATCGATATGAAATCGGATGCAGTGGTGGTGGAAGGCTCGGCGGAGAGTATTGCGCGCGTGGAACGCATTTTTGCGGACTACGAGGCCTTGCGGAAGGTAGGAGTGAGCCTGCAGAACGGTGAGTTGAACGGGATGCTCAGGCTGGTGGTGTGCGACCCAGCGGTATCGCTGCGGAGCCTGGCGGAGACGGGCAAGCAGCGGTCGGCGGGAATCAAGAGGATGGTGCAGCCGCGTTCGCTGAATCAGCGGCTGTATGTCGAGGCAATCGAACAACTGGATATGGTCTTCGGCGTGGGCCCTGCCGGGACGGGCAAGACCTATCTGGCCGTAGCCATGGCGGTATCGGCTCTACAAGCCAAGAAGGTGAGCCGCATCGTGCTGGTGCGTCCGGCGGTTGAGGCTGGAGAGCGCCTAGGATTTCTGCCGGGTAGCCTGCAGGAAAAGGTCGATCCTTACCTGCGGCCGCTCTATGACGCCCTCTATGATCTGCTCGAGCCGGAGCGCGTGGACAAAATGCTGGAGAAGAATGTCATCGAAGTAGCGCCGCTCGCGTTCATGCGTGGGCGCACTCTGAACGACGCGTTCGTGATCATGGACGAGGCGCAGAATACAACCAGCGAGCAGATGAAGATGTTCCTTACCCGGATGGGCAACAACTCGAAAGCCGTCATCACCGGAGACGTCACGCAGATCGATTTGCCCAACCCACGAAAGTCGGGGCTGATTGAGGCGATGGCGGTGCTTGAGGGTGTCGATGGCATCCGGTTTGTGCACTTTGAAGCCGGCGATGTGGTGCGGCACCAGCTCGTACAGCGCGTGATTCAAGCCTACGACAACTTTGGCCGGGCGCAGCAGGAGCTGCCGCTGCGACTTTCCGAGGGCGAGGGTCAGACGGCTGCGAAACCGCAGTAAAGGCAGCAATTGCGATAGGATCAATAGGAGGGCCATGCGCCCTCCTTTGCTTTTTCGCGGGAGTGCCGCGTAGAGCTGCCCAACCCTCCATGATCCTGATCGAACCTTCGATAGAAAAGAAATTCGGGCGCGCCAGCTTGAAGAAGCGGGAGATCGGGGATTTTCTCGCGCTTGCGGTCGCGGCGGCCGAACTCCCGGGAGCGGTTTCGGTGCTGCTCACCGGGGATGAAGAGATTCGGCGCCTGAACCGGGAGTTTCGGCATAAAGACAAGGCCACGGATGTGTTGTCGTTTCCGGCGGCCCAATTGAATGGACGGGTCCGGCTCGCCGGAGATGTTGCGATTTCGGTGGAGACGGCGGCGCGTGAGGCAGAGAAGCGGGAGCATCCGCTCTCGCTCGAGCTCAAGGTGCTGGTGCTGCATGGAGTCCTGCACCTGGCGGGTTGGGATCACGAGACAGACGCAGGTGAAATGGCTCGAAAGGAAGAGGCTCTGCGGAAGAGACTTGGGCTAGCAGAGGGATTGATCGAGCGGGTAGCCGTGCGGGGAACGAAGAGGAGCGCAAAGCGATGACTTTGCCGTGCGCGCTTCTGATCCCACTTCTGCTCGTCGTTCTCACGCTGGCCTCGTATGTCGACCAGCTCTACTCGGAGATGGGGAAGTTTCTCGCGCGTGAGTTTCAGGAGAATATCGACGCATGGGAGCAGCATGTTGAGCCCAGGCTTCGTCTGAAGCGCGATCATATACGGCTCTCGGCAGCCATCCTGGCGCAGCTGTCTCTTGCATGCCTCACGCTGCTCTTCGGCGTGCTGCTGTTTGATCGGGCACCGGTCTATGATCGGCCCACAGCGGCTGAGGCAGGGCAGGTGGTACTGGGCGTGGTGCTGGTGATTCTGCTGTTCAATCAGCTCCTGCCCTTCATATTCTTCACGCGCACGCAGGGCCTGTGGGTGGTGCGGCTGCGTGGACCACTGCGGATGATGTTTTATCTGGTAATGCCGATTACGCTGTTCCTGGGCTTTCTGTTGTCGATTGCGGCGCTGGCTGAGGCGCATCCCCGCAAAGAGGAAGAGGCATCGCTCGAAGCCGTGGATGCGTTGATTGAAGCAGGCGAGGAAGAAGGGATTCTCGAGGAGAGCGATCGCGAACTGGTGCGTTCGGCGGTTGAGTTTGGCGATAAAGTGGCGCGTGAGGTGATGACCCCGCGACCGGAGATGTTTGCCGTTCCAGGATCGACGACGCTCGAAGAGTTCCTGAACATGATCGAGAGCCGCCCTATCTCGCGGGTGCCCGTATATGAGGGGACACTCGATCACGTGACTGGCATCGTATTCGCGCATGACTTGCTGCGCATCCGTGATGAAGACGCGCGGACGCAGACCGTAGCCAGCATCGAGCGCTCGGCGACGTTTGTGCCGGAGACGAAAAAGGTGAATGAACTGCTGCGCGAGATGCAACGCGAGAAGCAGCACATGCGGATCGTCATCGACGAGTATGGCGGCGTGGCCGGTCTGGTGACGATCGAAGACCTGCTGGAAGAGATCGTGGGCACGATCAGCGATGAGCATGAAGAGGACGCCGAGTCGGTTGTACACGAAGCGGACGGGTCATGGATTGTGCCCGGAAATGTTGAGATCGAACGCCTGGATCACCTGCTGAACGGGGAAGCAGAGGTACCGGAGGATTCCGAAGCAACAACGCTCGCGGGACTGGTGAGCGAAGCGGCGGGACGGATCCCGCAGGCCGGCGAGGTCATCGAGTGCTATGGGGTGCGGTTTGAGATTCTGGCCTCGACCGACCGGCGCATTGAGCGCCTGCATGTTTCTCGCGCGGCCAGCAAGGCGGAAGGAGCATGACATTGCGATCGGGCTTTGTTTCGATTATCGGGCGCCCGAATGCGGGTAAATCCACGCTGCTGAATGCACTGGTGGGCGAGAAGGTCGCAATTGTGACCGCCAAGCCCCAGACGACGCGGACGCGAATTTTGGGTATTGTCGAAGTACCGGCGCGTAAGGGGAAGCATCCTGCCGCACAGATTGTCTTTGTCGACACGCCGGGAGTTCACAAACCCGACTCCTCGCTCGACAAGCGCATGATGCAGGAGGTTCACGATGCTCTCGAGGGACGCGACGCTGTCCTGCTGATGGTGGATGCGACACGGCGGCTGGATTTGCCCGAGCTACATACTGGCGAAGAAGAGAGGGTCACGCAGCGTGTAGGTAAGGCTGAGAGTGAAGACGCCTTCGTTTTTGATCTGATCCGTAAGCTTGATTGCCCGGTTTTCCTGCTCATCAACAAAATCGACCTTGTCGATCGCAAGCTGCTGCTGCCCTTCATTCAGCAGCTCACTTCGCTGCATTCTTTCGCCGAAGTATTTCCAATTTCGGCGCGCAAGAAAGACGGGCTCGATGTGTTGCTCGAGAAGCTTGTCGCGGTTCTGCCCGCGGGAGAGCGATATTTCCCCAAGGATCAGTTCACAGACCAGCCCGAACGCTTTTTGGTGGCCGAGCTGATACGCGAGAGAATCCTGATCGAAACCGGCGAAGAGGTTCCGTACGCCTCAGCCGTCGTTATCGAGCGGTTTGAAGAACCAAGACCGCTGCCCAAAGGCAAGAAGCCGAGGCCCGATGCCAAGCCGCCGCTTACGCGCATCGCTGCCGTCATTTATTGCGAACGCGATGGGCAGAAAGCAATCCTGATCGGCAAAGGCGGCAGCAAGCTGAAGGCCATCGGGACCTCCGCACGCAAGGAGATAGAGTCGCTATTAGGAACGAAGGTCTTCCTTGAGTTACATGTAATCGTCAAAGAGAACTGGCGCGAGTCATGGGGATTTGTCGAGTCTCTGGATTGGCGAAGGCAATTGGAAGAAATGGCGGAAGGAAAAAGAGTTCCCAAACAGACCCGCCCAATAGTCTAACCCGCCGCGTTCCCCCTCAATTCCCTGCCTCCTCCTCAACGACCTCCGGCGGCGCGGGAACAATGCCAAGCTGGATATAAATCGACCGCATCTCCTTGCGAATTGCTCTCAACTGCGACCAGAACCAGGCGGCGCCGGCGATACAGAACGTTCCCGTAAGCATCACCGTTCGCGGAGCACCGATCCACTGCGCCAGTTCACCTGCCAGCAGGCTGCCAAAGGGAGCAGTGGCGACAAACGCCGCCATATAGTAGCCCATCACCCGCCCACGCTTGTCCTCCGGCACGAGCGTCTGAATGATTGTGTTGCTCACCGTAAGTCCCTGCATCATGCCGAAGCCCACCACCACCAGCAGCAGCAGGGAGAGCCAAAGTAGCCGAGACATCCCGAACAACACCAGCCCGGCGCCAAATATTGCCGCCGCAATCGGAAGCATCTTCGACAAACCGCGCACCGACTTGCGCAGGGCCAGAGACAGGGAAGAGATCAGCGCCCCCACGCCCGCCGCGCTCATCAGAAAGCCCAGGGTATACGGCCCGCCTTGCAGCACCTCCGCCGCGAAGACCGGCATCAGAACCACATGCGCCATCCCCATCAGGCTTAACGTGGCGAACAGGAGCAGAATGCTGCGCACGGGTACGA
Organism: Silvibacterium sp.; assembly: GCA_049588475.1. Taxonomy (GTDB): domain Bacteria; phylum Acidobacteriota; class Terriglobia; order Terriglobales; family Acidobacteriaceae; genus Silvibacterium. The sequence goes on along the minus strand of JBAVYX010000374.1, from coordinate 4,790 downwards.
ACGTCGAAACATACTGCCAGCCCTCGCGCAACTGCTCGAGCATCGACATCGTCGCCGGTTTCCCATCCGGCACATGAACCCGCATCAGTAGGAGCGAAATGATCACTGCGATGTAGCTCACGCCATCGATGAGGAAACACCAGCCCTCGTTGGTCGCCGCGATCACCACACCTGCCAGAGACGGACCGGTCAGTCGCGCCAGATTTACCATCGAAGAGTTGATGGCGATGGCATTCGGCAGATCTCCTCGGTCCTCGACCATCTGCACCATGAACGCCTGACGCCCGGGCATTTCGAAGGCGTTGATCGCACCCTGAAAGGCGCTCAGCGTCAGCACTTCACGGATCGTTATCCGGTGCGTGAGCGTGAGCCACGCAAGCGCCAGAGACCGCACCATCGCCAGAGCCTGGGTCCACACCAACACCTGGCGACGGTCCAGCCGATCCACCAGCACGCCCGCGAAGGGGGCCAGAAGAAGCATCGGAATCTGCCCGACGAAGCTCACCGTTCCCAGCAGCAGCGCGGATTTCGTGAGCCGGTAGACCAGCCACGCGGTCGCGATGCGCGTCATCCACTTGCCGATCAGCGAAATACTCTTGCCACCAAGAAACAGCCTGAAGTTACGGTGCCGCAGCGCCCACCACGCGTGGAAGTAATCAGGGCGTGCCAGTGCGTCGTTGCTTCTTAATTCTTCAGGAAATTTCTCAGAGGGATCCGTGGTCATCGGCCTTCATTTGGAGTCGATTCAGTTCCATGCTGCGAGGATGACATCTGCCGCACCGGGTGACGGGTCAGGGAGCAAGACCCTCCCGAACGCTGATGCCGAGCGTGCGCATCTTGCGGTAGAGATGGCTGCGTTCGAGTCCCAACGATTCTGCTGCCCGGCTTATGTTCCCATGGCATTCATCGATTTTCTTGAGAATGTATTCGCGTTCGTAGGCCTCTCGCGCTTGCTGCAGTGTGCTGAAGTCCTCGTTGCGCCTGCCCGCCGCACGGTGGACCAGCATGGGAAGATGCCTCCGGTCGATGCGGTGGGCCTGCGGATTGAGAATGAGCACTCGCTCTAAAATATTCTTCAACTCGCGCACATTTCCCGGCCAGGGATAATGCTTTAGCAGATCGAGCGCATCCTCGCCGATCTCCACACGCGGACGGCCATACTCGCGGCCGAAGATGCGCAGGAATTCACGAGCGAGTGAGGGAATATCCTCTTTGCGCTCGCGCAAGGGCGGGACAAAAAATGGGATTACGTTCAACCGATAGAAGAGATCTTCGCGAAAATTTCCCTTGGCGGTTTCGTCTTCAAGGTTTTTGTTGGTGGCGGCGATAACGCGCACATCTACGCTGATGGCCTGCATTGCACCCACCGGCACGAAGCTCTGTTCATCGAGGGCACGCAAAACCTTGGCTTGAGTCTTAAGGCTCATATCGCCCACTTCATCGAGAAATAGTGTTCCGCCATTGGCCCGCTCGAAAGTGCCGCGCTTCTCCGCCGGGCCGCCGGGGATGGCGCTGTTTCTATAGCCAAACAGTTCGCTTTCGATGAAGTCCTCGGGGATCGCCGCGCAGTTCAGCTCAATGAACACACGGTCGCGGCGCGGGCTCTCTGCGTGGATAGCGCGCGCTATAAGCTCCTTGCCGGAACCGGATTCCCCAAAGATGAGAACCCGACCATTTGTCGGCGCCATGAGTTTGATTTGCTGGCGCAACGCCTTCGCCGGCACGCTCTCCCCAGTGATCGTGGTCTCGAGCGCAACCTGCCGCTTATACTCCAGGTTCTCGTTGCGCAGGCGCTTGGCCTCAATCGCATTCTTCACTACGATGAGACTGCGTTCCAGTAGCAAAGGCTTCTCGAGGAAGTCAAAAGCGCCGAGCTTCGTGGCTTTGACCGCAGTTTCGATCGTCGCGTGTCCCGAGATCACGATGACTTCCGGTTTATCTTCCGTCTCCAGCGATCGGAGATCATTGAGGACATCCAGACCGTCCCGGTCAGGAAGCCAGATATCGAGCAGTAGAACGTCGTACGGCGTATCACGAAGCAAAACAACTGCCTCTGCTCCGCTAGCAGTGCTCGACACCGCATAACCTTCCTCTCGCAGAATCTCCTCGAGTAATTCGCGGATCTCCGCTTCATCGTCGACGATCAGGATGCGGTTCATTTGCTCGCGTCCGTGGGCAGGGAGAGCGCGAGATCCGTCTTGTGTCCGTTCGCTGGGTGACCATTTGCCGCGCTGCCGTTTTCAGCCAGCGGCAGTTCGAGGATGAATCGCGCTCCCGCAGGCGAGTTATTTTCGGCGCGAATCGCCCCATGGTGTTCCTGGACGATCTTTGCCGCGATGGCGAGTCCAAGGCCTGTCCCACGCTGCTTGGTGGAAACATAGGGGAGGAAAAGCCGCTCCCGCATTTCACCGGTCAGCCCATGTCCTGTATCGGCCAGCACAAGCTCCGCCATTCCGTGATTTTCGCTCAGGCAGGTTTCGATGGAGAGCACGCGCAGAAGGCTGTTCTGCATGGCCTCCGCAGCGTTGTCGATCAGATTGGCCAGAGCCCGCGTGAGCGCCTGCGCGTCGGCCATTACAGGCGGCAGCTCATGCGCCAACCGTTGTTCAATTCGAATATTTTCAAGGCGGCCGTGAAAAAGCATTACCGCACTCTCAACGATGGCGTTCAGGTCAGCCGGCTTTGGCTGTGCAGCCGGGAACTCGGCGAGCACGGCGAACTGGTCGACGAGAGTGCTCATCGACTCCACGGAGGAAAGAATCACATCGACGCATCGGCGCATCACGGCGGGTGATTCCGGGAGGTTACGATCCATGTGGCGGCGGATTCTCTCGGCCGATAACGCGATAGGCGTCAGAGGGTTCTTGATCTCATGCGCGACTCGCTGTGCGACTTCCTTCCAGGCAAGCTGGCGTTGCGCGCGCAAAAATTCCGTCACATCCTCGAGGACCAGAATAGAGCCGCGCTTGTTGGCTCCCAGGTCGAGCACGGAGGTAGTGGCAGTCAGGCTTCGCGTGCCCGTGGAGGCAGGCATCTCGAATTCCGTTGACGCGGTGCCCATGCGTTGGGCGCGACGCTCTAGCAGAATAAGCTCCGCCACGACATCCGCCGCAAATAGCGATGCCAGTGGAATGCCCGTGAGATCGCGAAGCTGGTGAGGCGTAACAAGGTTGAGAAAGGCGCGGTTCGCCTGCAGGATCGAACGCTCGGAGTCGAGAGTCACTACGCCGCTCGGGATGGTCTCGAGAATCGTTTCAAGTTCTTTGCGACGAGCTTCCAGGGTGAGGTTGGCCGCGGACAGCTGGCTGGTGGAGGTTTTGGCGAGCCTGCGGCTTTGCTCCAGATCGGACGCCATGCGATTGAAGGACCGGACCAACTCGCCCAACTCTTCCGTCGCCGAGACCGTGACACGCTGGTCGTACTGGCCCTCGGCAATTTCGTTCATGGCGTCGGCCAAGGCTTCCACAGGTCGTGTGATTTGTTTGGAGAGGTATAGGGCCAGCCAGCTGCTGGCAAAAAATACCAATGCTGTAAGTAACAGCAACAGTAGCAAATAGGTACTGCGGATACTGCGGCGTTCGCGGTAGAGGGTCCAATACTGCGTGGTTCCGCTGCGAATTTGCTCCACCGTGGAACTAAGTCCGGCAAGCATGGGAAGGCCGACAACGACCAGGCCGCCGTCTCCAATCGTGGCATCACCGACCGCATATTGGCTATCACCTATCGAAAGAATCGGCTCGTCCGTACGTTGTGCCGCCTTGAGCACGGCCGCGGTGAAATCTTCGAATCGATTGCTCTTGTTTCCTTCATCGTCATCGAGCCATGCGTGCACAATGGCCGGTTGCAAAGATTGAGGCAATTGGTATTGCTCCACAGGGACGCCATCCCGGTAGATGACAGCGAAGCCTCCCTGCAAGGTGATGCGGTGGGTGCGTATTTCATCGAGCAGCCTGGGACGATCGGCGCTCTCATAGTGTTGTGCAAATGACTCTGAGCGGGCGAGCGACTCTGCTTCAGCCCGCGCGTTCAGGCTCACGTAGTGCGCGAGCTCACTTGCGATGCGCGTTGAGTTGTCACGCAGTTCGGCAACAGGCTGCGAGAACCAGCGATCGCTAGAGCGGTTCATTAGCAGGAAACTGAACAGGAACATGCAGAGCGCCGGCGCGAGAGAAATAAGCAGCGCGCCGATCAGCATGCGGGAGCGCAGCCGGGAGCCGAGGACGCGACTCCGCTGGTCGGCGAACATTTTGAGAATGTTGCGCAGCAGAAGCAGCAGCAGGGTGACAAAGAGCAGAAAGACGATGATCGAGAGCGCAGTAAAAACAAATATCTCACCCGTTGAACTGGGGTGCAGGAAGCTGAGTTTGAAGGCGTTGAGGGCGCTCAGCAGCAGAACGAGAAGAAGCGTTGCCGCAGCGAGCACAGCAACTGTTGTACGCCGGTATTTTGATTCGGCCAAAACGTACTCCTGCCGAACGATTATAGGCCTGAGCCGTGAGGCAGTTTTGCTAGCGAATTCGAGCAGCCGACGCCCCGAATGTGGCATCATAAGTCCCGTTATGAACTTCAACCGAGTCTCCGCGTCTATTCTTCCGCTCGCCCTGGCAGGCCTGCTTCTTGCCGGTGGCTGCAAGAAACAGCCAGAGCAGGCCAGCAATGAAGCTCCGGCAGCGGCTCCGGCGCCGGCACCGAGTTCCGCACCAGCCTCAGCGCCATCGAGTGCCGCCGCACCGGCAGCAGCAGCTCCGGCCGCGACTCCTGAGGCTGCGCCACCACCGCCGGCTGAAGCC
>JBAVYX010000373.1:0-11346 GCA_049588475.1 Silvibacterium sp. | reverse complement strand
GAGCAGCGGTATGCCACCGCCGAGGAATTTGCCGCCGATCTGCGCGCCGTAAGCGAAGAACTTAAAAAAGACCGCGTAACTGAACTCTTTAACGACGCCGAGCGCCTTACGACTGAACAACAATTTGGCCGCGCGAGAGAGGTTCTGCTGCATATTGTCAAGATCGACTCGCAGCATACAGCGGCCAAGCAGCTTCTTGGTATTGTGCAGCAAAATCTGGCCCGTCTACAGCGCGCGGAGCAGATAAAGCAGCTCGTAGCAGAGGCGGAGGAGGCTCTTGCTTCAAAGCGCTTTCCTGAAGCCCTGGCTTCATTGGATCAAGCAGTCAAGCTCGACCCCGCCAGCACCGAATTGCAAGCGAAACTCGAAGCCGCGAGGGAGAAAAAACAGCGCCAAGATGAGATCGGCAGTCTTCTGGCGGAGGCCGATGCGTCGCGAAATCGAGGCGACCTAACAGGCGCCCTAAAAGTGCTGGAGAAAGCTCTTCGACTCGACCAGGAAAACACCAAGCTTCGTGCCGCATATGCGGCTTTTGCAAAGCAGGCAAAGCTTGCCGCTCAGCAGGGCCAGATCCGCGAAATGCTGGACAACGCCCGGCAAGAGGTTTCATCACGGCACTTTACATCGGCGATTGAGATTCTGCGCGAGGTAAGCAAGCTTGATCCATCGCTGCCGGAATTGGAGAGCTTGCTGCAGACCGCGGTAAGCGGGCAGGAGCAGGAGCGCCGCCGCAAACTTTTGGAGCAGCTGCAGACGCAAATTGAAAGCTGCCTCCTGGCTGACGAATACGACCGGGCCACGGAACTGGTAAATCGGGCGGTCGAGCAATTGCCGACGGAAGCATCGCTTCTTCAGATGAAGACCCGGGTAGCCAGCCAGGCAAGAGCGTTCCGGGTCAGGCAATTGATCGACACAACGGCGACCGATGCCCAGCGGGTATTTGCAAGCTCGCCCCACGAGGCGCTGTTGATTGTGCAGAGAGCGCTCCAGGAGCTGCCCGGCGAGGAGCGCCTGCTAGCGCTTGAAGATTCGCTGCGGCAGCGCCTGAAAAACCTCCAGGCTGAAGAGGTACGCGGACGTTATCTACGCGAGGCCCAGGACGCTATTGACCGCAGCCAATTTGAGACCGCGATTGAGATTCTCGAGACCTACCAGCTCGAATTTAAGAATACGACTGGCGTGAACGAGCTTCTGGATTTTGCCAGGGGCGAGATGGCTCAGCAGAACCGCCGCGAACGGATAGCCTCTTGCGCTATGCAGGCGAAATCTCTGATTCAGGAAGAGCGAATTACCGAGGCGATTCGCGTGCTCGAACCGGTTGCTGCGGAGACGGGCGACGCTTCCCTGTTGCGGCTTTTGACCGAGGCTCGCGGGCAACAGGCGGAGGCTGCCCGGAAGTTGGAAGCGTTTCTTAGCCGCGTTAAGGGGCTGCGCGAACGCGGCCAGCTTGATGAGGCGATCAAGCTGCTGGAAGGCTCGCCCCGGGCGGCCGCCAAGGGCATGCAATTGAACACTCTGCTGACGGAGCTTCGTGCTGAAAATGCCCGGAAGCAAGCGGAGCTTCGCGCCGAAAACGCCCGGAAGCAGGCGATTGTGGCGGCCATCGCCAGTGCCTCGCAGGCTCTGGAGAAAATGGATTTCCATGCAGGACTGGAAGCCCTGCAGAGCGTTCGTCGCGCCTATGGGGACTCCGAAGATCTGTCACGCGTAATTTCGGACTACGAGGCGAGACGCACTGCGATCGCGAACGATGGCATCGGCAAATCCGTTGAGGCGGCGCGAACAGCCCTTCTCAGCAATGAACCGGCAGCGGCTTTGAAGGAACTTCAAGGATCCGCAGGACTAGTTGAGTTTGCAGGCTCATCGCAGCAGGCGGACTGGCGTCGGCTGAGAGCGGAAGCCGCGAAGCCCCCTGCGCGTCGAGTGACAGCCCCCATCGAGACGGACAGCGTGACCGGCACGGCAGTCGAAGAAGCTCCGGGGGTAGTAACACAAAGAGGCTCCGAACCCGTACCGCAGCCTAAGGTGCGTATGATCGGGCTGGTTGCGGGTGGTTTGGCTCTGGTCGTGGTTCTGGTTCTTGTCATCGTCGCGCTCAGGGGCCACAAACCCACCGCTACCAATCAGCCTTCACCGACGGCGCCCGGCCCTGGGACGCCGATAGCGCCACTGACAGGAACCCTGAATGTTCAGGGGAATCTGGGCGACGTGAACGTGTTCGTCGATGGTGTGCTCAAGGGTTTCACACAAAGCGATGGGAAGCTGTTGCTTCCGGTGGATGAAGGCACGCATTCGCTGCGATTCACCAAAACAGGCTACGAGGATTATCAGGTGCCCGGCATTGCGATCAGCGCAAACAAGGAAGCGAGTGTCCCCTTCAATCTCAATCCGAATGTCGGAGTGGCTCCTCCGCCGTCGACGGACGCATATCTGACTATTCACTCCGCGCCCGGAGGAGCTTTGGTCAGTATCGACAAGGCTCAAGCAGGCAGAACGGACGCCCAGGGCAATCTTATCGTCCCTGTGAAACCCGGCAAACGCGCGGTCCAGATTGGTCTCGACAATTTTCAGACTTTCAACCAGAGCGTAAATGTGAAAGCCGGGGAAAAGAAGTCTTTGGCCGCAGCTCTGACCGCAGTGCCAAAACCGACGCCTGTTCCATCGAGTGCTTCGGCGCCTGCTGCAACACCACCCCAGCCAGTCCAGATTTTATCGTTTTCCGCGGCGGCATCACGGATCGAACAGGGACAATCCACCACGCTGAAGTGGGACACGGCCAATGCCTCAGATGTGACTATCGATAATGGGCTCGACGCGCAAGCCAGCAGCGGCCATATTTCTGTTTCTCCGTCCACCGACACAACCTACACTCTGACGGCCAAAGGAACTGGCGGAACACTACAAAAGAGCGTGAGAGTCACCGTCGAGCCCAAGAAGGTTGAAGTACAGCCATCCGCTCCGCCTCCATCGACGCCTTCATCCACGCCGATCCGGCCGGTCGATGAGACTGCGCTCCTGCAGGAGGTTGTGAGCCGCTTCGAATCCGCGTACAACGCACACGATATCGCAAGAATGAAATCCGCATGGACTGGGATGAACGCCCAACAGTCCAAGGGATTTCAGAATTTCTTTAAAGGCAATCCCGAGGCGACGGTTAACGACAATTGTACCCATTCGTCATTGACTATCTCTGGAGACACGGCACAATGGGCGTGCACTGAGACAACAACCGTGAAGAGCGGCGGCAAACTCCAAGGATCATCTCGTCCAATTCGGTTCTCTTTCGTCAAGAACAGCGGATCCTGGTCTATCTCGGATCGGCAGTAAGAACAGATAGTGAAGGGACGGCGAATGGGAGTAATATTAAGGAGTCACAAGATGTTTACCCCGGGTTAGACTGGGTTCCTGCACGATGGGGGCGTCACGGTTTCGACGGGATCGCTTGCGGCAAAGAGGCATGCCGGGGTGTGGGCACCCGTAATCGCTCGCAAAATGATAATTGCCGATCATCAACTGGCATACGCAGCTTAATTAATTAAGTTGCCGTCCCCCGAGGCTTTGCCTGTGGGCTTCGAAGGGACGTCGCACAGCAGGCTGGTCCTCATAGCTGGGTACGGGCTATAAGGACGAGATCCACGGACTAGCAATGCGCGCATCTTGTCGGTTCTGAGCGCGCAAAAGCGAAACCTCCGGAACGCGACTGAGCATGGAGCCTCTCTTTGTTGACAATGATTTCGGACGCGGGTTCGACTCCCGCCGCCTCCACAAAAACTTGTTTATCTTCATCTATTTATTGCGACTAGTTAAAGGTTTGCTCTAAGTGTGCCGGGCCTGTATTTATGCTGCGGCGTTCCGTACCGAACTGCCCCGCATTACCTTGCTTCTTCAGGGCATCGGCGGGCACTTTTCGGACTGGAAGTAGAGTTTACATTCGTCGGGAGTGAGGTCGCGGGTGACGCGACTGTGAGCCAACTTCAGCAGGTCGTGAATGTCGAGAGCGTAAACTTGCACAGTGCCATCCCCGCTATAGGAGGCGAGGCGCTCACCATAAGAGCTGAAAGCCGCACCAGTAGCAAAAGCTGAGGTTCCGCGCAAAGCCAGCAACTCCTGCCCGCTGACCGCGTCCACTACCCTCGCTGTAGGATTAACACCAGCAATAGCGAGGCGTTTGCCATCGAGGCTGAAGGCCAAGTTCAAAACTGAACCCGAACGGCTGGGAAGGGTTAGCAGTTCGTGCCCGCTTGCCGTATCCCATATTTTGATCGTTTCAACACCGTAGGTGGCGAGGCGGCGGCCGTCGTAGCTGAAGGCCAGGCCGAAAACGGGATTCTCGTGGCCCCGAAGGGTCAGCAGATCCTGTCCGCTGAGTGCGTCCCACACCTTCACCGTTCCGTCACGGCTGGCCGTCGCTAGGTGCTTGCCATCGGGGCTGAACGCTACGCCATGAACTGCTTGCGAGTGTCCGCGAAGCGTCAGGAGTTCGTCCCCGCTGAGTGCATTCCACACTTTCGCGGTATTGTCCCAGCCGGCAGTTGCGAGACGTTTGCCATCAGGACTAAAGGCCAGGCCGGTGACACAGTCGGTGTGGCCGCGAAAACTTAGCAACTCCTGTCCGCTGCGTGCGTCCCACACTTTAGTAGTCCCATGACAATCGGCAGTGGCGAGCCGCTTTCCATCGGCACTGAAAGCCGCACCAGACATCGAGACAGAGTGGCCGCGAAGCACCAGTAGGGGCTGGCCGGTGATTATGTCCCACACCGTCGTTGTTTTATCCGGTGTTTTGTCTTCGTTGCCAGTGACCAGGCGCTTTCCATCTGGACTCATGGCCAAATGGAACGCGAAATTAGAGTCTGCATTCTTGCGTAAACGAAGCAACTCCTGCCCACTTGTCAGGTCCCACACTCGTGCGGTTTTGTCGTGGCTGGCCGTGGCTAGGTTTTTGCCATCGGGACTAATGACAGCCGCCATAGCACAGCCCGAGTGACAACTCAACCTGCGTAACTCGCTTCCGTTGGTTACGTCCCAAACCTGCGCCAACCCGCTACAACTGGAAGTAGCGAGCGACTGACTATCTGAGCTAAAGGCCACACTATCAATCCAGCCTGAGCCGTCGCCGAGTGCGAACAGCTCCTTTCCGGTGACTGCGTCCCATATCTTCGCCGTGTTGTCATAACTGGAGGTGGCAAGGAGCTTGCCATCCGGACTAAATGCCACACCGGAGATAGCAATTGCGTGCCCGTGAAGTGTGAGTAACTGTTTACCTGTGACCGCGTCCCACAGCCTCGTCGCCAGATCAACGCTGACGGTGGCAATCCTCCCGCCATCTGGACTGAACGCCACAGCAGTAACAAAGTCCGAGTGACCCTTCAAAGTCAGCAGCTCTCGACCGTTGCTGGCGTCCCAAACTTTCGCGGTTTCGTCTTTGCTGGCGGTGGCGAGGCGCTTGCCATTCGGACTAAAGGTCACCGCCCAAAGACCGGCCGAATGACCGCGGAGGGTTAGCAACTCCTGCCCGCTACTTGTATCCCAAACCTTCGCGGTTCCATCCTGGCTTGCTGTTGCCAGCCGCCTACCGTCGGGACTAAAGGCGACGCCGGAAAGCTTGTCCGAGTGGCCCTGCAAAGTCAGCAATTCCCTCCCACTGCCCGCGTCCCACAGCTTCGCGGTTTTGTCCCAACTGGAGGTGGCGAGGCGCCGGCCATCGGGGCTGTAGGCGACGCCAGAAACGGTGTCCGAGTGGCCACGCAATGTTAGTCGCGTTTGGGACGACAATATCGCTTGATGCAACACCTCTTCCGCGGCGGGCACAGGAGGTTGGTCGAATCGGAGCGTGGCGTTCACCGCCTGCATTCCGAGAAGGATGCTCCGTTCCGGATCTTCGCTGAGGCTCTCGGTCGCGTATGCAGCCAACTCCCGAGCTTTGGCTTCTTGAGCATTGCGTTCGGCGATGCCTTCCTGCCTTCTTGCCTCAACCTCATTCTTTACGGCAATACTCTGCTGCCGCATGGCCTCATTTTCGTTCTTAACGGCCGCTTCTTTCTGTCGCGTTGCTTCGGCCGCATTGTCGTCGGCGATTTTCTTCTGTTTCTGCGCTTCCTTTGTCTCCGACTGGGCGGCATTCCTCTGCCTGAAAGCATAGATCGCCAAACCAATCGCAACCGTGAGTGCAACAGCCACAGCCCCAATAATGATCCGCTGCGTCCTCGTCGCCGACTGGCGGCTAGCCAGGATGTAATGGGAATGAAGCGCGGTTGGCTTGGGCTCTTTCTCCGCGCTGCTGACTACCCATTGCTCGGCCTCGCTCAGGTCCTTGCCCCTAAGCAGGAAGCTGCCGTCTTTTCTTTCCCGCTCCCACTCCTTGGCACGAGTCAGCAGACGGGTATGTGTCTGCTTCCGATCCAGGTCGGTATCCAGAGCTTTGGTCAGCTGCGCAAAGTTTGAATCAAAGTCAGTAGTCCCGGTGAAGTCGATCCTCTGAAACTTGGCGACTGCCTCGGGAACATCGGCGTCCGGAACAGCGCGATAGTAGATCGGAACCATCCGCTTGCTGTTGGTTGCGGCGTGATCGATCTCTTTTCTGGTGTTGGCCGAAGCTATCGATTCCGGGCTGATCACGAAGAGGAAGTTGTCGGCAGCTTCGATGTTGGCAAAGATCTCCTTCAACCACTCCGCAGTCACCTCAATATCTTTCTCGTCGAGCCAAACCTCGCGCTTTTCCGCGACGAGAGCGACGACAAGTTTCTGCACGAACTCCTTGTCCATGCGGGAATACGAAATGAAGACCTGTGCCACGAAAGCTCGCTTTCCGAATCGAATCGGGATAGGTGAACGTGCCACCTGGTCCTGCCTTTGAGCTAACACAAGTGCGAATAGTGGAACCGCGGTCGAATGTGATTTTGGGCACTTATTCTACCACCTGCATGATAGGCAAATGCCGTTGTTCCGCGACACTCACTCGCAGGGATGACTCACTACGATAGTAGGACGCATGTTCCGATCGTCTGTCGCGTTCGGATCGTGCTCATCTTGGGAGCCACCAACTGCTCTCTGGAGAACAAGGCAGTAAAGGATCACTTGTTGTCCATCCGTCGCCAGATATCGCAGTTGTAGCTCGCCAAAATACAATCCGGCTCAAGATGGTCTTGGTCATGAAGCAGCTTTGACAGTACTTCTCGGCCCAAAAATAGCTGACTGATGACGACGGATAGTCACAGAAAGTTGTGTCGAGGACTTCGGATGAGCTAGCGGGCACACTTCTACCGCTCTATTTCAATTCGGGTCAGAAATATCAAAGCCAAGTTCAAGTGGCCAGGTCGTAGCGGTGATGCAGGCCGCCAAGTTTGGACGTAGAGAGGATCCTGCCACCCACACCGCCGTTCTTGGCGGGTGCACGACCCGCAGGAGTTTGCTTATCCAATGCAAGATGCGTTCGATCTTCGTGGTAGTAGCTGACGTATTCATTCAGCAGGCGTTTCAGATGAATAAGTCGAGGAGGCGAGGAGCCACTGGTGTACAAAGGCTGAACTCAGCGAAGCACCTATTTCAGAGACAAGCAGGCTCCTCGGCGACGATTATGAACTACATCGGCTTAGACATTCACAACAAGGCGATCAGCTACTGCGTAAAGATGCTGCCGGCCAGGTGCTGGCAGAAGGCAAGATTCCAGTGACCGACAGGGTCTGGACCAAGGGACTTAGAAATTGAACTTTGCAACGAGTTGCATCAGCCGGGGAGACGCTGCACTTACAATCCGGCCGAAGTTGGGATCTTTTACTTGCCCGTCTACTGCGGCGGGACCGTAGAACTGGGCATGATTGAAAACATTGAATGCATCGGCCCGGAACTCAAGAGATTTGGTTTCTGTAAGTCGCACGCTCTTTTGAAAGGCCAGATCGAAATTTTCAATGCCTGGCCCGTAGAAGACGCGGCGCTTTGCGTCACCCAGTTCGCCTAAGCTCTCCTCAGGGAATAATGCAGTGTCGAAGGCCGGTCTGCCGTTACGGCCGTTCGTGTTGATCTTCAGGGCCCCGGGAAGATATTGCGGAGTGTCGAGCAGGTAGTTATTCACGCCGTTGCCCAGTGTGCCAAAGAGGGAATTGTCGGAATTGTCGTACAACGTCACAGGAAAGCCGGTGGCGAAGCGAGTCGTTCCGGAGAGGGTCCACTCAGTGGTCAGACGATTGGACCTGCGGAACACGCCCTCGACGGGTAGGACTAATGTGAAGCTGGCAACAAAGGTGTGCTTCTGATCCCATGCAGAAATCGTCCGGCTCTGTGTCGGGTTGATTGGATTGATCTGCTCGCCGATATTGGATCCTTGATCGATCGATTTCGCGTAAGCATAGCTCAGCAGGAACTGTGAGCCATTGTGGCGGTATTGCAGGGTGGTTTCGAGGGCGTTGTAGTTGGAGTTGGCCATCGACCTGTCCTCTGTGTTTTCGCCGTAGTTTTCGTCCACCCCGACAAGTGGGCCGTAGTTGTTTTGTCCGCTGCGGGTCCCGTTGATGGTTTGGCCGGCGCTGTTGGTATACGTGTTGTCTTCGCGGAAGGGACCGCAACCCGGGAGGGTGAGACACAGTGCGGGGTTGCCGAGGTTCACCGATGCAACCGAGAGAATGCGGTGCCCCTGGTTGCCCACGTAGCTCACGGTCAACACTGTGCTTGAAGTGATTTGCCGCTGAATCGAGAACATGTAGCTGTCGATGTAGGGCACACGATTGCGATAATAGAAGAACGGGTCCGCAGCGAGGGGCGCGAAATTAGCCCAGTCGACGGATGTGTCTGGCTTAGAAGCCGATACGTTGTGTGGAGGAAAGGCAAATGGGAATCGCTGTCCGTTATTAACACCGCTGGCGGCCGTAATGAACGGCGTTGCGAATAGCGGTGGCGCCGGGCTCAGGTAGTTGTATCCAAAGGGCGGCACGGAATACATAATGCCTGCTAGTAATCCCGGAAACTCAGTGTAAAAGATGCCGTAGCTGGCTCGGATACTGCTCTGGCCGTTGCTTCCGAAAATCTTGCTCAGGAGTCCCTGATCGAAGCTGGGCGTATAAGCGAACCCGATTCTCGGCGCGAAATTCCCGTACTTCGTGGGCGCGAGCGTTTTTGGAATTCCGGGATCGCCGGCGACCAGCAGGCCGGGGAGTGCTCCGGGATACAGCGTGGATTTGGCTTCGGGCACCCATGTCTGCAACTGGTTGTACTTCTCCCAGAAGGGCATGATCACATCCCAGCGCAAGCCGGCGTTGATGGTGAGATTGGATCGCGCTCGCCAGCTATCCTGGACGTAAGCGCCAAAGTAGCGGTTCCGCAGATAGAACGGCTGGCCAGAAGACTGCGTGTAGTTGCTCGGAACGCCGATCAGAAAATCGGCATACGGATCGCCGGTTTCGGTGCCGTCGATGTTGAAGGTTCCGTTGAACGTTGCGTCGGGATGCTCATTCACCTGATCGATATGGAATTGTCCGCCAACTTTGAGTGTGTGCGAGCCGATTACTTTCGACAACCCGTCGCTCACGTAGTACGTATTGTTGATCTGTGTCTCGTTAGTGATGGGAACACCCATGACGAATGTGGGGAACGTGATGTTCTCCACGCCTTCAAACTGCGGCGCCTGTACAAAGATTCCCGGCGTTGCCGCGCCTGTGACGAACCCTTGGGATGCCAGACCCACACCAAGCCCGCCCTTCGGCTGCCCGATGATGTTGGCATTGCGCAGGTATCCAAAATGAAGCTCGTTGACGGTATTAGACCCGATCAGCTTGTTATCGCTTAGCGAAAGCAGTTGCGCACGTCCGATAAACAGTGCATCGAAACCGGGAATGCTCGCCCCAGCAACCGAGCCCGGATAGGGATTGTCGAGATCATAATCGTCGACGAAATAGTAGCCGGAGACCTGGCCGATTCGCGTATTGGCATCGATTCGCACCGAACCCTTATCGTCGCGTACCGTCTGCGCAAATGCAGATGTCGAGTACTGGCTCGCACTGACGTTGGGAGAGGGAATGTACTGCAACAGATTTTTCCCCGGCGCTGACCACGCGCTCTGTGGGATCGTTCCATTGAGAAATACGCTCGAGTAGGGCTCTCCTGATGTGACAGCATAGCCAAGCTCCTGCGTGAGCAGAGATGCAAAATAAGGGCCACCAACTGAGCCGGTAAGGTCATTGAACTGTCCACTCCGTTGAGCGACGGTCGGCACCGAGATATAGCCAGTGGATACACCTTGGGTTGTTCGCGTTCCCTGATAGTCAGTGAAGAAGAAGACTTTGTCGTGCCGCACTGGACCGCCGATCGTGCCGCCAAACTGGTTCTGTTTGAACTCCGACCTGTTCAGGTCGAAGTACCCTCTTGCATCGAGATTGGTGTTGCGGAAGAACTCGAACGCCTCACCGTGGAACGCATTGGTTCCCGATTTGCTGACAACGGTGATCACGCCGCCGTTATAGTTTCCGTTTTCGGGATCGAAGTTGTTGGTCAGTACCCGGAACTCTTCGATCGAATCGAGGTTCGGAATGATGGACGTGCCACCATTCATATGCTCCTGCACATCAATTCCATTGACCATGAAGCCGTTGGATGATTCGCGCTGGCCGTTGATGGACAGGTTGCCGGGATTCAGATCTCCAGAAGGATCGAGACTGCCGGTCACGCCTGCCATGATGACGGAGCTAGGCAACAGCGTCGAGATAGGAGCCACTCCCGGCTGAATCGCCAGCAGATCGGTATAACTCCTTCCATTCAACGGGAGCGAGGTCATCTGCGCGCTGGACACGACCTCGCCGAGGTGCGTCGCGATTGCCTCGACTTGCACGGCTGGTTCGCTGGTGACGGCGACCACATCTGAACGGGCTCCGATGGCGACGGTGACGTCCACGCGAAGCGCTGAATCGGCATTCAGCTGTAAGCCGGTCTTCGTTTCTGAGGCGAATCCTGGCGCTGAGATAGTGAGCTGATAGCGACCAACAGGGAGATCGGGGAAAGAATATAAGCCCTGCCGGTTTGATGAGGCGTGATAGGTGATCTGTTGGCTGGTGTTGACCAGGTCCAGAGTCGCCTGCGGTATAGCCGCTCCGCTTGGGTCGAGGACCATGCCCGAGATGCTGCCTCCAGTGGCAGCCAGCAACGGATTTGAAGCCAACAGGCAAAATGCAATCGCCAGGCAGAGTATGCTGCTTCGGGCGGGTCCGGTCGAAGGATGCGGAGTCTGAGGAGACATCTTTGCGTCACCGAGAAGTTGTTGCGATAAACAAACCCTGCTACTTCATGAAATACGTGCCGCTCGCACAGTCGGATTGGAACGCTCTAGCCCGGGTTTCTCACCAGCACTGAAGTCGCGGGGTAATT
>JBAVYX010000372.1:0-5043 GCA_049588475.1 Silvibacterium sp. | reverse complement strand
TGGGGATAACAGGTCATCTACCTACCTACTTGGTTCTGCATATTGTGCTGGTGCTCGTCCTCGTACCTCTGCTTCTGCTGAAAATATTGATCGCGCGCCGCTACAAGAGCCATTCGTCGCTGAAGGCACTAGGTGTGACGATTTTTGCGATTTCGTTCGTGCTTGTGTCCATCCCCGCGTTCTCGGAGCTTCTTCGTTCGGCGAACCCGGGAAGCCTGGGTTTAAGGTTCGCGACCGGCTTGGTTCTTGCAGTGTGCCTGGTCCAGTTGGCTTTGGGTCTTAGAAAAAACCGGCCGCGGGCTTCCGTGGACTCGACGCTTATTCCGGAGATCCCTGCGCCGGCAACACCACTGATCGACCACGGTAACGGGATGACCCCGACGACTCTCCTGTTAGCACAAACCGAGCAGCAAACGCACGATACCAGGACGCTGCGCTTCCAAGTCCTAAACGAAAAACGGTTTTGCGCCAGGCCAGGGCAGTTTCTGACGTTCCATTGGACGGTTGATGGCCAACGAGTACCGCGGTCTTACACCATTTCCTCCTCGCCGATCCACGAGAACTATGTGGAGATCACGCCCAAGCGCATGGAAGATGGCTGTGTATCTGTTTTTCTCAATGAGCAGGCGAAGCCGGGTCTCCAGGTGGAAGCAAGCGGGCCGTACGGCCGGTTTTACTTCGACGAGACACTCCACAAAACCATAGTTCTCATCGCGGCCGGAAGTGGGATCACGCCCATGATTTCGATGGTGTCCTATATCGACGATCTTAAACTGACTAATCCCGTCACGCTCCTATATTGTGTACGCACCCGTGCGGACATCATTTTCGAAAACGAACTGGTGCGACTTAGAAAATCTCTCCCCAGCTTTAGGTATGAGGTGTGCTTGTCGCGCCCGGACCCAACCTGGAAGGGGCGCAGCGGCCGCCTTACTCAGGAATTTGTCTCTCAGCACGTGACCGATCTGGATTCACCCACTTTCTTTCTTTGTGGTCCCAATGGATTCATGGACTGCGCACGCCAGATTCTGTCGACTCTCGGCATCGACGAGGATAGGATTCTTCAGGAGAGTTTTGGGGAAAGCAAACGGTCCACGGAGCTTCGTCCAAGTGAAATCCGCACAGTCGAGACCGTCGTGTTCATTCACTCGCAGAAGGTTTGTCAGGGCGCCGGAAGCACTCTTCTGGAACTTGCAGAGAAAAACGGGGTGCAGATACCAAATGGCTGCCGGCAGGGCCTATGCGGTGCCTGCTCTACGCGAGTTGTGAGCGGCACCGTTCAAATGGACATCGAAACTGGCCTAACGAGTGAGCAGAAAAATGCTGGATATGTGCTGCCTTGTGTTAGCCGGGCCAAGGGAACGGTTGTCGTGGAGGCTTAGTCTGGTTCCGTGCTAGCCATAAACACAGCCGGATCAGGTTCTGCATTCGACGAAAAGTTACTTAATAGGGTGTGTTCAAACTATGGGCCATGCCTCTTAAGATGCGCGTCGAGCGGATTGGACCTGCAGACGTGAGCGGCATTGCGGGCCGAGGAATGGCGATGGGAATCGTGATCTTGGATAAGGTTCCGTCCTACTCCTCGCATCCAGGTAGATCTCGCCGCCATGATCCTCGACAATCTTCTTCGCTATCGCCAGGCCCAGCCCACTTTTTTCGGACTTTCCGTAGCTCACAGAGGGTTGAAAGACGGAGTCCTGATTCGCAGGGTGGATGCCGGGGCCGTTATCCCAAACGCCAATTTGCAAGCAGGCTTGATTTCCGGCCGTGGTTATCACGACCCTCCCGAGGTCGGGAGAAACCGCCTCGCGAGCATTTAAGACGAGGTTGGCGACCACCCGTTCGAGACGGTTGGAATCGAACCAGCCCACGGCCCAGGCCTTTGTGATGATGCTTGCTCGACTGTATCAACGACATGTAGGGCGGCTGGCCGAAAAACGTCACGATCCTTGGAGCACTCCAACAAGGAAGAGACCAGCTCGTTCATCTGGTCGATAGACCAACGGATTTCCTGGTAGAATCCCGCCCTTTCCATCTCGCTGATATTTGACTGAGCGAGAAATTCCGCATTTGCCAGGATGGCGGTCAAAGGAAGGCCAAGATCGTGGCAAATGAGGGCGACCATCCTGCTTACCGCGCGAAGCGACTCAGGAATTGGAGAGTTTCCTTGTATGTTCTGCAAAGACCTAGCCAGCAATCGTTGCTCCCTGCACACAGCTCGCTCCAGCATTGCCAACCTCCTCCAGTCTAAAATGGGCCGAAGTTCAGAGTGAAGGGCCCTTTCCAGCTTCGGTGTCACTCCTTTGGGTCTCCGGAATTCGAGAGATGATTCAATCGCATTTCTACCTTTGAAGACCTGCGGCCAGTCTTCATACGAACGCTTCGCGAGGAGGTTCTTTGCCGTCATGGGCAATCTCAACATGGATCGTCTCTGCATACCGTTGCACCAGTTTGAGGGCCTCCGAAGCCTGCTGGCAGTCCACGGAATTGCATGACCCGGGCAGCAGCGCTCGTTGTACGTTCACGCGGTGCGCTACGTACCGCTTCTCGCGGGCCTCGGTATGACGAGACAAATCTCTCGGTAGTGTTGCACCGGAAGTGCTGCGGAGTGATTCGCGAACTACTTTCCGTGCTCTGGCAAGGCGCGACATTACGGTTCCGATCGGGATCGACAATATTTCCGCAATCTCCTGGTAGGACGCATCTTCCACGTCACGAAGTAAAATGACTTCGCGAAAGGTGACTGGCAGTTGTTCGATTGCGCACCGAATGGCATCGAGGCCAGAACGCTCGATCAGTATGGACTCTGGAGTGCCGGAAGTTACCGGCAACATAGAGAGATCTTCCTCCGAGTCCATCACAACGGTCATGCGCCGCTCAAGTTTCGAGCGCGAACTAAGGAAGGTGTTCTTCAGGATTTGAAATATCCATGCCCGAAAATTGGTGCCAGGCTGAAAGGATGCGAAATTGCATAAAGCCTTTAGATAAGTTTCTTGAACGAGATCCTCGGCATCGCTCTGATTCTGCACCAGGAAGTGCGCGAAGTTGTATGCGGAATCGAACAGGGGCATAGCCAGCTCTTCGAAGCCGACCAGCGCTCTCTTGTTCTGCGAGGATGAAGTCCCGAATCGGGCCATCCCTTGTGGGCCAAGTCCAAGACACCCCATTTGACCTCTCCCGAATCGTGCGGCCGGGTCCCGAACCACTGGAGCCGCATGTCGCGTCACAATCTGACACGGCAGGTCGCCAGGTATCAATTCACTGGGGCTTTTCTCCTCATAACCGGTTCATTGCCGGCCAACTGACTTATGGGCAATGAGTTAGCTCCGCATATATTCTCGGCTTGGCGTCGGTGGTGTCTCTCACGTTGGTATGGCGATAAAGACTTTCCTCCCATAAGCTCTGAGGCCCGGGCAAGGTGCTAGACTTCCGTGCGAAGCCCAAGTCCCATATGGAACCATTGCATCACCCGTCCATCTTGCGATTCGGAACGTTTGAGGTTTCTCTGCAATCGGGCGAATTGCGCAGAGCGGGGGTGAAAATCAGGGTGCAGCAGCAGCCGATGAAATTGCTGGAGATCTTGCTGGAGCATCCGGGAGAAGTTGTCACCAGGGAGGAATTGCGCGGCCGAGTCTGGGCCAACGAAAGTTTTGGCGATTTTGACCAGGCTGTCAACATCGCCATAGCGAAGCTCCGGAGTGCGTTAGGGGACTCTGCTGAAAATCCGCGATATATCGAAACTCTTCCGAAACGTGGCTATCGATTTATCGCGGAGGTGACGGTTGTCGATACAGATCTCCCGACGAAAAGCCCGGAATCTTCGGATGGAGATCGGCGCGGAAGAGAGCCTGAGCATCAACTTGACGACGCGGAGTTGGCCGTCATGTCCAAACCCCGGTTCTGGCCGACGGGTCGGGTCATCGTCGTCCTGACGCTGGTTCTGAGCTTGCTAATCCTTGCAGTCTGGTTATTTCATTCGCACGGCCGTCCGCCCACCGGGATCCGATCATTGGCGGTGCTTCCGCTGGACAACCTCTCTGGCGATCCAACTCAGGATTATTTTGCTGATGGCATGACCGACGAACTGATTACGGATCTGGCGCAGCTCCGCGCTTTACGGGTGATTTCCCGCACCTCCGTGATGGGGTACAAAGGAGTGCGCAAGCCTCTTCCTGAGATCGCGCGGGAGTTGAATGTAGACGCGGTAGTGGAAGGTACCGTGCTGCGGTCCGGGGACCAGGTTCGAATCACGGCTCAGCTGATCCAGGCACCAGATGACAAGCACTTGTGGGCGGAGAGCTATGAGGGAAATCTCCGCGACACCTTAGCGCTCCAGAAGGAAGTTGCCAGGAATATTGCCGAACAGATACGTATCGAGGTGACTCCACGGGAGCAGGCAGCACTGAAAAGTGTGAAGGCGATTGACCCCGAAGCTTATGAGGCGTACCTCAAGGGCCGATACTTCTGGAACAAGCGGACCGCGGACGGACTAAAGAAGGCGGTTGATTACTTCAACCAAGCTATTGCCAAGGACCCAAACTACGCAGCGGCTTACAGTGGACTGGCCGATACTTATGCTCTACTGGGCGATTGGCAATATGCTGTGATGACCCCGAAGGAAGCAATGCCCAGAGCAAAGGCCGCTGCCATGAAAGCACTGGAACTGGATGATAGCCTCGGCGAAGCGCACGCTTCGCTTGCATTCTGCCTGGATGGTTTCGACTGGAATTTCGAAGCTGCTGACAGGGAATTCCGACGTTCGTTAGAGCTGAGCCCCAGCTATGCAACCGGTCACCACTGGTATTCCTGGCACCTGGCCTTGTTAGGACGGAATAGTGAGGCCATCGCCGAAATGACAAAGGCAGAAAACCTGGATCCCCTTTCTCTTATCATCAATGCCGATTTGGCAGAACTTCTTCTTATTGCGCACTTTCCTGACGAGTCGACAGAACAGAGCCGCAAAACCATCGAGATGGACCCTAACTTTGCCTTTGGCCATAATCAGCTGGCCCAGGCGTATCTCGAAAAACACATGTTTCCGGA
>JBAVYX010000371.1:0-16679 GCA_049588475.1 Silvibacterium sp. | reverse complement strand
GTACCTGATCGTCGGGCATGTATTCCGATTCGTTCACAGCCGCAGCCGGAAGCGAAAGCGCATGTCTTCCTTGAACCACATGATGTAGTTGGTTCCCCAGGCGTTGTTGAAGAGGCCACAATGAATGCCCTTGGCGAGATCGGGCTGCGAGCGTGAAAAATTCAGCGGCGACTTTTCACCCAGCGCGATCAAGGGAGCATCGAGCGTTTCTACCTCCAGCGATCCGTGCGCGTCTTTGTACTCAAAACCCTTGGTGACGGCGTGCAGATGTCGGCCGCCAGCAGTGACTACGTCGAAAGGAGAGACCTTCTGGTCGGATTTGTCCATGCTCCAGTCACGCTGATCCGCGATCAAAGGATTGAAGGTGAGCCACAGCGCCTCGGGCATGCGCGTCGCGAGCTTGTCGAACCAATAGAAATTCAGCCGCAAAACCGGTTCCGCGTCGGGCAGGACCAGTTCAACATACATCATTCCCGGAAATGCCGCGCGACCACTCTGCAGCGCTTCTGGATCATCGATATGCAGTCTCCCAATTACCCGGGAACCCTCGCGAACAGGCTCCGTCCGAAGCTCCACAAGCTTGGGTGACCAACTCTGGCTGCGTGCTCCATAGCGCTCGATGTTGGGCTTACCGAAATCCTTCTGCGCCCAATCCGCCTTGGTGGTCAGGTAGCTCGCGAGAAACCTCTGGTAGTCCTCCTGGGAGAGTGTCTGATAGGAGAAAAGCGCAAGGGGGTGCTCTGGCGAGGCCCATTCACGCGCCGTTTGCTTGTTGCGCAGCCGGTGAATCGCTCCGGTATTTGCATCAAATCCGAGAATAAAGTGCTCTGTCTCGATGTCCTTGCTCGGGGGATGGAGCGAACCTGCCATTGCCGGCCGGCCAGGGGCCAGCGCAGAGATAGCGCTTTGTGCCTCATTTCGCAGTCCAGCCGGCAGAGTTGCAATTCCATCGAATAGATCCTGGCGTTTCTCCTGCCAACTGAACTCCACCACCTTGTAGTTCTTCGTGTTCAGCACTTCTTCGAGACTCTGCGGTGTGTAGTGATCAAAGTCCAGCCACGTTTTGGTATCCGTGCCCCAGGTGTGTTCGGCTTCGAGCAACAGGCGCCGCAGCAATGCTACGTCAGTTGCATCGCCGGATTGAAATTGATTCGCCCTAATCCACGCCTGCCGCAGCCGGCAGAGTTCGCGATACCGAGCTACCTTGAGCGGATCACTGGCCACGCCATAGATCCAGGTGTCACCGATTTCTCGGGTCTCCATTGGAAGATGACTGCGATACGGCTGAATGGCATTGCCAATTTCCGTGAGGTTGGTGGCGACGATGGTGGCACGGGGAAAGCGCCGCCCGAGATCGGCGTAAATCTCCCCAATCTCCTGGGGAGTATGCGGGCCGCTGTTATCGTCACGTACCACCACAGCGATGGCGAGATCTGAGCCGGGCACACAGGCGATGTTGCCGTATTCGTGGTGATACATGACGACTATGGACGCGCCCTCGGGATCCTTCCAGACAAACAGCGGGGGCAACTCAGACGGAGTGCTTCCGCCGTTCACACCAATATCGAGAAAATTGACGCCGTGTTCGGCGAGAGGAGCGATGAGGCCGCGGGTATGACCGGGAACGTCGGTCATCTTTGCCCCGGTTGTGGTGCGGCCAAAGCGCCGGTCGAGAGAACGCGAGAGGGACAGGCTACCGGAGATCAATGAACGGTCCATCATCTCCGTCTGCCAGCTGAACGGCAGTGCGTGCCAGGCGATGTCGCCATCGCCCACGGCCCGTTCCATCCGCCGCCGATCTTCGGGCGAGGCTTGCTCAAGATACTCGTAGAGCAGCCAGGAGCCGGTCGTCCAGACGTATCGATTCGAACCTGTCTGCCGCATCTCTTCTGCGGTGCGAATGGCCTGAGGAAAATACTCAACAAAGTAGCGCTGTACGACCCGAGCTTGAGTATCGATGAAGCCCGCGTCGAAATGGCACTTGAACATGACGAGCACGCGATTGACCGAGGGATTAGGCGGCGCTGCCGGCGCGAGTGTCTGAAGAGAAAGACCCTCGAGAGACCTGGCCAACAGGGCGCTCCCAAGAGTGAACACCGATGACTTGACGAATTTTCGTCGCTGCATAACACCTCTGACTCGCCGATGTATGGAAACCACTATTCTAATTGGCTAAAAATCACTGGTATCCGACTCACATCGCGGGCCGCCGAAAGATGACTGCCGCCCCTATGCCGATCAAACGGCCATATCGAACATATGGCTATGGCTGGCGTCCAGAAGCTAACTGCACGAGATGCCGACTATGCGGACATCTGACACCTTGTTTCTTACTGAGTGCACGAGAGATTTCGCATCGACCGAATCAAAAGAATATTCCGCATGCGGTGCATAATAGCTCCTGATGGGGCATATGCATGGACGGTGAGAACACCGTCTGCGTGCCAGATCTGCACTCATGAGGAGACAATCGGACTGAACCCCGTCTCCGCCTCGCCGTAATTGGTTGCGGGCAAAAATGAAAAGCGCCCGCAGATGCGTTCCGAGTCGTTAAGGTCTGGAAACGTGGTTGGCCCTCTTTATTGCCAACCGCGAATTAGGCATCTGCCCAAATAGCTGGCTTCTAGTCCAAGTGAGCTAATCTGCCACCCGAAACTGAGTTCGCGCCAGATTTCCGTTTTAAAAAAATAGCCGAGGCCCGATTTTTTGGGGAGGAGTCCGGAAGCCGCCACTTCTTAGTGAAACTTATGTGATACTCATCGCAAGCAAACTCTGCCAGCCCACCTTGCTCATCTTAAGCCGCTGCCCATTCATGAGGGTTACCGATCCCTCGCTTTGGCCTTCGCGAAAAATCTCGCGCACCTGATCCACGTTAACGATAATGGAGCGGTGGATGCGCACAAACTTCTGCGGATCTAAGGTGTCTGCGAGGTGTTTGATGGTTTCTCGCAACATGAAGCTTTTCGTTCCGATGTGAAGGCAGGAATAGTAATCTGCCGCCTCGATCCATTCAACGTCGTTGACATTGACAAGGGAATCTTTTGTGCCGTTGTGAACCAGCAGTCGCTTCGGATATTCCCTTTGGAGTGCTCTTCCAGCTTCGAGACTCGTCAGCACAGACTTCAATTGTTCCTGCGTCATTAATGCCGAACGCGATGCGACGTGTTCCTTGACGCGGACAAGTGTGGCTCGCATCCGTTCCGGCTCGACAGGCTTTGTCAGATAGTCGAGCGCATTGACCTCAAATGCCTGTATTGCATAGTGATTGTGTGCTGTTACGAACACAGTAACCGGCATGTGAGCGGGGCCAACCTGCTCGATTACCTCAAACCCGCCCCGTCCGGGCATCTGGATATCAAGAAACAGCACGTCGATCCGTGTTTCGCGGATGGCGGCAAGGATTTCTCTTCCGTTTCGGCACTCGCCGACGATATCGAGTTCTTCATCGTCGTTCAGAAGAAGGCGAAGCCGCTCGCGAGCGAGCGGTTCGTCATCGGCAATCAGGACTTTCAGCCTCATCGTTTAGCTTCGCTCGTAGGGGATTCGAATCGCCACCTCAAAACCGCCGGTGTCGAGCGTTCGCGCCTGCATCGCATATTCGTTCCGATAAAAGTGATCGAGCCGCTCCCGCGTATTTTTGAGCCCGATGCCGTGCCCGTTTGGTGACGCACCGCTCAATCCCGGTCCGGAATCACGCACCCGCAAATGCAGAGACGCTCCCTCACGTCTCGCCGATGCCTCAATGCGGCCCTCATTTTCACAGTTCGCAATGCCGTGCCGGATCGCATTCTCAACAATCGGCTGCAACAGGAAGCACGGAACCAGGCTATCCAAGGTACTCGGTTCTACCTTGATTTCGATGCGCAGACGATCGGCAAAACGAACCTGCTCTATGGCGAGATAATTCTCCATGTTTTCCAATTCCTGCGATAAGGGAACCTTCTCTGGGGTCGTCCTTTGCAATGTACTCTTCAGAATTGCGTTGAGATGCGAAAGCATCTCCGCCGCTTCCTTCTGCCTTCCAAGTTCAACCAAAGTCGTGATCGCATTCAAGGTGTTGAAGAGGAAATGCGGCTCCAGTTGCATCTGGAGCGCCCGCAGATGGGCGGCTGATAACTGCTTTTGCAGTTCCAGAGACTTAATGGCTTCGCGTTGCGCCCGGATCTGAAACTGGGCGATGCCTGCGATTCCAAAGACAAAGCCATAGAGCAACACTTCAATGCCAAAGCGATTGATACTGAGTAGGCCCGTCCAGACGGAGAGCGCGGCTCCTTGAGCGCGCCAATTCGGATCAGTGAAGCCCAAGCTCCCCAATAGAAGAAGGTGGACTACGCCGAGAACCGATGCTATCAGCAAATGAATCGCAATCCCCTCCGTGGAAAAACTCGCTGCAAAGGGTACCCGCTCACCAAGCTTCCAGAAGGCGCTGGCGATGCAAGCCCACCACAACCAGAGAACCGCGCCATACATAAGATGTGGAACAAAAGACTGGGTATGAGTCGCGGACCAGCACTCGCCTGCCGTAGCCAGCGCCAGAATCGTCGCCACAGAAAATATGACTGCGTGACCGTTGAGGCGAATGCCGGTGGCCGGAATCAGCCTCGCCGCTTCTTGCTCAGAAGTCGAGGACGCCTCTTCATATTCTGAACTCATGGCAAGGCTATTCATGCGCGTCCTTTCTTCACCTCACTGAAGAGTTTCGCCAGGATACAGCGATCCCGCCTTGAAACTCTTGTATTCATCGTAATCCCTCGTAGCGCCAGCGTTGCTTGGGTATACGTCTCGTCCCTCAAAGCATTTCTTCGTTGGAAGCCCGAGTCCATCCCTTTGCAGGGAACGCCGCCAATTCTGCAGAGAGGCCATTGAATCTTTGGTTTATCTCTATTGGCGATGGAGGAATATTTCTTGCTGCGTGTTATCGATGGCTCCCTGCAATTTCCGCATCTCCGGCTGCATAAGTGTGGTTCGGACTAAAGAAGACGTGGATTCTAAGGGCGAGGTAATCCTGGCTTGAACCGAAACCAAATGCTGGCCGCTGTAGGGCTTGTGTTTTGCCTCCCTCTCACGTCATGTTCCCGGCTGGTAGCCAAAACGGATGCCGCGTCGTCAGTCGTTGTGCCGGTCCGCGCCGTTGTCGCCGCAGTTCGAGATGCTCCCTTAGAGATCTCCGCGGTCGGAAACGTAGAGGCCATCGAGAGTGTAGAGGTGAAGTCGCGCATTGCCGGACAAATTAAGGGCGTCACCTTTGCGGAAGGTCAGACGGTCAGCAAGGGCCAGTTGCTCTTCACCATGGACTCCGAAGCGCTGCAACGTCAGGCAGCGGAACAGCAGGCCGAACTGGAGCGGGATGCCGCGGTCGAACAGCAGGCCCGTGCAGTTGTCGCCAGAGACGCCGCATCGCAAAAACAAAGCCAGTCGGAAGCGGAAATCGCACAAAAGCTTGGGACGCTTGGCGTGATTTCAGGTCAGCGCGTCAACCAGCTCGTCACGACGAGTGACACGGCTCGCGCCGCGCTTCGTTCAGACCAGGCCGCGGTGGACGCGGCAGAAGGCACAACGAAGGCCGACCGAGCGCGACTTGGTCAAACACAATTGCAGCTCAGCTATACCCATGTGATTGCACCCATCTCCGGCCGGGCTGGCGCTGCCATGGTGAAGACGGGCAACATGGTAAGAGAAAACGATACAACACTTGTCAGCCTTCTCCAGTTGGCTCCGATCTACATCACTTTCGGCATTCCGGAGCAGAGCCTGTCTAAAGTGCAGCGGTTGAATGCCAACGGGCCACTGAGTGTAGAAGCCAGCAACAGCGATGGGTCTTCATTCGAAGGCTATCTCGTTTTCATTGACAACAGAGTGGATGCAACGAGCGGCACAATCCGGCTCAAGGCCGTGTTTCCCAATGCGGATGGGGCACTCTGGCCAGGCCAATTCGTCAATGTCCACCTCCGGCTGCGAATGGAAACCGGAAGAATCGTGGTGCCGGGTTCCGCAATTCAGAACGGATTGGACGGAAAATACGCCTGGCTCATCAGATTCGATAGAGCGACGACGGCGCCTGTAACTGTGCTGCGCACATATAGATCGGAGAACGGCCCCGAACAGGCGATTATTGGCAGCGGCATCAGCGCGGGCGACACAATCGTAACCGAAGGACAGCTTAGGCTCACGCCCGGCGCGAGAATCTCGCTGATCGAGACTCCGCGCATTCAGCCAACTCCATCTGCATCGAAGAACCCTGCACAATGACGCGCATCCCGTATTCCGTGCCAGGTGCCTGACCATGCGTTCTACTGACTTCTTCATTCGCCGCGCTACGACTACGACCCTGTTCATCGCGGCAATCGCAGGATTTGGACTCCTGAGTTATCTCTCCCTCCCGGTAAGTAACCTGCCTGATGTCGAATACCCGACCATCCGCGTTTCGGCGTCCTTGCCGGGAGCGAATCCTGATGCGATGGCAGCGACCGTCGCTACCCCGCTGGAAAGCGAGTTCTCGATGATTCCTGGCCTTGAGAACATGACTTCATCCAGTTTGGTCGGAGAGACAAACATCGCTCTGCAATTCAACCTAAACCGCAGTGTGGACGCAGCCGCGCAGGATGTGCAGGCTGCAATCTCGCGGGCAGCGGGAAATCTCCCCGCAAACATGCCCTCACCGCCGTCTTATTCCAAAGTGAATCCGGCGGAATCCCCGATCATATGGCTGGAAATGTCCTCGACAACGATGGCGTTCAATGACTTCGCGAAATATGCCAACCAAGTGCTTGCAAAACGAATATCCATGGTGAACGGCGTGTCGCAGGTGAACGTGTATGGTCCGGAGCAACCGGCAATTCGCGTAGAAGCAGATCCGGGAAAGCTGGCAGCATATGGTCTGGATCTCGAGCAGATTCGTACAGCGTTGAGCACCAACACTGCCAACCTTCCTACAGGGACGCTGTATGGAGACGCGAGGGACTACTCGCTCCAGGCGAATAGTCAACTGGCGTCCGCAACTCAGTTCTCGCAGTTGATCGTCGCCTACAGGGACGGTGTTCCTTTGCGGCTTGATCAGGTTGCAAATGTCTTCGACAGCTCAAGCAACGACAAACGCACCTTCTGGATTAACGGCCGTCGCAGCATCATCCTCGCGGTACGGAAACAACCCGGCGCAAATACTGTCGAGGTGGCTGATCAGGTAAAGACTGTGATTCAATCTCTGCGGGAAACCATGCCCCCTGGAGTCTCGTTCGGAAACGTTGCCGACGACGCAGAGACCGTTCGGGATTCCATCGCCGAGGTGAACAGAACTCTCGTCATAACAATCATCCTCGTCGTCCTGGTCATTTTTGCATTTCTCGGCACAGCGTCTTCCACCATCATTGCGAGCGCGACGATTCCCGTGTCGATACTAGGCTCGTTCGTCGTAATGCATTTGCTCAACTATTCCGTCGATATGTTCTCGATGATGGCGATCACCTTATCGGTGGGGTTCATTGTTGACGATGCCATCGTCATGATCGAAAACATCGTGCGTCATCGTGAGATGGGCAAATCGCGATTGCAGGCTGCGCTCGACGGCGCGCGCGAGGTCGGCTTCACGATCATCTCCATGACCCTTTCGCTGGTAGCTGTCTTCCTGCCCATTGTCTTTCTCAACGGAGTGCTCGGTCGCCTGCTGCGCGAATTTGCCGTCACAATCTCCGTGTCCATATTGCTCTCAGGTCTTACGGCGCTCACGTTGACTCCCATGCTGTGCAGTCGCTTCTTAGGTTCACGGGAAGACTTAAAGAACCGGTTCCAGGAATGGTCTGAGCGGCTTTTTGAAAGGGTCAAGAACTTCTACAGGCGTTCATTGGACGCGGTGTTGCGGCATCAGCGCGCGACCATGCTGGCCAGTATTGCGATGACCGCCCTCACCATTTTCCTCTTCATCGTCATGCCGAAGAGCTTCATGCCTGCGGTAGATGTCGGCGCTTTCTCAGGAACACTGGAAGCCTCGCAGGATAACTCCTTCGAACGGATGGTTGCGTACGGCCAGGAGGTCAACAAGCTCCTTGCGAAGATTCCGGGTATGCAAAGCAACCTGTCGGGCATCGAATCGCAAAACGGGGGCTGGTTTTGGGTCAACCTGATCAAAAACGGGCATCGGCCTGGGGTGAAGGTAATCATGGTTGATCTGCAGAAGGAGCTAAATAACATTCCCGGGCTCAATGTTTATCTACGGCAAGCCGACTTTGTGAGCCTCGGCCAGGATGAGGGACGTTCTCAGTACTCTGCGGCATTGGAAGGACCAGATGCCGAAGAGCTCTACAGATGGGCGCCCAGGCTGAAAGAGAAGCTGCAATCTCTGCCCGAGCTGGAAAATGTCTCCACCGATCTGCAGATGAGCGCGCCGCGGATCAACGTCGATATACGCCGCGATCTTGCCATGTCGCTCAATGTCGATCCGGAGAAGATTGCCAATACCCTCTACGATGCCTACGGAAACCGCCTCGCAAACACCATCATGGTGGCATCGGAACGGTATGACGTAATTCTTGAAGTTGAGAAACAGTATCAACGGGATCCGGCAGCGCTGGGAATCCTCTACATCCGCTCGAATACGGGCCAACTGGTTCCGCTCTCAGCCATAACGACGCTTACGCAAACAGTAGCGCCGCTGACTGTAAATCACGTTGGCCAGTTTCCCGCCGTAACTTTTCATTTCGATCTCAAGCCGGGCATCTCGCTTGAGACAGCAACCAGTATCGTCAGGCGAACGACGGAAGAGATGGGCATGCCGGCAACCATGTCCTTCGCTTTCCAGGGAACGGCCGCTCAGTTTCAGAGCTCCCTCAAAGGCCTCGGCCTGCTGCTTGTCATCGCTGTAATGGTGATCTATCTCGTTCTCGGAATCCTGTACGAGAGTTTCATTCATCCCATCACCATTCTCTCCGGTCTGCCCTCAGCCGCGATCGGCGCTCTTCTGACGTTGCTGCTGTTTGGTCAGGATCTCAATCTCTACTCATTCGTCGGCATCATCTTGCTAATCGGCATCGTGAAGAAAAACGCGATCATGATTGTCGATTTTGCGCTCGCTGCCGAACGCAATACCGGCATGAAGCCTGAGGAGGCAATCTATGAGGGCTGCCTTCAGCGCTTTCGTCCCATCATGATGACCACGATGGCGGCGCTTCTAGGGGCGCTGCCGGTTGCTTTTGGCGGCGGCATAGGCGGCGAGGCCCGTCGCCCCCTCGGTATCGCAGTTGTGGGCGGACTCCTTGTTTCACAATCATTGACGCTATACGTAACCCCGGTAATTTACCTTTGGCTGCACCGCTTTCAGCGAAGACCGAACCATGCCGAAAAGCTTTCACCCCTACTGGAGCACCAAAACTGGGACGACACGATTTCAGCGTGAACGGCTGACGTTCCGTACTCGCCGGTCATTCGCTCAGTGCGCTATGTTTAGCGAAACCCATCGCAAGCGACCCGAAAACCATAATCAGCATATTTGAATTCCGGTGGGATGCTGGAACGTGCCGAACATCTTGAAATTTTGATGTGGTGTCGCCAGGAACCTCCGCGCGACGCTCTTCTCTTGCCTTCTTCCGGTCCTTGCGGGTTCCGATCAGGTGAAATCGCATAGTAGTCAGCCCCAAACCAATCGCTGCACCACTCATGTACGTTCTCGCACATTTCAAACAAGCCGTAAGCATTCGGCTGTGATTGTCCGACCGGTTCAGGGCCGGTCTTCCAACGGCTGTGGTAGGTGGGGCGTGAGGTCGGCGGATCATTGCCCCAAGGGAACAACATCCTCTCAGCATTGCCGCGCGCGGCCCGCTCCCACTCAGCCTCTGTGGGCAGCCGATAGTGCGAGCCGGTCATTGCGGAAAGCCATGCGCAGTATGCGACGGCGTCGAACCACGAAACCGCCACTACTGGTTGCCGAGGATGAGAGAAGTTGGGATCGCACCAGGATGGGGGCGGTATCCTCCCAGTGGCGTCCAGAAAACGCGCGTATTCTTCAACAGTGACTTGGGTTACCGCCATGGCAAAGGAATCTACCCAGACGCGATGAACAGGGCCTTCCACAGCCTGACCGACATCGGACCCCATGGAGAACCAGCCAGCGGCGAGCGGAATTCGCAACGGCTCGGTGATCGGCACGCAACTGGGGGCTCGAGTCATGATGCATCTATCCATACGATGTTAGCTTGTGGCGGGGGGACAGCAGATGGAATTTGATTGGACCCGGGGCGCACTTGCTGAAGGTCTACGGCGCTATCATGCGGAGGAATTCTTTGCAGCACATGAGGCATGGGAAAGTGTGTGGCTGGAGTCTCGGGAGCCGGAGAAGATGTTCTTGCAAGCGTTGATTCAGGTGACTGCCGCGTTCCATCACTTTCAACGCAATAATCCCCGAGGAACTGCACAACTATTGAGAGCTGCCCTGGGGCGGCTTGAACGTTATCCCACACGCTTCGGAGGTATCTCCGTCACCTTGCTTTGCAATGACATTCGCGAATGGTTGCAGGCGCTTGAAACGGGTGCGCCAGCACCCCAGCTCACTTCCGCACGAATATATGTCGAATCGTCCAGCTAGCAGAGCGTTCAACAAACTATCGCTATTAAGCCGACGACCAGCGAGTACACTGGCCTGTCCAATTGACAGTCAAGTCTCGCATCGAAGATATTTTTTGCACATGTCAAAACCTGATACCCGTGGGCTTCAAAGCCCTACCCCAGCGCTATCCGCCTTTGTGTTTCTCTTCATGTTGTCGTCCCTGGCCGGCGCGGCTTATGTCCCGCAAAAGCCGGTCCATCTGCAGTGCGACGCGCTCTCCACCCCCATCGGACTTGACACGCCCCAGCCACAGCTCTCATGGCAGTTGCAGGACGATCGTTTCGCGGCGAAGCAGACCGCTTATCAGCTCGAGGTGGCCACCGCGCCCGTCCTGCTGCTCTCTGGCAAGCCCGATATCTGGGACAGCGGCCGCGTTGCGTCCGACAAATCCGTGGATGTGACATACGCTGGGCCCGCACTCAAGGCCGAGCAGCGCTACTACTGGCGCGTCAAAGTCTGGGACAAGGACGGCAACGCCTATCCTGCCAGTGACGTCACCTGGTGGGAGACCGGCCTGATGGATCCCTCTGCCTGGCGCGGCAAGTGGATCGGCTTCGAGCAGCAGGAGGAGCGCCGCATCCGCGAGTCCGGCGCCCTCTGGATCACCAACTCAGGGGGAGCGAGCACATCTGGCGCCCAGACGCAGCACGACTTCCGCTATAGCTTCACCCCTACCGGTCCCATACGCGTCGCCCATTTTTATGTCACCGGCAAGGACACAGTCTCCGCCTGGGTCAATGGCAAGCAGGTACTGGAGGGGGAACCCCCGCCGGCTTGGAAGCAGACACCTTGGAAGAGCTACCGCATGGTTGACGTTACCTCCCGCCTGCAGCCGGGCAAGAACATTCTCGCCGTTGAGGCCACGCTGTACGCCAGCACAGGAAGCAGCGTCAACGCTTCCGCTAACGCCACCACCCCCATGAGTTCCTGCCTCTACCTTGAGATGGTCGACGGCTCCGTCACCCTCATTCGCAGCGACGAGGGCTGGAAGGCGGCGCTCAACGCGCCCCAGGGCTGGAGTGATCCTGCTTTCTCTGACGCCTCGTGGAGCCACGCCGTTCGATATGTCGTCACCGACCCGACACAGAACCCCGACGTCGGCCGCCCCTGGCCCACTGGCACTGTGAAGATGCTGCGTCATGGCTTCGATATCTCGAAGCCCATCCGCTCGACGCGCCTATACGCCACGGCCCTCGGAGCTTACAAGTTCTGGATCAATGGCCACGCCGTCGGCGATCAGATACTTTCCCCGGGCTGGACCGACTATCGCAGCCGCGTCACCTATCAGGCCTACGACGTCACCGCCGACCTCAAGAGAGGAGGCAACGCCATCGGCGCTTATCTTGCGCCCGGATGGTACACCACGCCGCTCCAGTGGCAGCAGCAGCCTTACAACTACGGCGATACGCCGCCCGCTCTTAAGGCGCAGGTGCGCATCGAATACGCCGACGGCACCATCGACTGGATCGCGACCGACGAAAGCTGGAAGGCCGACGTCTCCCCGATCCTGAAAGCTGAGATTTACGACGGCGAAACTTACGACGCGCGCCGGGAGCAACCCGGATGGAGCACCGCGGCTTTCTCTGATGCCAAGTGGAGTCCGATCGAAGTCGTCGAGCCTCTCGAGCTAGCCATCATCGCGCAGGATTTTCAGCCCATCCGCATCGAGAAGGTGCTGTATGCGAAATCGCTCACCGAACCCGAGGCTGGCGTCTATGTCTACGACTTCGGTCAGAACATGGCTGGCGTCGCCCACCTGCACGTTGAAGGCGCTGCCGGAACCGAGATCCAGTTGCGATTCGCCGAAGTGCTCAATGCCGACGGAACCATCTACACCGAAAATCTCCGCACCGCGAAGGCCACGGATCATTACATCCTGTCCGGCAAAGGCCTCGAAGACTATCAGCCGCTCTTCACCTTCCACGGCTTCCGCTTCGTCGAGCTGACCGGCCTGAAAACCAAACCCGCCATCGATGCTTTAACCACCGCTGTTTATCACACCGATGCGCCGTTCACCGTGGACCTGCACACCGGCAGCCCCATGATCAACCAGCTCTGGAGAAACATCCTCTGGGGACAGCGCTCCAACTTCGTCGGCGTACCGACCGACTGTCCGCAGCGCGACGAGCGTCTCGGCTGGGCTGCCGACGCGCAGGTTTTCTGGCGCGCGGCCTCCTACAACATGGACCTCTCGCAGTTCTCGAAGAAGTTCGCCGGCGACCTTCGCGGTACGCAGGCAGGCACCGCGATGTACGGATTCTTTGCGCCAGGCACTTCCACGCCGACCCCCGGCTTCGGCGCAGGCTGGAGCGATGCCGGCGTCATCATTCCCTGGACCTCTTGGCTGCAATCCGGAGACACGCGCACCATCGACCAGAACTGGGGTGGGATGGAGAAATATCTCGCCGCGATCCAGACCGAGAGCCCCGACTATATCTGGAAGAAATCCGGCACCCCTTTCGGCGACTGGCTCTCGCCCGAGGGTCCCACGAAACAGACTCTCGTCGCCACCGCCTACTGGGCTTATGACGTCACTCTCATGAAGGAGATGGCGCACGCGCTCGGTCGCACCGAGGACGAGAAGAAATACTCCGACCTCTTTGACAAGATCAAGGCTGCCTTCATCACTGCCTTCGTTCATCCCGACGGTATGATCGAGAGCGCCGACAATAGTCCCTCACCCTTCGCTCAGATCAACAACCCTAATGCTAAAAGCAAGGGTGGAGACACACAGACCGGGTATGTCCTCGCTCTCGAGATGCGACTGGTCCCCGACTCGCTGCGCGCCGCTGTCGCGGATAAGTTGGTCGCAAAGATCCAAAAAAACGGCTGGCGTTTGGGCACCGGCTTCCTCGGCACACCTTATTTGCTTGCCGTCCTCGTCGATACCGGTCATTCTGATGTTGCCTACCGGCTGCTGCTCAACACCGAAT
Source organism: Silvibacterium sp. (assembly GCA_049588475.1). Classification (GTDB taxonomy): domain Bacteria; phylum Acidobacteriota; class Terriglobia; order Terriglobales; family Acidobacteriaceae; genus Silvibacterium. Next base: position 3,155 of record JBAVYX010000371.1, on the reverse strand, counting down.
ACCCCTCATGGGGCTATCTCGTCGGTCATGGAGCGACCACAATGTGGGAGCGCTGGAACGGCGACCAAATGCGCGCCGATCCAAGCATGAATTCCTACAATCACTACGCCTACGGAGCCGTCGCCGATTGGATCTACCGTTACGGTGCGGGCGTCGATGCTACAACTGCTGATGCTGGCTATCACACCATCTACCTGCATCCCACCTTCGATGCGCGACTCGGCAGTCTCGACTTCTCCTATGACTCGCGCTACGGACAGATCCACTCCTCCTGGTCCGTGAAGGGCTCGACTGCGGCCTGGAATCTCAAGATTCCTCCGAACACGACAGCCGAGCTGCCTCTAACTGCCAGCCAGCAGACTGCGTTCTCGCTCGATGGCGTGCCCATCGCAAGTAGCAAGCGCGTGCATGCCACCGGCGAGACTGACGGCCGCACAACTTACTTGCTCCCCGCTGGCACATATTCGTTCTCAGTCGCAGTCACCGCACCGGCGAATGACTCGGCAGGCCAATAGATGAATTAGGGTAGATAGAAAACTTCTTCCATCATCGGAAAGCGTTCATTGGGGCGAAGCTCGTCGAGCGGCGCAAAATGGGCAGACATCTCTTGTTGCCAGCGCAGATTAACCGGATCGTTCTCAATCATTGCCCAGGTAGACTCAAAATCCTCTACGCGCATCGTGAGCACCAGCAACTCATCGCGCCGAAAGATCGAGTAGTCCGAGATGCCCGCACGTTTTAGCAACTCCAGCATCTCCGGCCACACCGCTTTGTGCGATTCATCGTAGGCCGGTCCGGCGTCTTTCTTCAGGCGTAGCAGAAACGCGACTCGCGGCATGTCATTTTCCCTCCCGTATTATCGCGCTGGATCAGTCTCGATCAGCGTGACGCGCCCGGTGATCCCCGAAGGCAGCGGCTGCAGGTTCTGCATGTCCTGCGGCACAAAGAGCTGCCCGTAGCGGTCCCACAGCAGCCGGTAGTTCGGCAACGCGCGTCCCGCCATTTGATTGATTGCAGTGTTTGCCACCGCGATGCGAATCACATTTCTTCCCGGCATTACAAACGACGTCATATCCACCTGGTATGGAGGCCGCCACGCCAATCCAGCGAGCTGTCCGTTCACGTACACTTGCGCCGTCTCGCGCACCGGGCTTTCGAGGTATGCCCGCATATTGTGATCGCCCAGAGGCGAGGGCTTCGCTACTGGAATCCCTGCACCGAAGTCCAGTAACGCCCGCGCTCCCGCACCTGCCTGCGGCAGATCAACAGTCTTCTCATACGTCGCAACACCTGAGTAATACCGAAAGCGTGAATCATCCGACCACGACCGTAGCTCTGCCATGTCGATCGTGGGCCCACTGTCTCCAAACGTCACATGCCAGCCGTGCGAAAGATCGACTTCCGTCACCTTGCCGCTCGATCTCTCCGGCGGCGCAGCCAACACTTCTTCAGAAAAGAAAATCAACCGCGACTCGTACGGTTCGAGATCAAGCTCCACGTTCGCTGGATCAACCACACTGGTCATCTTCCCTGTAAACGCATCCCAGAACTCTGCCCGCTTGGCCGAGCGAAACTTTGCCCGCACATGCTTCGGCTCGTTGTCTGTGTTCGCAACAAAGTAGAGATCGCCATACGGCAGCTTGCGATGTATGAAACCGATCTCCGGGGTGGGCGGCGTGAGCTTCATGTCCGGAACCAGATCTTTGCCGAGCGTCGCTCCAAGTTGGCTTTCGTCTTTGACAAAATGCGCCGAGCCATTCCCCTCAAACAAGGTTCGCGAAATTTCCCGGATGTGCGCCGTATCCTCCTCTGCGTTCTTCAGGCCAGGCGCGGTCGCTGGCATTCGCCGCGTGGCTATCACCACGCCCCCATGCCGTGCGAACTCCAGAATCTTCTCGTATGTCTGCACCGGCAGACGGTCCACTCCCGGCAAAATCAGCGCCTTGTACGGAATTCCCACTTGGTCAATCGCGTCCGCATCCACGAAGTCCAAGTTGAACCCCGCATCCAGAACCTGACCAATCACTTCCCTGCCGAGAAACTCTCCCATCGATTCATCGACGGTCACATTCGACCCAGTCTCGTCAAACCCCGCGGCCGAGGTCGCGGGCTTGTTCCGCTCTAATCCGGCCTTGAAGGAAGCCCACACATCATCATTCGGCAGCAGCAGAGCGACATCGTTTGCCGGCTTGCCCTGCCGCAGTGCAAAGCTCACCCGCTGCAGATAGCCGGCCAGCTCGGGCATCACCGCAAACCACGGATTGTGCGCATTGAGCGCCGCCGCGGCATACATCTGCCAGCCCGGCTCGCCGGCCGTCTCCGGCGAATACGGCCAGCCATGTCCCACCAGTTGATTGATCCCCTGGAGAAAATGCAGGTCTGCCTCTGCTTTCATATCGAGCGGCGTCGCGCGAAACGCCGGTGAGTGCAGCCACGTCCACGTCTCCGATGAGATTACAGGCCGCCCGAACAGATGCCCCGCCGAGGCGGCCCATCGTGTATCCGAGAATTCACGCCACATCAGGAGCGTCGCCTTGCCCTCACCCTCCGGCAAGTCCTCGTACTGATTGCTCGATAGCGTCACCGGAGGGAACCCATATGTCTGCGAGCGCAGCAGCGTGTGGTGCTGTCCTGTCCACGCGTGCATTGGCTCCAGAAAGTTTTCGTTTGCAAGTTCTGTCAGCGTTCTGCCCCAGTCGTGGCGCACCGCAGCAGTCTTCGGACCTATATCGCCGATCAGTGCGGGAAGATACGGCTCCAGGTCGTACCCACGCCGCCGGCGAAATTCCTCCAGAAAATCCGGCGTCCAATTCGATCCATAATCCTCCAGGCTGTCGCTAAACACGGCATACGGAGGATGATCGCCAAACGCCTCGAGCAGCCTGTCTCCAACCGCATGCAGATGCGTCTCGATCGCCCGCCGGTCGTAGTGATCCAGCACAAAGCCGTTTGCGCCCACCGCCGGCCGCTTCACCACCATCCCCGTCCGGCTTGAGAAGAAGAAGACCGCAGTCCTCGGCCCGGCACTGCTATTCAAGACCAGCCGACCGTCTCGGATCTGCTTCACCGTTACGGCCTCGCTCAGGCGCAGCTCCGCACCGGCAGCCGGTACGACGAATGCCTCGATCAGCCGCTCCCCGGTATCTGCATAGGGA
>JBAVYX010000370.1:0-9267 GCA_049588475.1 Silvibacterium sp. | reverse complement strand
ATACAGGTAGCACCAGCGACCCTTCACGCGAACGCAGGTTTCGTCCACTCGCCAGGACTTGTTGGTCGGCTTGAGATGCCTTCGCAGTCGCTGCTCCAACTCCGGGCTGTAATCCTGCACCCAGCGCCAGACGGTTGTGTGATCGACACAGAGACCGCGCTCCTCCAGCAGCTCTTCAACAGCGCGCAGCGAGAGAGAATACCGAAGGTACCACCGGACCGCACACAGTATGAGGCCGGCTTCGGTCTGCCGCCATATGAAGATCGCGGGTCGGGTTCCCATGTCGCGATTCTTTCACGTCACCAGCCAGCAACTCTGAAAGTTGCAACACATCCGAATATGAGCGCAGCAGTGATGATGCAACGGATTTCAGAAGCGTCGCCGCGATTCAAGGCCCGTATTGCCGGTGCCCTCTATTTGCTCAGCGTAATGACGGTAACATTCGCCGAGCTCTTCCTTCGCGGCAGGTTGAATGTCGCAGGGGGCCTCGTCGCGATCTCGGGCATGGTCGTTGTGACGCTGATCCTCTATGTCATCTTTAAGCCGGTGAACAGGGTCCTCTCTTTGCTCGCGGCATTCTTCAGCCTCGTGGGACTAAGCTTTGAGACTCTTCGATCGCAGCCTCAGGGCGTGAACATCGCCATTGTGTTTGCCGGATTCTATTGCCTCCTGATCGGCTACCTCATTTTCAGGTCGACCTTTCTGCCGCGAATGCTGGGCGGGCTCATGGTGATTGGCGGTTTGGGTTGGCTGACCTATGTATCAAACCCGCTCGTAAACTTTCTGTCCCCCTACAATCTGGCCTGCGGCCTCCTCGGGGAAGCGTCGGTGTTTATGTGGCTCCTCGTGATGGGCGTGAACACTTCGAAGTGGCGAGAGAAAGCAAGCTTGGCGAATTAGCCTAACATAGCCGAGGTAGGCGGCGTGCCGCATTCCCAACGCCTTCATACCAGCGCTTCGAACGCGGTGATGATAATGTCTTCGGTTATCAGTTCCGGGGTTTGAAAATACGTGAATAGCAAGCCTGTAGTCATCGCATCCAGTATGCGGACGAACTTCTCGGCTGACATAGGCAGCTCTTTCGCTGACACGACCTTCAGTAATTCCTTTGCCATGCGCCGATAGGTGGCCGCGTTCTGTTTTGTCAGATGGGACCGCATCGGCTCGTGGGTCAGCGCGTATAGTTGAAATGCAGTCGCTGCGGCAGCCTGACTTCGACGAGCCTGTGCCTCTTTGGCTACCGTCTCGCCTAAAATGTGCAACTGTTCCTTGAGGCTGGCGCCGGGCTTCAATGGCGGGACAATTGGTTTCCAGCGCGACGCAATAAGGGTCAGGAAGAGCTCCTCCTTGTTCTTGAAGTTGCCGTAGACCGCGCCTCGGGTCATCCCGGCGCGTGCGGCGATCTCCTCGAGCGGTGCCCGGTCGTAACCCTTTTCGCCGATAATTGCCGCCGCCGCCGAGATGAGTTTCTCTCTTGTACGTGCGCGCTTGCCACCCCCGGCTCGATCGACCACATTCACCTCCGCTTGTCGCGCTATCCCCTTCATACAATACATTCGTGTATTTTATACAACGGTGTATTATTATATCTTTTCATGGGCTCAAGCTGGCAATGGGATCTGGTCATCGCGTTGTCGTCCGGTGTCGTACTTCTCACGGCGGGCTATATTTATGAGAAAGCTGCCGAATGGAAAGATAAGAAGGTCCATCCCGCGCCCGGACGGATCATTGCCGTCGGAGACCACAAACTTCACTGCCGCGTGATTGACGCCTTCGTCGAAGGACTTACGATGTCGGATCTTGGCTTCGAGCGCGCAATGGCCGCTGAGACGGGGCGACCTGGCTACGATCCGCGCGATTTGTTGAAGTTGTATCTGTACGGCTATCTAAACCAGATCCGCTCGTCGCGGCGCTTGGAAGCTGAGTGCCGTCGAAATGTCGAGTTGATGTGGCTTCTAGACCGCTTGTATCCGGATCACAAGAGCATTGCAGAGTTCCGTCGGATGCACCGCGATGCAGTTATAGCAGCAGGCGCCGAACTTATTCGCTTTGCACGCAGCTGCGGTCTAATCCGTGGTGAGTGGATCGCCATTGATGGCTCAAAGTTCCGCGCGGTGGCGAGTATCGACAGCACTCGCGAACGAGTCGCTTTACAGCGTTATATCGACAGCATCGAAAAAGCCGACGAAGAACAACAGGCGAGCATTGGACGAAAACTAGTAGATCTCCCCGCTGCTTGGCCCCTCAATCCTGGCTTTTTGGAGAGATGCTTCAGTCCATACGCCGCAGCTTAGACATGAGCGCAATAATTGCTATTTCGCGCCTTTTCTCGATTTGCCTAGGTCACTTAATTCCAAGTCGGAGACGCGTCTTGGGTGCTCTTCGTACAGTTCATGGTGCAACTCATCGACTAACGTTTTAGCCTTTTTGAGAGCATTTCTCCCGGCGGCAGTGATTTTGTAAAGTCGGCGTCTGCGCCCAGTGATGTTCTTCAACTCTGATTTGAGCAGGCCATCACGCTCCATGCCGTGCAGAAGTGGGTACAGCGTTCCGGGGCCGATCCGGTACCCATGATGCTTCAGTTCCTCCATCATGGCGAGACCGAAGAGCGATTCGTGCTCGGCGTGAACGAGCACATGAATGCGAATGAGACCTGTAAAAATATCCCGTTGATGTGTCGACACAGGCAAAGGATACCTCGTTTTCCGCGGCCTTCATCATATTATCGAATTTCGATGCTATGATTTCCAATCATCGGCAGAGTTCGTTCTGCCCTGGAGTCGTGGTTCTCTCTATGCGTAGACCCTCTTTCGCTCTCCTCTGCGCGTTTGGCTCGGTCCTGGTAGCGCGACCTGCCGCATCCGCACAGGCGACGGCGGAGACCACTTCCAATCCACTAACACTCGAACAGGTCATTGCGACGGCGACTGCGAACTATCCGGCCATTCGGGCGGCACAGGCCCAGCAGAGCGCAGCGCACGAAGCCATCGGGGTCGCCAAAACTGCATACTTGCCGCGCACGGACATTCTCTGGCAGACGGATCGAGCGACGGCGAATAACGTCCTGGGGCTCACCCTCCCTCAGTCGATAATTCCCAGCGTTACGGGATCAATTCTTCCTGCCGATGCGACACGGAGCGCATGGAACAGTACCGGTGGGGCCCTCGTGAGCTGGCAGCCCTTCGACTTTGGAGCGCGCGGCGCGAAGGTCGAGGTCGCCCGTCAGGGGGGCGAAGCCGCAAAGCAGGCTTCTATGCTGACGCAGCTGCAAGTGAGTGCGAACGTCGGTAGCGCTTTCTTCGATCTCGCAGCAGCCGAGCAGCGAGTGACAGTGGCACAGGCGAACGTTCGACGGTACGAATCCTTCAACAAAGTTGTCCACGTCCTGGTCGATAACACGCTGCGTCCAGGAGCAGATGCGTCCCAGGCAGAAGCGCAGTTGGCGCTGGCACGCAACCAACTCATTCAGGCAGAAACGCAAGTGGCGGTCAAACGGGCGGCACTTGCTGAGTATCTCCAGGCTAAGGACCGACAAGCAGAGGTTGATGCGTATGGCCTCCTCGCGGCTCAACCCACGACGGATATTGCTACGGCGGCGGAAGCAAGTCACCCGTTTGTATTGGAAGAGCACGCGCTGACCCTCCAACAGGAGGCTCAGGAGCGATTCCTCGACCGGAGCTACGTCCCGGTCTTCAGCACCTCGGGCGTCGTCTTTGGGAGAGGAGTGGGGACAAGTACCACTGGACCCTTTCCCGGTGGGACAGCGGGGCTTGCTCCGGAAACCCTCAACTGGGCAGCGGGGGTTCAGGTGACCTTTTCCGCCTTCGACTTCTTCAACATCCGCGATCAGCGCCGCGTGCAGCAAGCAAATGTGCAAGCCGAGCATGCGCGAATGGATCAGGCCCTCAGTGATGTCACGACGGCGGTTCAGCAAGCGCAGGCGACGCTCTCAGGAGCTCGTAAGCTGGCTGCAAACACCCCGATCGAACTTACTGCTGCTCAGGCAAGCGAACAACAGCAACAAGCGCGTTACCGATCGGGTTTAGCAACCGTCGTTGACGTCGCTGCTGCCGAGGGTGTGCTGGCACAGGCCGAGGGCGATGCTGCAATTGCCCGTCTGGGAGTCTGGAGAGCGGAACTTGGGGTGGCTGTCGCGCAAGGCGATCTGCAACCGTTTCTGCAGCTACTGCAAAGCCAGGCGAAAGGAAAGTAGCATTTATGTGGCTAATTCGTATCGCCCTTCGGCGTCCCATCACCGTCATCGTCCTGGTTGTCGCACTTGCTTTCTCGTCCGTTCTGGCTATCATGCGGACTCGTGTCGATATCTTTCCGAACCTCGATCTGCCGGTCATCTACGTAGCGCAGCCATACGGCGGCATGAGTCCGCAGCAGATGGAAGGATTTGTCTCGTACTACTACGAGTACCATTTCCTCTACATCAACGGCATCGAGGGCGTAGAAGCGAAGTCCATCCAAGGCACTGCGCTCCTTCGGCTTACATTCCACCCCGGAACGAACATGAGCGATGCGCTCGCGCAGACGATCTCTTACGTGAATCGTGCCAGAGCGTTCATGCCTCCCGGAACGGTTTCGCCATTCGTGATCCGATATGACGCCGGCACGTTACCGGTGGGCTACATGGTCTTTTCCAGCCCGTCACGGACACTTGCGGAAATTCAGGACCTTGCGCTGAATCGAGTGCGCCCTGTCTTTGCGACCTTACCAGGTGTCTCGTCCCCGCCGCCCTTCGGTGGGAACCAGAGGACAATTGTCATCAACATTGATCCGCAGAAGCTGCAGGCGCACGGGCTGTCGCCGGAAAAGGCAGTCCAGGCACTGACGAGCGGCAACAGCATCCAGCCGGCAGGCAACGCGGACATCGGAACGACGCACACGCTCGTTACAACTGATTCCACTGTTACGCAGATCACGGATCTACTCAGCATCCCGCTGAAGCTGGGTTCCGGCGCATCGGTCTACATCCGCGATATCGGAAGCGTTGCGGATTCGTCAGATTTGCTGGCAGGCTATGCGCTCCTGAACGGGAAACGCACCATTTACATTCCAGTGACGAAGAGGCCGGACGCTTCGACGCTGACGGTTGTGCAGGAGGTCCGGCAGAGTCTCGCGCGCTTCCAGTCCCTCGTTCCCGAAGACATCAAGATCACCTATGAGTTTGACCAGTCTGCGTATGTACGCAACGCCCTCATGTCGGTGCTCCGAGAAGCCATCATCGGAGCGTTGCTGACAGGATTGACCCTGCTGCTCTTCCTGCGTGACTGGCGATCCTCTCTGATTGTGGTCATCACGATTCCATTCGCGCTCCTCACGGCGGTTGTCCTTCTGAAACTGACCGGGCAGACGATCAACATCATGACGCTTGGAGGGCTCGCGCTGGCGGTAGGCGTCCTCGTCGATGAAGGAACTGTCCTTCTTGAAAACATCCATGTCCATCTTGACAACGGCGAGAATGTGGCGAGGGCGGTGTTTCTGGCGAGTCGCGAAGTTGCCGTACCGCGACTGCTTGCCATGCTCTGCGTGATGGCGGTCTTCATCCCCTCCTTCTTTATGACAGGACCAGCGCAATCGCTGTTTCTACCGCTCTCGCTCGCAGTGGGATTCGCGATGGGCGCCTCGTACCTGCTCTCCAGCTCACTAGTTCCGGTCCTGGCAAATTGGATGTTGAAGTCCAAACCCGAAAACGAGAAGGGTAAGCCGCATGTCGAAGGCAGCTTTGATCGCTTTCGCCATCGATTCGAGCGAACGCTTCAGAGGGCGATGGGCATTCCTGGGATTCTGCTCAGTGCCTACGCCATCCTAGCCATCCTTGTGTTACTGTTTATCGCGCCTCACATAGCCGAAGAGATTTTTCCGTCGGCTGCGTCCACGCAGTTCCGCCTTCGTGTCGACGCGCCTGACGGAACCCGTGTCGCGGTGACGGAGGACCTCGTCAAGCAAGTTCTTGCTTCTATTCATGAGACTGCAGGCGACCAGAATCTTGATCTCAGCCTGGGATACGTGGGAACACAAGGGTCTTCCTATCCAATCAATGCGGTCTTTCTTTGGACCAGCGGTCCACAGCAGGCCATCATCAACGTTGGTCTGAAGCCGGATAGTTCTCTCAAACTCGCCGAGTTGGAGGAACGCCTTCGTAAGAAGCTGCCTCAGCAATTTCCGGAAGCGAAGTTCTCATTCGATCCCGGCGACCTTATCAGCCAGATTCTGAGCTTTGGTTCTTCCTCCCTGGCCGAAGTGACGGTGACCGGGCCGCAGTACGCCGACGTTGCCAGCTACGCAGAACGCGTTCGCCAGAAGCTCGCCACGGTTCCTGAACTCAGAGACCTTGAATATGAGGAGCCACAGCATTACCCAACCGTGGACATCAAGGTGGACCGCACGATGGCTGGTCAGCTCGGTACGACCGCTGATGCTGTAGGTTCTGCCGTTGTCTCGGCCACCGCTTCGAGCCGCTTTGTCGCACCCAGTTATTGGCGCGACCCGAGGTCGGGAGTCAGCTATCAGGTGCAGGTGCAGGTGCCGCCGCCGAAGATGACCTCGCTTGGAGATATCGGCAACATTCCAGTTGGAAGTACGACCGGAGCCCAGCCACGGGTGAACCAACTTGCAGAGCTGCGCACGAGCACAGTGCCTGGCGAGTTGGATCGTCAGAACGGACAGTGGATGCTTGCGCTCTCGGCAAACCTCGGGAGTCGTGATCTTCGCTTGGCGAACAACGCTATCGAGAAAGCAATCAAAGATGCCGGAACACCTCCGCGCGGCGTGACGACTGCAGTACGCGGACAGGTAAGCGCCTTGCAACAGATCTTCGGCGAACTTGGCATTGGCTTGCTGTCCGCCATCGGCGTGATTCTTCTGTTGCTGACCGCAAACTTCCAATCCTTGAAGCTCGCTCTGGTGGTGCTCTCTACGGCTCCCGCAGTTCTGGCCGGCTCGGTGCTCATGCTCCTTATTACGGGAACGACGCTGAATCTGGAGAGCTTCATGGGGACGATCATGGCGATCGGTGTTGCCGTGGCGAATGCCATCCTGCTCGTGAGCTTTGCGGAGCAGAATCGCTTGAAGGGCGCGCCGGCACCGGAGGCGGCGCGCGCGGCTGCCGCAGAACGGCTCCGCCCTGTGTTGATGACGAGTATTGCCATGATCGCCGGCATGATTCCGATGGCTCTCGCCTTCGGGCAGGGTAGCGAAGAAACGGCTCCACTTGGACGTGCCGTTATCGGCGGTCTTTCCGTTGCGACCCTGGCCACACTCTCTCTGCTGCCGATGGTCTTCGGTCTTGTACAACACAACGCTTCGACCGGCACCCGTTCACTCGATCCAGAAGATCCCGATAGCAAATGGTTTGAACAGTCCTCGGAGGTTGTGCGATGAAAGGCTTACTCTTTGCTTCTATAGTTTTGATGGTCCCGACCATTGGGTGCAACTCAGGAACCTCCGATAAGAATGCGCCTGCGACCGCTGCTCCCGCGCCGAATGCGCCCACGACCGTCAGCACAGTCGCGGTCGCTTCCAAAAAATTGCAAACGGCGATATCCTTGCCGGCCCAACTCACACCCTACGAGCAGGTCGATATCTATCCCAAGGTGACTGGTTTCGTGGCGACTGTTACCGTCGATCGCGGATCGCGAGTTCACCGCGGACAGTTGTTGGTCAAGCTCACAGCGCCCGAACTGGTAAGCCAGCGTTCTCAAGCGGAAGCGGCGGTCAGAGCCGCTCAATCGCAGCTCGCAACGGCACAGGCGAAGCTGGCTTCAGACAACGGGACGTATCTCCACATGGTCGAAGCTGCCAAGACCCCCGGAGTGCTGGCCGAGAATGATGTGCTTGTTGCCGGACAAACTGTATCGGCTGACAAGGGATTGGTCGACGCGGCCGATCAGAATGTCTCCGCAGCCAAAGAGGCTCTGCGAAGCATCAGCCAGACAGAATCGTATCTCACGATCACGGCACCGTTCGACGGCGTCGTCACAACACGCAATCTTCATCCTGGCGCCCTTATTGGGCCTGCGTCCGGCGCCGGAGGAGCGCAGCCGATACTTCAAATCGTTGATGACAAGCGTCTACGCCTTGCTGTTCCTATCCCAGAGGCGCAGGTCGGGGAGATGAAGAGTGGCCAACTCGTTTCCTTCACGGTCCCTGCCTATCCGGGGCAGACGTTCAAGGCTCCCCTTGAGCGAATCGCGCGCGAAGTGGACGAAAAGTCTCGCACGATGCCCGTAGAACTGGATGTCAAGAACACCGATGGGCGGCTGTCACCTGGCAGTTTTACCAATGTCTCGTGGCCGCTCGAACGTGGTTATCCAACGCTCTTTGTTCCGACGACATCGGTAACCACCGATCAGCAACATACCTTCGTGATCCGGGTGCGCAATGGCAAGGCTGAGTGGGTCACCGTTCAGGCAGGTCAAACGGTCAACGGAGACATCGAAGTCTTTGGAGAATTGACTGCCGGTGATGAGGTCGTGAAAACGGCGTCGGATGCAATCCACTCGGGCGATTCAGTTCGGGTTCAGAATCAGGCTTCGCCTGCTAAGTGAGCCGACGACCGTCTGATCTTGTAGAAAGGAATAAGGTCATGACACGATCTCTTGTTTCTCGTCGCAACTTTCTCAAGACCGCAGGAGCGATTCGCTGTCCTGATTGCATTTCTGATTGTTGTGTTCTCAGCGGCGGTTCCGCTTTGGCGCGCCACGCAAATTGATCCCATCGAGGCGCTTCATGAACCCTGATGAAGAGGAGCGTGAAGCGCTGTTATTTGAAGGGAGATGTTGATGACAGAGTTTGTGGTTTCGCATCGCAGATTCCTTGGAACCACTGGTGCACTTGCCGGTGCCTCGCTGCTGCGCAGCCCGAACGAACTGTTTAGTCAATCCTCTTTACTCGAAAAGAACTCGACGAAGGCGAACTACGAGCTGATCATAGCAACCACTCCCTTGGTACTGTCACCGAGCCGCATTGTCTCTTCGACAACGTACAACGGGCAGTTTCCTGGTCCTCTCCTTCGATTGAAGGAGGGACAGCGAGTCACCGTTGACGTGCATAACGAGACGGATGTTCCCGAACGGTAGAGTTGCAAGTTTCAAATGCAGACAAGTTAGTCAGCGAGCGTCTGTGGTGCCTTCTTAAGCTGCCAAATCGAAAAGACTGTCGATGAACTTGATCTGTCGAGGCAGATCATCTCCTGCCACCCATCGAATCTGCCCCTTCCGGATCATGTGGACTGCTTCGTAGCCTTGAATGGTTCGC
>JBAVYX010000369.1:0-20246 GCA_049588475.1 Silvibacterium sp. | reverse complement strand
TTCGGCATGCTTATCGTGCGCATCTTCTTGCTGCTCTGGCACGGAAATGGTCAAAACCACTCTTGTAGAAGCCGTGTCGCCGCGTCGGTTGCGAAATACGTCGTACCATCGCGCACCAGGGTCCGCCTACCGTCTTGCAGAAAATCAGCTAGTTGCACCACGGGCAGCTAGGATGTGATTACCGGCAGGTGGAGGTTCAGGGTCGACTGAGATTAGGCCGCGCTTTGAGGCGAACAGCGCCAGGAGCGGCGTTGCTCTTGAGACCGAATGTTTCCATAAATGGTGCTTGTGGAATTCCACTGTCTTTTCGCTCAGGTCGAGGATCGCAGCTATTTCCTTCATCGTCCGTCCCGCGGCACTCCTTCCTGCATAATGCGAAAAACACACAAAGTCACATCCGGGTCAACGGAACGAGGGTACATTCTCGGAGAGAAAATCAACTTCAACTCCCTGTTCGATGGCGAATTCCTTGCACAAAGCATTGACCCTCGGAACAAGCCCCAAAGCTTCTAGGTCGAGGAATGGAGACGATTCGAAATGTGTGAAGATCAGCACCGATTTCGCTGGCAGAATTCAGGGGGCTGTGCATTTGCCTGACAGCCTCACCCGGCGAAGTGCTAATCGCTTCTTCGGCATTCTCCAATCCGAGCGCAAGTAGCGCCAAACGCTGGCTGAAAGCGTCATGGATTTCCGAAGCCAGGCGACTGCGCTCCTTTTCCTGTGCGGTAATCAGCATGCCACTAAGCCCCATCTGCCGGTTTTTCGCTCACTTCAACCTGAGATACAAGGCGAGAACGATTCAAAAAATGATGAGCAACGAAACCACCCATGTCCATTTGCAGCGCTCCCAGAACGACAGGGGACGGAACCGCACGGCACTCCCATATGGGAGATCGCTTTCTCTGAATCCCCACCGGCTCAGCGCCCGCCAGTCAAACAGGTAGGGGTTCGCGCCTCGCACGATCGGGATGTCTCGGGGCTTTTCTCCGTTGAGAATCCTTACAGCAATCCCGCCAACGATCCTGCCTTCCTTGGCGAAGCTTTCCGGGTAGCCTCTCACCTCCCCGGACCCAGGTCGACGTCAGCTGGACCAAGGACGGGTGCATTCGTCGCACCGGCAACCATCGGACCCGCCTGGGATGCACCGACCTAGCGAGTTCCCTTTGCGTCCATTCCGATGTGCCTGTAAAGACAATCGTGTGGTCCGGCAAGTTTTCAACCATTCCAGCACACTGGGCATGTCGAGGTCGGTGAGTAAATAAAGTCCAGACTTGCTTCGTAGCTGTGAAGACTGTCTCGATAAATTGCTTCCAGGTGTTTGTCGAAAGACGAAACGCCGCCCACCACAACTGCGTGCCTGCTGCCCGGCTGGAGTCGCAAGGCCACATCCAGCGTCTTCGCCGGCTCATATATTTCCTAACAACCCGCAAAGTGCGGAATCGAGCGCGGGGTTGTCCGCTTGCAGTTCGCTCGTTCCGCCAAAGGCAATCGGAATGCCAGCAAAGAATTTCTCATGCAAGTCGAACATGAATCGGACCGGCGAAGGTCCGAGGGCGATGATCAGGTGTGAGCGGCGACGTTGATATTTACTGATGTACGACTCACGAAACTCCTGCTGATCCGCTGGATCATCGAAAAGGGTCGTCTCGAGGTACTCGGGATAGAGCTCGATCTGGTAGCGTGAATCGTCCAGCGTGGCACGCATCTCGCGGTCAATAAGCGCCACTGCAGGAGAAGAAAGACCCACTTCGTAGAAAATAACAACTCGCTGGACTTCCTTGAGCTGAGAATTGGCTAGGGGTTGAAGCAGGATGTAGAACGTTAAGAGGACAAGAACTGCCTTGTCAGGGCGCCGCGACTTACATCGCAGTCAACCCCGCCTGAAGTTATAACCGGAACCCCCGCATTCTTTGGCACTTGCGGCCCCGAAGGAAGAGCGAAAACATCTTACCAAGACCCCAATCACTTCTGTGCAGATTTGCAGAGCAAGCACAATCCACCAGCCAACCGGACGCAAATACAGACCTCTCGCAAGATCAACATTCTAGAAAACCTGCAATCGCAGATTCCCCACAGCCAGGTATTGCCTAATGAGGGGTTTCCCTAGTTGCCTCACCGCAGCTTCAGCCAAATAATCGAGACGCGATAGTAGAACCTGAGGATTCAAGGACGATGGAATATTCGCTGCGGAATAAGGACTACATTCGTCGCGCTCTTGAGGTTACCATCCACGTTGGCCTAATGGTTTTGCTTACCGCCGCGTGCCTCATGATCCTGCGCCCCTTCCTCCCTATGGTCGCCTGGGGCATCATCATTGCGATTGCCGTCTTCCCTGCGTACCGACGACTGCGAAGCATGGTGGGTGGGCGTGGAAAGCTCGCGGCTATTCTTTTCACCCTGCTTTTCCTGGCGATCCTGATTGTCCCGATTGCGCTGCTGGCAGACACAATGGTCGAGGGTTTTCAAACACTGACCATCCATATCAAGAACGGAACATTTGCTATCCCGGCTCCGCCTGCCAATGTGGGAACGTGGCCCATGATCGGCGTACCTCTACAGAAGCTCTGGACTCAGGCCTCCACAAACTTGACCGGCCTGCTGCAAAGCCTGATTCCGCAGATTAAGGAGCTAGTCCCCGAGGTCCTCTCTGCTTCCGCTGGCCTTGGCCTCACTGTGTTGCAATTTGTCCTCTCCATTCTGGTAGCGGGAGCTCTGCTTGCGAATGCTTCAGGTTGCGCGACAGCTACGCGTTCGCTGACCAGCCGCCTGTTTGGTGACCGGGGTCCGGAGTTCGAGGACCTCGCCGGATCCACGATACGGAGTGTAACCAACGGAATTCTCGGTGTCGCCGTCATCCAGACTGTACTTGCCGGTCTCGGCTTCCTGGTGGCCGGACTGCCCGGCGCCGGGTTGTGGACCTTGATCTTCCTCTTCGCCGCCGTACTTCAGGCAGGAGCCCTTGTACTTGCTCCCGCCGTTATCTACATGTTTGCGATCGCCGGCACGACGAAAGCAGTCCTGTTTCTGCTCTGGTGCATCGTGGTCGCCCTCATCGACAATGTGCTGAAGCCTTTGTTGCTTGGGCGCGGCGTAGCCGTTCCCATAGCGATCGTCTTTCTAGGAGCGATCGGCGGATTCATCGCGATGGGCATTATCGGTCTTTTCGTCGGCGCTATCGTTCTGTCCGTTGGTTACAAGCTGTTTCTCGCATGGCTGGAAGGTCCTGTAGCTGCGGAGCAAAATGTTTGATCGACAACTTCGAGCGTCGCTGCCGATCCCGATCGACAATTATTCACTTCTCTGCCCCGCAACCTGCTGTCGAGTCATCTCGGCAAGCACGCCTTTGTTTGGCGTCAGGATGTCTTCTGCCTTCAGGCGCGCGGACAGGTCAAGAATGCGGGCGATTAGCCCCACTTTGCTCCTTTTCAAGCTCTAACGGTGCTGCTCGGGGCCGCACCTCCGGCATTCCGCAAGGGCCGCGACTTTGCCGCCTGGCTGGGAGTTGTTCCCGAGGAGCACTCGACTGGAGGCAAGCAAACGTTGTGGAAGATTCCCCTTCGTGGAAACCAGTACCTGCGCACGCTGTTCGTACAGGGAGCCAGAGCCGTAATGCAGCACAGAACCAAGCAGTCGTCTTTGGCAGACATTCTCCATCCACTGCTCATCCGGAGCCAGGCTTTCTGCACTGCGTTTCGCCACAGATGCTTCGGTCCCTTCAGATGACGGATTCCGAGCTTCACTCTGTCATCCCTTCCCCGAAGGCCAGCTCTAGCTGGTTCTTCTGCCGCTTTGCACCCTTGAGTCGCGCCACGTACTTGCCTCTCCTACCGTTCAGGCCTTCGTCCACCGTTCCCGGCTCTGCCTAGCTGTTGACTCCGCCTTTCGGCATTGGAGTGCCTCATTAGCCTTGCCGACGACATGGCTTACTATGCCTTCTGCTGACTTCTGCTGCACGTTCAAGAAGAATCGCTCCCGCTCCAGTCGTGAGTCCACGACATGCAACAGATCTCCCGTGGTAAGTTCGACCGTCTTCAGCGCACCGCCGCCGGATTTACCTGCACCCGCCTTGATGGATATGGGCTTCGCTGCTCATTGCCAACTCGCCCACGAGTACAGGCCTCGTATCCGGTTCTTGTTCATCAGCGCACGCTTTTGCTTCACGCTTCCTTCAGACCCCGTCTCGCGACGACGCCCTTGCGCTTCGCTAATCCTTCACCTCCATCAGGTTGGATAAGGGACTCGCACCCTCAAACTGTCGAACATGCACGGCACACAATGACAGAGTATGGAAAGCATGGAAAACCAAAAAGCAGGCTTTCCACCGGTCCCACACTCTTTGGAAATCCCTTCGGGATTACCACAATCCCACGGCCTCCACTGCTGGCATATTTCGATGAGCAACAGCAAGAAAGACCGAATCCAAGCTCTTTAGATCTCAAGGGACTTGTAACGGATGTTCCGGTACACTCACCCCTTAGCCAGCTGTTGCAGTTGTTTTTGCTCATCAGAGGACCAGGGCCAGGCTCAGGTCATGCGATGAATGGATGTTCGGAGTCAGTTTCCGACAAGCTTGTTTCTCGTCACGAAAGTCATCGATGGTCAAGAGCGCGTTTTTCGGTGGTACACAGCCTAGCCAAGCATCGGCAGAAGCAATCGCGATGAAGACAGAACAGTATTGAGCGAACTGGTACCGACCGAGGCATGTCTGAACTCCAGTAGCGCGGGACTGTCCTTGCTTTGATCATCCGTTGTGAGATGCAAGCGAATCGCGTGGCCAGCTCGAAAACGCCGGGCGTTGGGCACAACTGGGATTCGATATGGAACTCTCTCCCCGATGGGTATTGCTTCAAAAGTTTGACACGGCAAAACGGGGGCGCCGGGCTTGCAGGCAGCCTCATCGACTCTTCGCAATCCAGCACGAAGATAGCCCGCAGTGACATTCGTTGCGTTCCCGTGATCGTCTACATCCTGTATTACCGCAATGAAGGCCGTATCCGGTGCAGTACAGGTGGCATCCAACTGCAACTCAATCGGACCAATCACATCAACATCATGCCCCAACGGAGCAGTTGTCCACTCTAGGAACGATGGAGGGTCGGTTTCGCTTGCACGGGGACGGTTGAGACCGCCGCCAAGGTTCATATACATCCTGGAACCGGCATCGCCCTCGTCTTCACTCAAAGAACCGTCGGCCCGCAATGCATAAGCATGATGCGTCGACTCAGGGACGGGCCAAGTGTCGCTGGTTCGCCAGCCTTCGGCTTCCGGGATGACGTAGCGAAAGCGTGGCCCGTCGAGGATGCCCGTTTCTCTCCCCTTGAGCCAATGGTCGAACCACGCGAGCGCTTCGATGTGAAGGCTCTCCCAAGGCCATGCGAGTCCGTGCTCTCCCATCATGGCAACCTGCAAATGCTTGCTATTGGTCAGGCGCTCGTAGGCTTTAAAGGTATGCGGTAAATGCAGTGGCACATTCTTCCAGTCGCAGCCGATATAAACAGGGATCTCGATCTGATCCAGTAACGGAAGTAGATTGCGATCCTCCCACCAGGCATCTCGAAACGGATGCTCCGCGGCAATAGCGCGCCAGAGGTCATCCCATGGATGCGGATCGTGGTGCAGGTTGAGAAGGGCTTTAAGGCCTGCGATGGCCGCCTCACCATTGGCTGTCTCAAACTTCTTGTGAATGGCCGGCGTGAGTAGCAGGGCGCGCATGGCGTCCAATAGCTTGCTGCGCCAAAGCTTATTCGTGTGACCAGAAGTCATGCCGATCATGTAGAGAAACGGCGTGATGAACCCACTGCTCATCAGTCCGTGATGTGTGCCCGATTCAAAAAGGTCGAACGTACCGGCAATCGGCATGATGGCCTTGAGGTGCGGCGGTCGTTCCACTGCTGCTTCCATCTGCGTCCCAGCGAAGTAACTGATGCCGATCATGCCGACATTGCGATCCGACCATGGTTGTTGCGCAGCCCACTCGACGAGATCGTGCATGTCGCGGCGTTCCTGGCTGTCGAAAAAACCAAAGGTTCCACCGGAACCGCTCGTGCCCCTGCAATTCGCGATGACGTGGACATAGCCCCGGGGGACGAAGAAATCCGTGGCGCCCGCTTCGATGAAGCCGGCTGGTGCGCCGAGATTTTGAATTTGTCGCGGGTAGGGGGAGGCGGCAATCAGAACAGGGTACTTGCCAGGCGCAGCGGGACGGTGCACATCCGCCAGCAAGGAAACACCATCGCGCATGGGCACGACAACATCGTCGTCGTTGGCCATTTCGAAGGCAGGTTGCGACAAATGGCGATAGTTTCGGCCTGTTGTTTGAGGACCGTTGAGCCGACGTTGACCTGGATCGGTTCCAGAAGACTGAATATTCGTCATGGCGACGCTCCACTGTTTGGGAAAGCCATTTCGCTATCAGTCTACCTTCCATATCTCTGAGCTCGCCGATCGGCAACGGGAAGTCGGCATTGCGATTGTGATCTCGTAACCTGTCGACGGAAATGAATCGCTGTATCTGACAGAAATTGCGCGCGTGACGGCCCGCAATCCGAGCGGTTTGCAGGGCTTCCACGGCCCACGACACGCGGGCGAAACTCGGCGCAATCGAAGCATTATTTCCGCGAGACCGCGTCTCGTGATCGATGGGAATAGAATGAGGGCGACTCATGCGCGCCCGAATCCTCACTGCTGCTGTCGCTCTTCTCCTTACCACTTGCGCCTGTGGCCAAGCTGGCGTCAGCGCCTCCGCCGATAGCACGGCGATTCACGATCTCCTCGGGCAGTATGCCAAAGCGGTCGATAGCGTTGATCTCAAGCTGCTCGCCGAGACCTGGTCTCATTCCCCCGATGTCTCGTTCATCTACCCATTAGGCGAAGAACGTGGCTTCGAGGCCATTGAGCAGCATGTCTTCCAGAACGTAATGGGAGGAATGTTTTTGGCGCGCGATCTCAAGCTGCATGACGTGGCGATCTATGTGAATGGCGCCGCCGCGTGGTCAGAGTTCCACTGGGATTTTCACGCAACGCTGCGCAAGGATGGCTCGGCGGTCATCACGCATGGCGTCGAAACCCAGATTTACCGAAAGGAAGAGGGAAAGTGGCGCCTCGTCCACGTGCACTACTCCGAGGATCGCCAGTCAACCCCCTGAGGGACCCGCAGAGGAACTTGGGACATAGGTTCGGAGCAAGCCACGGGACCGACTAGCCGCTGGTCTCAACATCCGGCATTAGCCACTAGCCACTGCTCTAAATCCGCTGGCGTGCCAGGCTGAACCACGCCTTGGCACCGTGGCCGCGGAACTCGGCGGTACGGAGTTCGACAATTTCGAGCGCTGGTTCGATGGCCAGAATGACCTCCCGTGCCGAGCGGCGCGGTGGACCGACTTCGCGTGGCGGACCTTCGGTCGAGCCGACGAGGCTCAACCACAGGCCTCCGGGCGCAAGGGCCGTCGCGACCCGCGCGGAAAAACGGGCGCGCTCCTCGGGTTCATCGAAGACATGGAAGCAGCCTCGGTCGAAAATGAACTGGAACGGACCCCCGTGCGGGGATGTGGCCAGAAAGTCCAAAGTGGCGAAACGGCAACCGAGACGGCGACCCTCCAATTTGGCGTTCGCTCGTTCGACCGCAAGCGGGGCGATATCGATGCCAAGTACGTCGAAGCCGCGCTCCGCCAGCCAAAGCGAATTCGTCCCCGTTCCCGCGCCGATCTCGAGCGTCAGGGTGGGCTGAACGCAATCCGAAGTGACGAACTCAGCAGAACGGACGCTCAAGGAGGAGACAACTAAGCCGGCAGCTTTGACATTGCGACTCCAGCAGAAGAAGTTCGACCGTTTTAGACAGGTCTTCAATTACGAGCGACCTCACGACGGACTAAACAATGCGACGCCGGGCAGCGTTTATCAGCCAAGTTCTATGTTGCTGCCTCGAAATCCGGTCGAGTTCGTTTATCCGCATGGATTTATCCTGCGGAGAGTAAACAACAGCGGCGCCATAAGCTGGCATAAAGGTCGCGTATTTGTCAGCGAGGTCTTTCGATTTGAGATTCTCGGCTTCGAGCAGGTCGACCAAGACTTCTATAAGGTCTATTTTCGGGATGTTGAGATTGGTGAGTTTGACGGGGAAGCGCTTCGCTTCCGGCCGGTTCAGTTCATGCGATGAATGTTCGAAGTCAATCTCCGACAAGCCGTTTTTCGGCCACTTGCCGAGAACACTGATCGACTTGAATAACTCAGCGAACCCTTTGCCCTGAAGTCGTCAGTTGAGAGTCCGCAGTTCGTTGCGGTCCTTGACAACTGATAGTCGAATGTCTACTATCGTCGGCAGATTGAGGGTAGAATGCCTTCTATGGCGAAACAGGCACAACAGCGGTTTGGAGTTCTCCAGGGAACCCTAGACATGCTCATCTTGCGGACGCTTCTTTATGGCCCCGCTCACGGCCATCAGATCGGCAAGCACATTCAGCGGACGACGAACGAGTTCCTGCAGATGCAGCACGGCTCACTCTATCCCGCATTGCATCGCCTCGAGCAACGTGGATGGGTGAGTGCGAAATGGCAGACGGCCCCGGACCGAAATCGGGAGTTCAAATACTACCGATTGACAGACAAGGGTAAGAAGCAACTTGTGGTCGAAGAATCCCAGTGGAAGCAGATGGCCGAGGCTGTGGCGCGTGTGATGTGGCCCGCCGCCGAGGAGAGCTGACATGAAATGGTGGCAGCTGAAGAAACGGGATGCGGATCTGGAGCGGGAGCTGCGATCCGATCTGGAATTGGAGGAAGAGGAGCAACGAGAAAAGGGCGTGCCATCGGATGAGGCGCGCTACGCTGCTCGGCGCGCATTTGGGAATACGACCTTGATTAGGGAACAGACCCACGAGGCCTGGGGATGGGCACCGTTCGAACGCTACAGGCAAGACGTTCGATACGCTTTTCGCCAAGTGAGAAGATCACCGGGGTTTGCAGCTACGGTCATCCTTACTCTGGCGCTTGGTGTAGGCTCCGTTACCGCGGTCTTTAGTGTCATCAATGCAGTTCTATTGCACCCTTATCCCTTTCGCGACCCCAGGCAAATTGTCGTTTGGCGGGAGAGCATTCGAGAACTCGAGCATGTTTCCCCGCTGCTCCCTGACAATTACCGTCACTACCTGAATCTGAAAACTCACGCGAACACGGTTGAAGATGCGGCCATCGTGCAGAACCCGGTCTTCAGCGTTTCGACGGGAGTGGATCATCCGCAGATGACCGAAGGGCTGGCCATCTCTCCAAACTTCTTCTCGGTATTGGGAGTGACTCCAATCCTGGGACGCACCTTCGCTCCGGAGGAAGCGCGAACCGGACGGGACCGGGAGATTATTCTCACCTGGGGAGCATGGCAACACTACTTTCAAGGAAATCCCTCCGTCCTCGGGATGACACTCCGCATCGGCAATGAGCCCGAAACCGTGGTGGGAGTGTTGCCCAAGTCGTTTCGCTTTCCTGTCGTTTCGATGATGCCAGGCGAGGCGACCCATGGATCGACAGAACGCTACGAGATCTTCAAACCCCTCGTGCCGAGGCCGTATGAATTAGCAGCCAATGATGCCGAGTTCAACTATCTGGTAATCGCACGACTCAAAGCTGGCGTTTCAGTTCGACAGGCACAAAGCGAGCTTGACGGGATCGAGAAGGCAACCGCCGCGGCGGATTACCTCGCAATCCACCTCGGCGTCATCGTTGAGCCATTCTCTCAGGAGATTACGAGAGATGTAAGCAAGCCCCTCTGGCTCCTGCTGGCCGCGGTGATAGGTGTCCTGGGGATAGCATGTGTGAACCTGGCCAATTTGCAGATCGCCAGGGGAGTCGCACGCGACCATGAGACTGCTCTACGAGCCGCTCTTGGTGCAGGACGCTCAAGACTTCTGCAAGGCGTTCTAGTTGAAAACCTGCTTCTGGGATTGAGCGGTGGTCTCAGCGGAATTGCTGTGGCATTTCTCGGGGAGCGGTTGTTAACCTCCATTGCAGCGAATCTGCCCCGGCTCAATGAAGTGCGCATCAGTGCTTCCATGCTGTTCCTATCGCTCGGGCTCTCGTTGTTGACATCGCTTGGATTCGGCATCCTTTCGGCGCTCCGGTCCCTGCACGTCATGCCGCAGAGAGCGCTTCAGACGAGTTCCGCGCGACTCTCAGACAGCAAGCAAACAACGCGATCTCGCAAGCTGCTCGTGGCAGTAGAGGTCGCGTGCAGCGTGACGCTTCTGATCGTGACGGGGCTCATCACCCGGAGTTTTTCACATCTTCTTTCGCAGGATCGTCAGTTCAATTCACAGCAGGTCGTGATATCGAAGGCCGACTTGAGCAACCCCAGGTACTCAAGTGGAGAAGAAATGCCGGATAATCCAGGAGCCGACCGCGGCAGCCTGGCGCGCGACTCGATGATCGATCGAACACTGGATCAACTGGGCGCCTTGCCGGGCGTGCATTCAGCCGCGATGACCAGTGTGATGCCCCTTACTGGAGATATGAACGTAGATGGCCTGGTTCGACCGGATCATCCAGTTCCCCAAGGGCAAGTGCCGATGGCAAATCGCAGGTTTACGAGCCCTGGATACTTCAGCACAATGCAAATTCCTCTGCTGGCAGGACGAGATTTTAATGAGAAAGACCGTGAGAATCCACGGGTCGTCATCCTTTCTGACAAAGCTGCTAAGGCCGCATTTGCGGAGGAGAATCCCCTTGGGAGGAATCTAAGACACTGGGGGCGAAACTATACCGTTGTGGGCATTGCCTCCGACGCGCGCACCAACGATCTCAAGCGCGACGCGCCCATCTTTTACTTGCCATACTGGGATTTTCCGCCCGAGACTCCTGTGTTTATGGTTCGCAGTTCGCAAACGATCCAGACCTTGGGCCCGGAGATGCGCCAGATCATTTGGGGCGTTGATCCAAACATCTCGATTCCGACCGTGGTGTCGTTGGATGCGCAAGTGAATGAATCCGTAGCCACGGAACGATTTCAGACCGTTATCCTCTCCAGCTTTGGAATTGCTGCTTAATGCTGGCGGTGCTGGGCATTTGCGGGGTGCTTGCCTATTCCGTTTCGCAACGAACCCAGGAGTTTGGCATTCGGATCGTCCTTGGCTCGAACAGGGCTCGGCTCGTACGTCTTGTCATGATGGACGCGTCTTACCCGATCGTGGGGGGAATTGTACTGGGCTTGCTTGGAGCGGCTGCCGCCGCACGTTGGGTCCGCAGTATGTTGTATGAGACCAGCGCCGTCGATCCCTGGGCGGTCGGGTTGAGTCTGACGGCTCTTCTAATAGCCGCCCTGTTGGCTTCTCTGCTCCCGGTGCGCAAAGCCGCGTCCGTCGATCCCATGCAGGCGTTACGAAGCGAATAACACGATAGCGCCGTGCCTTGCACCAAGCGGTTTGAGCACAGCAGCGTTGACAAACGTGAAAATGGTCACCCAAGCGGCGATGCCAAGCGCAACGACAAGAATCGTGAACTTCGAACTTCGGCAAGATTGCGTGAGTTAAGGGTTCAATTGTTCATACTTCCGGTTTGAGCCCTCATTCGGAGGTGGGAGGTGTCCCCCGTTGCCTTCCTCCTTGCTTGAGGGTGGAGGCTAGACTTCTCGAAAGTGGAAAACGGCGCTTTGTAAATTCCATGGATCTGTGGGATGATTCTTATCGGATTCCGATAGAAAGACGGAATGGGCCAAAATGTAAGGATTCTCGATTAGGGACAGTTTTTCTCGACGATGGACGAGGGACACGCGGAGTTGAAATGGTGGGCCGTCCGCAAGACGAGGACCTGGGTACGGGAAGAACTACGGAGGTATCTGTGTTCAGGCGAATTCTAGAAACCCTTTCTGCAGTTTGTTTGGCGACGAGCATGGCATGGGCGGCGCAAAGCCCGTTTATCGGCGAGTGGAAGCTCGACCCATCGAAGACCAGGATGCCCGATGAGATGAAAGTTCAAAGCCAGGGCGAAAACAAGTATGCGTTTGATTTTGGCGGAGGCGCCGAAACGATCGTGGTGGATGGGAGCGACCAGCCGGGGTGCTGCGGAACGCAGCTGTCGGTGAAGCCGGAAGCAGCCGATACCTGGATCGTTGAGCGTAAGAAAGACGGCAAACTGCTGCTCCGGGCAACATGGAAACTCTCAAAAGATCAGAGTACGCTCACTGACTACTACCGCGAGTTCGAGGCCGACGGCGAGACGCACAGTATGGATTACGTCTACCAGCGTACCGGGAGCAGTGGATCGGGTTTTGCCGCAGACTGGCAGAGCATCAAGGAGACGATGAACTCACCCTATCAAATCGAGGTGAAGGAGTTTGATGGAGACGGTCTCTCCTTCACCACACCCTCCGAGCATCAGACGGAAAGCATGAAAATTGACGGCAAGGACTATCCGAACGGGGGGGCAGGCGTTACATCCTCGATGCGACGGGTGGACGAGCGCAATCTGGTGAAGACGGTCAAAGCCAACGGCAAGGTGATCGAAACCGATGATATTGGCCTCTCAGCCGATCTTAAGACCCTGACAATCACGAAACACATCCCCGGCCACGACAAGCTGATTTTGATGGTGTTTGAGCGGAAGTAGCGGGGATGGGATAAACGTATCGGAGTCCGATAGGAGAATGGAGTATGGGGCAAAAACGTACGGATCTTCTACGTGGAACTCTCGACCTGCTGGTACTGAAAGCGCTCTCCTTGGAGCCCCTACATGGAGTCGGAATCTCTCGACGTATCACGCAAATCACTAAAGGCGCTTATCAGGTAAGTTTTGGCTCGCTTTTTCCGACGCTGCATCGCATGGAGGAAAAGGGTTGGGTACAGGCCGAGTGGCGCTCCTCGGACAACAATCGCCGCGCAAAGTATTACCGCTTGACTTCCGCAGGGCGCGCTCAGATGAAGGATGAAGAGAGGCAGTGGAACCAGGTGGTGAAGATCATGGCGGCGGCTGTTCAGACTACGTGATGGGATGCATCATGCCTAAGCGAATTCTGAGTTTGTTTCGGAATCTTTTTCGCAAGCACGCGATTGAGCGGGCGCTGGATGATGAACTCCGTTCAACGCTGGAAGTCCTGATCGAGGAGAAGATAGGGCAAGGGCTTTCGCAATCGGTGGCGCGAAGAGAAGCGCTGATGGAAATTGGCGGTCTCGAACAAGTGCGGGAGAAGGTTCGCTCAGTACGCGCTGGGCATCTGGTGGAAAACCTCGTCGGGGACTTCCGCTATGCCTTGCGTCAGTTGCGCCGCAATCGGGGCTTCACTGCGCTGGCTGCTCTGACGCTGGCCCTTGGCATCGGAGGGACGACAGCCATTTTCAGCGTGGTGAACGGCGTCCTCCTGCAACCTCTGCCTTATCCGCACCCGGAGAGACTCGTAGAGGTGGGGCTCGACCTTCCTGCCATCAACCAGTTCAACTGGCCTCTTTCTCCGGCGGAATACTTTACCTTCCGCGAGCAAAGCCGGAGTTTCGAGGACATCGCTCTCTACTACACGGGGTTCGGCCGCAATCTCTATTCGGCCAATGTCACCGGGGCGGGGCGCCCTGAACACGTGCCGGCTCTCGGCGTGTCCGACGGAGTGCTCCAGATTTTGGAAGTCGCGCCTATGTTGGGGCGTGCCTTCACGCGGGCAGACGATCAGCCGGGCAGTCCGGATACAGTGATGATCACCTATGGCTACTGGCACAGCAAGTTCGGCGGCGACCGTGCGGTGATTGGGAAAACGATCGACATCGATGGCAAGCCCAGCACGATTATAGGGGTGCTACCGCAGCGCTTTCGCTTCCTGGACATGACAGATCTGGGGATACTGATGCCTCTCAGGCCAAAAACACAGCGAGGATATAACTACTTTTCGGTTGCCCGACTCAAGCCAGGAGTAACCCTGGCCGAAGCCAATGCAGACGTGGCTCGCATGTTACGACTGCAAGTGGAGCGTTTTCCCGAGGCAGCCCAATTCTTCAAGGAGACGCAGATAAGGCCGAATCTGCAGCCGCTGAAGCAATACATCGTCGGCGACGTAGGTAAGGTGTTATGGGTCGTGATGGGTGGGATAGGCCTGGTGCTGCTGATCGCCTGTGCCAACGTGGCCAGTCTTCTTCTGGTCAGAATTGAAGGGCGACAACAGGAGTTGGCGATTCGAGCGGCTTTGGGCGGCAGCCGTGGACGCATCGCCGGCGGTTTGTTGCTTGAGAGCCTGATACTGGCGGCGATTGGCGGCGGGCTCGGCTTGCTGTTTGCATATGGCGGCTTGCGGCTCCTGATCGCTTTAGCGCCGAGCCAGCTGCCGCGGCTGAATGACATCGGCATCGATGGGCTCGTTTTGGTTTTCACCATTGGCATTACGATTGTGGCCGGTCTCTTGTTCGGCGCGATGCCATCTCTTCGATATGGTGATGTTCGCACGGGGATCGCTTTGCGTGAATCGGGCCGTTCTGTCAGCGCCAGCCGAAAGCAGCATCGGGCTCGTAGCGCGCTTGTTGTGGTCCAGGTAGGTCTGGCTCTTGTTTTGCTCGTGAGCTCGGGGCTGATGATCCGTACCTTCCAGGCCTTGGTACACGTTGAGCCGGGATTCACGGCGCCAGCCGAAGTCGGAACGTTCCATGTCCATTTTCCGCCGGAGATGATCAAGGTTCCCGAGCGGCTGGTCCGTTTGGATCGGGCGATTCTCGACAATATCGCGGCGATTCCCGGCGTCTCGTCTTCCGATTTTAGTGGGGCCGTGCCAATGGATGCCGGCGCCGAGAGTGATCCCGTGCTCGTGAAGAATCACATGCAGCAGGGGCAGCCTCCTCCGGCGAGAAGGAGCTTCTGGGTTTCGCCAGGCTTTTTCAAAACCATGGGCATCCCGATGGTCGCCGGCCGCGATTTGACCTGGGACGAAGTATTAAACAAGCGCCCTGTAGCTATCGTGTCAGAGAACCTCGCGCGCGAGTATTGGCACAATCCGTCGGATGCACTTGGGAGGCAAATTGGAAACCCGGGGTACTGGCGGCAGATTGTGGGCGTTGTGGGGAACGTCCACGATGACGGGACGAGCCAGGAAGCTCCGGCGACGGTTTATTGGCCGGTCACGGACTCCGATGGGTTTCTGGAAAGCCCGGCCTTCGCATTTCGCGCCCCACGCGCGGGGACGCAGAGCCTGATGGACGAGGTCCGGAGAGCAGTGTCGTCTGTAGACGCGGATCTTCCGCTGTACGAGATTCACACGCTGGACTATTACTACACAAAATCTATGGCGCGCACTTCGTTCACATTGGTGATGCTGGCATTGGCGGGCGGTATGGCGCTGATACTAGGCATCGTAGGCCTGTATGGCGTCATTGCCTACTCCGTTTCCCAACGCACGCACGAAATCGGCATCCGCATGGCTCTGGGAGCACAAAAACGCGACGTACTTAAACTTGTCGTGAACGCGGGAATGAGTCTGACCGTAATTGGTGTGGCGGTCGGCGTTGCCGGCGCCTTAGCCCTGACTCGCTTCTTGTCCAACTTCCTTTACGGCGTCAAGCCCACCGACCCACTAACTTTCGTAGTGGTCTCTTTAATCCTGACCGCAGTGGCGCTGCTCGCCTGCTATATTCCGGCGCGACGTGCGACGAAAGCGGATCCCCTCGTGGCCTTGAGATATGAGTAGAGATTCGCAAAGTGGAGGGCGAATTACGAATCCGGAACCGCCGCTCCCCTTCTCATCGTCATCTGCTGTCTCCTCAGCGACTAACTCAACCGCCCAGTATCGCCGCGCGAAATCATACCCTCTTGCAGAAAACCACCATATAAACATGCGCGACCTTGCGAAGCCAATCCACTTGAGCGAATAGCCGCCATCGCGGACAAGTGGTTCCCGTTCCCCAAAAGGGCCTTTGCGGTAATCGAAATTTTGTGAAACGCGTTTCCAAGGCAGGCCATGGAATTGACATAGGTAGGCGATCACTCGCTTTCCCTGTCACACCACCGTGCGTACGGGTCCGTACACGGCGGTTCGGCAGGATCAAACGCCGGATGTGCAGCGTAACAGAGGAAGTCCCAAGCTTTCGAAGTAAGTGAACGGCATGGCATAGGAAAGGGCTTGTGTGCGGCTGAGCCGCCACGGTCCCCACTGATGTCCTGCCGTACGAGCCGCCAGGTCGTGACTCAGGCCAAGCTGCCGTAATCGAGCATATCGCGTCTTCCCTGTTCGCCATTGCTTACAGGCGGCAGAGCATATGCGACGTCGAATCCACTTATTGAAACGGTCCAGCACGGCCGGGGTCTGGCAGAACCCGAAATAACCCTGCCAGCCCTGAAGGTAGCGGCTCACCTCACGAACCATCTTTTCGAGGCTGATGCCTCGGGTTCGACGCCAGACTCCGCAATACGCGATCTCTTGAGTTCAGCTATCCAGGACCGAAATGTCCTCATAGGAGACTCGGCGTTTGAGGAACGAGAGATGTTTGATATGGTCCGAACGGGACCGCCAGGCGAATGCTTCGAGATCGTTCCGGCACTTCACAAATCTGCACACTGGCTCTCAGGAGAACACGACCTTTTACCTGTCGGATTTCCCGTAACCTATACGTACGGCTGCATCCCGCCGCCGGAACCGGCCAGCAAGTAATCAATCAAAGATAGCAAAGGCGTCTAACCTCCAAAGGGCGGCGACAATGGAGTCAGGGAGTGCCGCGCTAAGTATCTGGAAAGCCTCCAATGACGCATCCTTAATCAGCTTCTGTGAAAGAGAACGTTGCTTTCTTGTCCAAGCCTACGATCCCTTTCTTATGAGTAAACTCCCGAAAAGTCGGGTTTTGAGTAAGTCCGCCGCGCCAGAAATGAACTTACCTGAAACCGTTTGTCGGGAACTTCAGCCTGCCGAGCAAGAAGGTGGCGGAGTTTTCGAGTCGCTTCGCATTTTCCTAATTAAGCTTCCGGTTTCCGCGCAGCAGATAGCGGTTCGCCGCGGCGGCCACCTCGATCAACCATTTAGATCCGGTCGAGGTGGCGCCTCGGGTTTGTGGCCAGATAAGAACTCGTCTCCTGGCTATGGATTGTGCGACTCTCCGCAACGGGGTTCACTCAGAGAGCCGGTGGAATAGTATTCATCGTTGTACTGGATAGAGGGTCCAATGGCCGGGGTGTAAGTATAGATGCCGATGGGATCGCTGCCGCTACCGACCAAAGCAGCGCAGTTCTTGTCCTTCGGCGTGAAGTTGAAGACCGGAGGATTGCCATCCATGAAGGGCGCCCGCACGTCGGTGCTTCCGGGAGAAAGATCGAAGGTCGTCGTCAACGTGCCGGAAGTAACGGTAAGCGTTCCGGGCTCAGCAAGGTTGGCGGTCACGTAAATCTCATCCGCGATCGGACCGTTCAGTGTTCCCAGAGCCGGAATACCACTGGCCGCGTTATCGTTGACGGATTGCGTGCGATAGGCCCAGAAGACAGAGTTCTTATGGATCTCTGGTTGAGAGCCGGTCTTGTACCACTCGATGAAGTACGGCAGCAGCGCCCAGGCACCGGCATGGCTGTGGAAGTAATTCAAGGGGCCCGGCTGGGTGGGCAATCCGCTTTGCACAAGGAAGTTCGCGAACGGATACTTGTTCGGGTCGTCAATCGGGCTTACGTAGGTACCCTCGATAAAGTCATTCCAGGTTATGATCTCAACCCATTTCGGATGAGTGACGTTGATCGCGTTCATCCACATGTCCCGCATCCCCTGGTATCCGCTGTACTCGAAATAGCGAGCCGCATCGGCGCCCCAAAATTGGAGTGCAATCGGGGCCATATAGAGCTTACCGGTGCCCTCGAGAACCGACGCGTACGCTTCGCTGCTCGGAATCTGATCGAGCGGTCCGCCAGAACCCGGCACACCCGCGATACCCCAGTAGAACAGACCGTCAACCACCGGCTTCCAGGTGTTGAGCCCGCTTTGTATCTGGGACTGCGTCGGAAGTTCTCCGCCAAAAGCGGCAAAGAAGGCCGGAACCAGAAAGATCTGGATCGGAGCGTTGCTCGGCGGACCCGTTACGTCAATGGTCGTCGATGCCCATGACGGATCAACTGTCGCCGTCGAGGGATTCGCGCCGGTTGCCAAGTCAGATTTGATCTTCTGCCATGTCGCCACGCCGAGTGCATCGCCGGCAAAGGTCGTCAGTACGTATTTCCCGTCGTGCTGGAAATAAACCTCTGCGAACCGGGGATAGTTGACGAAGCGGCGCATCATGTCTTCCGCGTCGCTGGCTTGGTTGCCGCAACAAAAATCCGCTGAAAACATGAGCTTAAATCCGCTATTTAGCCGCGCTGCCGCTTCAAACATCTGCGACGAGTATGCGATGTAATATTCGGCGCCGGCGCCAGAACTTAGCCAGCTTCCAACGTCGAGCGCGAAACCATCGATACCGATGGCCTGCGCCTGTTGGATTTCTTTCATGTAAGCCCGGACTTTCGCCTCGCCGGTGCTGTTGTCCTGGTAGTCCTGATTGGTGACCAGATAATGGGCAAACACCATCCGCCTTGATTCCGCATCGGAGGATCGCAGCCCGAATACAAAAGTCAAAAGCAAGGAGGCGCAAACGGCGCCTATAGGACCAATTCCTGTCTTTCTCACTTGAACCCTCCTCATTGTGTCGTAGCGCCGGAGGCCCTGGTGAACTTTCGCACGAAAACCACGAGTCGTCTTCGGGAGAGCCAGCGGTCGCGTATGGATCATAGTCCATTCCCCGATGGCCCACCAGAATGGGCTAATCGTTTCGCTTCGTTCGTCCGGCTTCCGATCTGGCGCTTGCTGTGAAGGCCGGAGGAGCACTGGGAAGGACCGGAAACCACAAATAGTATGCTCGCATCCGAGAGGCAAACCAGCCGCGCCAACTCCCGCAGCCTGTGGTTCACGTATCGCTCATCGAACAAACGTAGACATAAAGGTTTGAAGTGCCTGAAAAGCTGGTTTTAGGAAAGTTGCCGATCCGGGGCAAGCGTCGGTTGAACTTACCGACAACCCGTGCCAGTGAACAACGACAGCGAGGTGTGACTGTCGGTGGCAGGATTGCTTCCAGATAGCCGACCATACACGAAGAAATCCGGCAACAGCACCGGCGGCGTTGTCCGGGGAAGCGGCACACAAACACTGCCTAAATCAAAAAGACTTTAAATCAGCCACCATCCACACAGCCCCTGTAACAAGGAATGTCAGGGCGAATTCGGACCAGTTGAAATGCGACTCTGGATGAGCGATCAGGCGCGGAACCCAAACCAACACGCCAAAGAATGCCAGCATGAGCGTCATCAGGCGTATTGCAAGCCGTGCCTGGTGGTTGATGAGAATGGCAGTGGCCGCGAGTGCAAACGCGATCGTCGTGAGGATCGCCCAAAACATCTGGTTCGGGGGAATCCACTTTGGAACCAGGCTAGCTGTCTCACGAGGTAAAAGTGCCTGACCAAGCGTAAAGGAAATCGCGCAGACTCCCAGTCCAAGACGCGCCAGTCGACCGAACACTGTCGCCCGGGCTGCATTCGCCTCAGTCGCAGCGTACAGTGCAATCGCGCCGCAGAGTAAGGAGAAGAACAGGAAGAAGCTCCCCGCATAGCGCTCATAGATGTTCGATGCGGCAATGATGTCAGGTATGCAGGCCAGCGAGAAACACAAATAGACACCGCCAAGTACGACGGAAGCCAAGCGCACGGTCCGCGGGTACTGCATCCCAATCCCACCGGCAATTAGAGCGACCATGAGACCTCCGCCGATGAGGGTGCCAAAAGGCAGCCTCCAGATCTGCTGCAGGTTTTGCCAGGTGTCAGAGTCGTGCCACATCAGTGCGATGACGCCGAACAGTACCGCCGACGCGCCAAAGACAATCCGCCCATACGACGCCGTCTTCATGCAGAATAAGCAACGCCGTCGTTGCTTCGGGTCTGTGGGACAAGGGAGGTCATTTCCGCTCTATCTTTCTGCTTTGTCGGAGAAACGCGGCATGCGTGAATTCGCTTACCTCTCGATGGACGACCTGCGCACTAATCCTGGATCTACTCCTTCCGTCGCCAGCCAGTAGAGTCTCAGGGATCGTCACGTGAACATAATGCTGTAGCCGCATGCTGCGACGCAAGATCGGATTGTCCTCGTATGACCAGCGATCCGGAAGTGATCCTCTGTAGTGCCTCCTCTCCCTCCGGGATTATCACGCCTTGAGGGCCCACGCCGGCATTGCCCCGGTGACCAAACAAAGTGGCAAGAGCCGGCAGGTTCTTATGCGATACCGCTGCAACCAACGGCTACGCAACGCCTT
>JBAVYX010000368.1:0-2328 GCA_049588475.1 Silvibacterium sp. | reverse complement strand
CTCTACGTCTCCTCAAGAGGGACTCGGCGTACGCTTACAGAATTTGAGAATTGAGGAATTGAGCAATTGAGACGCGCACATATCTGACCTTGCCCTCAGAATGCGTACCCCATAACGCGGAGGGGTTGAGGGGATGCTATATCCCGTCGTCGTCGAGGTTGTGGGAGTATGGGAATCGCGTAGCGATTTCCATACTTCCTCAACCTGCCTTTCAGGCTGCTTCGAGCTGCACTTGCAGCCAGGCTTGTTCTAACTCAACCGGACTCTGGTAGCCGATCGTCGAATGCATCCGTTGATGGTTATACCAGAGGATCCAGCTGATCACAGCATCTTTGGCTGCACGCATGGTGATGAACTCCTCGCCGTGCAGCCGCTCAACCTTGAGTGAGCCGAACAGCGTTTCGGTCACCGCGTTGACGCTCCTATGTCAAGAGCCTTGAGAAGAAGCCGCTAAATCCTCCAAGATGAGGGGGTAAACTTCTCTCACTAAATAGCGTTTAAGACATCGATGGATTTCCTTTCTCGACATGCCTTCCTTTGTCCGTCGGTCGACATAGGCACGAGTGCGTGGATCGCTTCGCATGCGCACCATCGCAATTGTCCACAAGGCGTTGTTCGCCGATCTGTCGCCGCCTCTGTTCAGGCGATGACGGACGGTCTTCCCGGAGGATGCCTTTAACGGACTTACTCCGCATAGCGCGGCTAGGCAAGCTTCGCTTTTGAGCCGCTCAGGATTATCGCCTGC
The DNA here is from genome assembly GCA_049588475.1 of Silvibacterium sp. Classification (GTDB taxonomy): domain Bacteria; phylum Acidobacteriota; class Terriglobia; order Terriglobales; family Acidobacteriaceae; genus Silvibacterium. The sequence continues at coordinate 1,583 of JBAVYX010000368.1, read as the reverse complement.
CACAGCAATTAGAACGGCTGCCGTTTTCGGACCCACGCCGAACTTCTGGCGAAGGCGAGGCGCATATTGCCTAGTTAGGCTCTCGAGCATGGCGTCAAGGGTTTTGATCTCTTCTTCCAATGCCAGCCAGCGTTTGGCCAGCAAGCCCAGGGTCGCTGTTAAAGTTTGCAGAAGTGGCGTATTTCCTAGAGAGCGAATACGCGAGCAGCCATGCACACAGTCAGCCGTTCCTTCTTTCCAAAGTCTTTGGCGGATGTCCTGTGGTGCGCTGATCAATAGGGCTCGCAACTGATTGATTGCTTGAGTTTTTGCCTTAACCGCGCTACGCCTGGTAAGGGATACCGAACGCATGGCTTCTGCAGCCCCCGAGTGCTCCTTCGGAATAGCGGTCGCTACGCCTGAGAGAACTGCTCTTGCAGCATTCTCGGCATCAGTAGGATCGGATTTTCCTCTGGATCGACGCGTGGCCCGATCTGGACGATTTACCTCCAGGACTTGAATTTCATGGTCGCGAAGGGCCCGAGCCAAACCTGCTCCGTACGTACCGGTTCCTTCGACTCCGGCCCGATGCAGTGGCCCAAACGAACCTGCCCAGGTGATTAACTTCAGATAGCCAGTCGCATCAGTGGTAACCGACAGTGTTCCAAGACATTTGCCGGTATTGCTGATTAACGCCCCAACGTGCACGTTTAGATGGGTGTCGACACCAAGAATGACTTCGTCTCTTTTCATGAGGTTCCTTTGTAGTGGACGCATCGCCAACCCACCCGCAGGACAGGACACTCACGGTGCAGAACAAAGCTCCTATTAGGTCACTGAGGCTGGGCTCGACAATGCTCAGAGAACGCCGGAACACGATCGACAGGTCAACGCAAAGGCAGCTTGGCCAATCCCAGCACGGGTCAGACCGAGCCGGCGTTCGAGAAGAATATTAGACTGAGTATCCCAGCAGTTGGCCTTACGGCTCATCGAAGGCGTCAGACCGTACAGCTTCAGCACGTTCCCATACTCTTCAGACGCATACTGGCTGCCGCGGTCGCTATGGAAGATGGTCTTGCCCGCCGCGGGACGGCGTTGTAGGCAGGCCATCTCCAGTGCATCGATGACCAGAGTTCGGTCTAGGCTTGACTTCATCGACCAGCCGACGATGCGGCGGCTGAACAGATCGATGACCACGGCCAGGTACAGCCAGCCTTCGTCGGTGGCGATGTAGGTCACACCGCCTGTCCATGTCCGGTTCGGCCTTGCCACGCGGAAGTCGCGATTCAGTAGGTTCGGTGCAATGGGGAAATGAGTGCCTGCTGTCCGTGGTAGCAATACGAAATCTCCGCTTGCCACGCGCCTGGATGCCATGGTGCCGCATCATCAGACGCACCCGCTCCTTGCCCACGCCAACGCCCCTGCGACGCAACTCGCGCCACATCCGCGGCCAACCGTAGGTACCGCGAAGCTCGGCATGGATGGTGTCATCGTCAACTGAAAAATCCCCAGTTTTGGGCGTTTGAAAATTCCCCGGCAAGGGCGGGTTAATTAAGGTTGAAGATCAGGCCGGGATTGTGCGGCGGAGGGCGAAGCCCGGAGCC
>JBAVYX010000367.1:0-6446 GCA_049588475.1 Silvibacterium sp. | reverse complement strand
GCGAAACAATTACGGCCAAAAAGATGCTCGGCGGCCTCCTGATCGCCGTCGGGGCTATTGTGCTCGCCTTCTCCTGACACCATACGCGCAAACTTGAATGAAGAGTGACATATCAAACCTTTAATTTCGCTTAAGATCCGCTGTGCGAAAGAGGCTCAACTCGGAGCAGCATTGATGCCGGGTTCGCTGGCGTCTGGTTAATAGCACCGCGATCAACGAAGTGGGAAACGGTAGACTATCTCCATCACATGGACCGCCACACCAAGAATGCCGCGATGAGATTCGATTAGTAATCAGGAAACGTCCATACGAACCCGTGAAACTCGATCCACCTCACGGCTGGGCCGCTGTCTCATAACGCAGTGTGGCCAAAGCCAGTCGATACTGATACGAAGCGCCCTTTTTTTGATTTCTACTTCTGTCTGTTGGAGTTGCGCCTGACTAAGCCTCCCCAATTGACCTTAAACCGAGCTTGTAACGGGTTTGTGCCGCGCCCAGCCATGCCGTGCGAACATCCCACACTATCTCGTCCCGCAACTCTCGGGCCTGCTCCCTGCAAGCACCTGAATCGTCGTGCGGCTCAGCCGTCACTTGAGATACATTGGTAGCCAGAGGTATTGCTGCCTGCGTGAATGCCTTGTTGAAAGACCTGCGCCACGCTTTTCGCGTCCTGATCGCTGCGCGCGTCTTCACGATGGCAGCACTCCTCTCTTTAGCTATCGGGATCGGCGCAAATACCGCGATATTCAGCATCGTAGACGGCCTTTTGCTTCATCCGCTTCCATACGCCGATGCAGAGCGGCTGGTTATTCTCTGGAACTCCTCTCCCGGTCTCAACATCACCGAAGACTGGTTCTCCACCGCGCAATACTTCGATATTAAGAATAGTCATCACGGTTTCGAGCAGCTCGCGATCGCCATCGGCGGAAACTACAACCTCACCGGCTCAGGCGAACCCGAGCGCGTTGGAACCATCCGGGTTTCGTCAAGTCTTCTGTCCCTACTGGGACAACGCACAGCTCTTGGGCGAGTCTTCCTTCCCGATGAGGACACACCAGGCCGCACTCCCACGGCGATCCTCAGCTACGGGACCTGGGCGCGACGCTTCGGTTACGATCCCCGAGTCCTCGGCAGAAAGATCGTTCTCAACGGCCTGCCGTATGAAATCGTCGGCATCATGCCGCGCTCATTTTCGCTACCTCGCGAGGTCATGCCGACGCTCGACGGCGCCGAGGAGGCTGAGATCCTGCTGCCGCTTCCCATGCCCGCCATTGCGGCGCAGAATCGCGACCATGAAGACTACAACATCATCGGCAAGCTCAAGCCAGGTATTTCCAAACAGGAGGCACAGGCGGAGATGGACACCATCACCGCGCACCTGCGGCATGAGTATCCCGAAGTCTATCCGCCCAACGGCGGCCTCACATTCCGCATCGTGCCGCTCCTCGAGCAGGTGGTCGGTGACGTTCGGCACACGCTCTATCTCCTGCTCGGGGCCGTTGGCTTTGTCCTTCTCATCGCATGTGTCAACCTGGCCAATCTACAGCTCTCGCGGGCCGTCGCACGGCAAAAGGAAATCGCTGTGCGATGTGCGGTTGGGGCATCCCGCCTGCGAATTGTTCGCCAGCTGTTGACTGAAAACATGTTGCTCGCCTTCGCAGGCGGAGTACTGGGCATCGCCTTTGCCTTTCTTGCCTTGCGGTGCGTGCGGCTGCTTGGCCCACAGAGCGTGCCAAGGCTGAGCAATGTTGGCATCGGCCTCACCGCACTCGCCTTCACCTTCCTGATTTGTGTGTTATCGGCAATTCTGTTTGGACTTGCGCCCGCAGTGCGCGTCTCGCGCATCGACGTACAGACCGTCCTCCAGGGCACAAGCCGCACCTCATCCGGCGTCAGCGCCATCTGGGGGCGAGGCAACAATCTTCGCCGCTCGCTCGTCATCGCCGAGATCGCCCTTTGCGTTATGCTCCTGATCGGCGCGGGCCTGCTCCTTCGCAGCTTTATTCGTGTCCGGGACGTCAATCCCGGCTTCAATCCGCATAACGTCCTCACGGTTGAGCTCACCATGACCGGCGAGCGCTACAAGGACAAGACAGGCGTTCTCGCCGCCTATCGCGAGCTGTGGACGCGTCTCGAAAGTCTGCCCAGCGTCACCTCCGCGGGTGCCGTCACCTCGCTACCGCTGAGCCAGATGTTTGCCTGGGGTCCCATTACAGTGGAGAGACGCGTACCTCCGCCGGGCGAGAAGTTTATCAATGCGGATGTCCGCATGGTTAGTGGGCATTATTTCCAGGCAATGGAAATACCACTGCGCAAGGGTCGTTTATTCCACGATGATGACGTCGCAGGCAAACCCCTCGTTGCGATTGTCGATGATTACATGGCGCAGCAGCTCTGGCCAAACCAGGACCCGATTGGCAAGCGCCTGCATATCGGAGGCATCAACGAGACAGACTCGCCTTGGATCGCCGTTGTCGGCGTCGTCGGAAGGATCAAACAATACAGCCTCGACTCGGACTCGCGCATAGCTTATTACCTTCCGCAAACCCAGTACGTCACGCGCGCCATGAATGTCGTTATGCGCGCCGGAAAGGATCCTGTCGCCCTAACCGACGCGGTGAAGCAGCAGATTCGCGAAATCAATCCTGATCTCCCGCTCTACAACGTGAGCACTATGCAGGAGCGATTCGACAACTCCCTGGCTCGCCGTCGTTTTACCCTGCTCGTGCTCGGGATCTTTGCAGCCATTTCGCTTGGCCTCGCTGTCATCGGCATCTACGGGCTCATCGCCTATCTGGTTGGCCAGGGTAGCCGCGAAGTGGGCATCCGTCTGGCGCTGGGCGCTACCCCAGCGAACATCAAGGCACTGATCGTGCGCGGCGGCATGGTCCTGGTCTTTTGGGGAGTTGGCATCGGCATCGCGGGTGCACTCACAGTTAGCCGCTTGATGCGATCGCTGCTCTTCGGTGTCGGAGCCAACGACCTCGTAACCTTTGTCGCTGTTCCATCGCTTCTGGCATCGATCGCTTTCATCGCCAGCTATATCCCGGCACGGCGCGCTTCTCGCATTGATCCGAGCATATCTTTGCGTTGCGAGTAATCAATGGCCGCTTTGGCGAACGCGGTCGCTGCCGTTGCGACAGCTCTGTCTGGGATTCATTGTGCCGACCATCGTCGTAATCTCAGACGCCCTCACGATACCGAAAACTCCACAGAGCGCTGCGGCTCCTAAAGCCCAAGTGAGCATGATGGCTCTCTTCATCGTTGAATGTTCCTTTCCTGCCGTCCGTTCGGTATCGCGGTGATGGGCCGTTCGCAACGTTATTGTGCGCCGAACTGCTGGCCATAATCATTTGTGGATTCACGATAGTTTGTATGGATATGGTTGGCGGGCTCATCGTCTTGCGGAGCGTTTTCGATCACGAGATGTGGCCCTTGAATACGTCGGATTGCTCCAGTAGTCCAATGGGCGAAAGCCGTTCTCCCAGTAGAATCGCCTCGATGTGTAGAGGTTATCGACCCCGATCAGACAACTAGAAAATCGCCGAAGCCTTCGCGCTTCCATCAACAACTTGTGACATCACGCTCTTGGCGGTAGAGGGTCTTGTCTCGTGGTTTGCGTCGTAACCCATCGCTGCTGGTCTTTGCGGAACCTTCGCAGAAATCACGTTGGCTTCTCGATCCCATGAATGTTCATTCAAACTCGCGCTCACCAGCGGATAAGCGGGAGGAGGGCGGAGTAGTCGTCGGTCCAGACTTTTAGGCCCGGCTTGGTTCCTGGTACGCGAGCCACTGCGGATAGCTCTGGCTGAGTAAAGAAATCCGGGTCGGCCGTTACAAGTATCCAGGTGGATGTGTACTCGCCGGGTTGGCGTGTGGAGTTGGTGGAGACTCGCCGCGCCTGCATGCCGGCAGAGGCGGCCAGCAGGGCGATGGCTGGCGCAAGGTCGACGTGTCGGTTGGAGATGTGGAAGGCCAAGATGCCGTTCGGAGCCAGGTGGCGGCGGTAAAGCGCCAGGGCCTCGATGGTCAGAAGGTGGATGGGGATGGCGTCGCCGGAGAAGGCGTCGACGACCAGGACATCGAAATGCTGTGAAGATTCACGGGCCAGCGATGTGCGGGCGTCGCCTTCTACAATCTGGACCTGGGCAGCGGAGTCTCGGATGTACGTGAAGGTATTTTGCGCGATGGCGGGGACGGCCGGGTTGATGTCGTAGAAGCGGATGTGGTCACCCGGGCGGCCATAGGCCGCCAGAGTGCCGGCGCCGAGTCCGATGACGCCGATGTTGCGGGTGCGACTCCCACAGCAGAAGCGAAAGGCAAGACTCACGCCGGAGTCAATGGCGTAGTACGTGGTCGGGGTGTGGCGCAGCTCGTTGCTGCCGAAGATCTGCGTGCCGTGCCGAATGCTGCCGTTCATGAGCGTGCGGACCGTGGTGCCGGGATAACTGAAGGGGTCCTGGGTGACGCGCAGGCTGGCATAGAAATTGCGCACGGCTACGATCGTGTTGCGCTTGTAAGCGTGGTGGACCAGAAAGACCAGAACCAGCATGGCCGCGCTGGCGACAACCCACAGCAGGCGCTGGCTCCAGTGGCCGCGCCAGTTCACCGCCAGAGCCAGCAAAGCCGTGACCAGGAACGTGATGGGTAGATCGAGATTGGAGGTGAATACTAGCGGTGCGGCGATGCCGACAAGGAACGAGCCGAGCGCGCCGCCGGCCGCAAAGAACAGATAGAAAAGTGTGGCGTCGGATGCACGTTGCGGGCGCAGCGCTGTGGCCGCGGAATGACAGAAGATACAGGTGAAGAACAATGCCACAAGGAAGAATAGAATCGAAAGCCACAACGGCCAGGCGCCAGTGGCCTTAGTCAGTGAGTATGCGAGCGCACTGAGCATCACTACCATGAACCGGGAGATGACGCCCCATGGCAACACGACACGGAACTGGAAGGCAAGAATCAGGGTGAGGAGATAGACGGCAAGGGGAAGAATCCAGAGAAGCGGGATTGCGGCGAGGTTTCCGGTGACATAGCTGGTGATGGCGCTCAACTGCATGGCGGCGCCCATGGGGAGCAGAACCCAGAGAAGTTTGTGCGTGCGAGGGGACCGCGGTGCGGAGAGATCGTTGGCGGCGATGGCCTGGAGAGACGCGGTCGGGGTGGAGCGCGTCTTAACTGCAAGGAGCGTGGAGAGGATCGCGAAGACAGCGAACCCGCAACACCAGGCTATACGCTGAGCGTGGAGCGTGAACCAGGGTTCGATCACGCTGGGATATAGAGCCAGCGCAAGCAGGGAACCAACATTCGAAAGCGCGTAGAGGCGGTAGGGGATTTTGCCGGTTTCAACGCGCGCCCACCACACCTGGAGCAGCGGACTCGTCGAGCTGAGGACGAGAAATGGAAGCCCGATAGAAAGACTCAAAGCGGAGAACACGGTGTGGATCGGATGGGCAGCGCCATCCTCGAGGAGCGGCGCTCGGAGAACCCACAGGATGGCGGTGGCGACGGCCAGCAACAGCAGGGACAGATGCACCATGAATGACGACCGGCGGGCGAGCCAGTGTGCGTATAGGTACCCGAGTAGAAGCGCGGTTTGGAAGAAGACCAGGCAAGTGATCCAGACAGTAGCCGATCCGCCGAGAGTGGGAAGCAACTGGCGGGCGGCGATCGGTTCCACCAAGAAAAGCAAAAAAGAGGCCAGAAACACGGCACTGGCAAAGAGAAACCGTAGATGAGTCATGTAGCCTCGGGTTTCAAGGATTGCGCGCCGACCATGCCGAAAATCAATGGCGTAAAAAGCGGATGCTATCACACGCGATCAATGCGATGGCCGGTGTTTCGGGTCTTCCCCCTTTTTCCCAGAAAATCGCCATTGAGAGTTAGAGCGCGGATTGGCTAGCCCGTCATGATTCGAGAGAAATGCTCAGATGCACTTCGCCGCGTTCTCGAAGGTCTCGGGCATCTCGATGCTCATCTTGGCCAGTGTATTCGCAAACGTATCCGGCGTTCGAGCAGGAGAGTCTGCGCGCCGAGTGCCACTAGAGAAAAGGTCGTCTTGCCTAGGTCGATGCCAACTGAGTGTACGTCGATGACCTTCTTCTCAGAAGCTGCCACCACGATCAACCTGCTCTCGGAGGGCAATCAAGCGGTGGAGATTCAACTTGGGAGAAAAATGGGCTTAACGGAGAGTGGCCAAGCCACAATCTATATGTCCGACAAGCCGTGCCGGCTCAGACGGTCGACGCAACACTTGCTTGCAGTCTACTTGCAGGAGTCTGGAAGCCCAATGTCTTTCTGGGACGTTGATTCAAGCGCAGCGAGACCTGGTCGAGCTGCGCTTGAGAGATGGGGGAGAGGTCGGTTCCTCGGGGGAAGTATTGCCGCAGCAGTAATTTGGTGTTTTCGTTCGTGCCGCGCTGCCAGGGACTCTGCAAGCCTTCGTAATC
>JBAVYX010000366.1:0-31013 GCA_049588475.1 Silvibacterium sp. | reverse complement strand
TCCCTATGGCGCATGAGGGCAGATGGACGGTATCGCGTGCGGCTGACTTATTCTCCAATAACCGCCTCACGCCCCAAGATTGCGCCAGATGGCAGAAGAGTTGTATTTGCCCAGTCGAAACAGGGATCGAAATCCGACTTATACATGGTTGAAATGGAGGGAAGAGCGCCTGAGAAGATTGTCGACGAACCTGCTGGTGCTCTCTTCCCGGACTGGTCTCCGGACGGGAATCTTCTCGCATTCGACGCTGTACTGCCAAACAAGCGTGCTCAGATGCAAGTAGAGATCCAGGTTTTTGATCTGAAATCAGGAAAAGTCTCGGTGATACCGCAAAGCAGCGGCAAGGTTTCGCCTGTATGGATAACTCAAGAGATGTTGGTTGCGATGGCAGACAACGGCTCGAAGATTTTTCGATACGACTTCAAGACGCAGGCCTGGTCCGATCTGGGAAATGGGCCTTTTTCGGATTGCGGTACAACCGATGGCAAATACGTGTATTGCACAACTATGGAGCCGTCTCCTCCGGCAGCGGTGAGAATTCGTGTGACCGATGGCCACCTCGAGCCGGTCGCAGATTTGTCGAGACTGAATCGGATTGTGACTTACGGCTACAGCGAACTTAGCTTGTCTCCAACTGGCGAGTTGTTGTTTACCCGCGACACCGGAACGCAAGAAATCTACGCCCTGAACATCCTCTGGCCCTGATGACGTGGTCGTCAATCCGGAAACAGTCTACTTGGCCGCGAAGTCGGCAACTCGAACAAATGGATTCAGAGCGAGCGGCTTCTGTATCAAATTGCTTTACATATTTAAGCTTCCGGAGCCATGCTTCCATAAGAATGGAGAGGGAAGAATGGCGAAAGGCAAGAAGGCAGAGACCGCCCGGGCACCTGCCGGCGGCGAGGTCCGCCGCAATGCCGTGGAGACGACGAGCGCGGAGGAGCGATGGCAAGTGGTTGGTGACGGCAAACCGCCGCGCAAGCGACACCGCAAATACCGCTACGTTGACGAACTCGTACGGCTGCAGTTCGAGCTGATCAAACTGCAGGAGTGGGTTCGAAAAGAGGAGTTGCGTGTTGTAGTTGTCTTCGAGGGCCGCGATGCCGCCGGGAAAGGCGGAGCGATCAAGAGAATCTCTGAGAGCCTCAACCCGCGCTTCTGCCGTATCGTTGCACTCAGCACGCCCACAGAACGAGAGCGTGGCCAGTGGTATTTCCAACGCTATGTCGCTCAGCTTCCAGCGCGTGGCGAAATCGTGTTGTTCGATCGCAGCTGGTACAACCGCGCAGGCGTCGAGCACGTCATGGGGTTCTGTACCCGTGACGAGTACAAGGAGTTCCTTCGCGCCTGCCCGCTGTTCGAGGAGATGCTCGTGCGATCGGGGATCAAGCTGATCAAATACTGGTTTTCGGTGAACGACGATGAGCAGGAGCGGAGGTTCATCGAGCGCATGCACAACCCAATCAAGCGGTGGAAGCTATCGCCGATGGACGTGCAATCGCGTGAACGCTGGGTCGAGTATTCGAAGGCGAAGGATAAGATGCTGGACTACACCGATAGCAAGCACGCGCCATGGTTCATCGTGGATGCTGACGACAAGAAATCCGCAAGGCTCAACTGCATTGCGCATCTGCTCCAGCAGATCGACTATAAGGACCTGCGTCCCGTAGATATCGAGCTGCCGCCGCGTCAAAGTGATAACGGCTATAAACGGCCCAGGAAATCAAGTCAGAAATGGGTGCCAAAGATTTACGCCGCACCCTAGTACCACGCGGCGAGCCCCTAGCCACGATCATTGCGTCTGCAATTGTTTGGGGTCTCACGTAGAGGACGCTTCCACGCAGGCGCAGATGCCCGAACTCTTCGGCGACTCCCGACCGTACTTGATTCATCCGGGAATGGCGGAGATGCCGGTCGGACGATAGCGATTCATGATGGGATAGCCAGCGGAGCGGTGCGCCATCTCGAAACGATTGGCCACTATCGCGACATCTTTTAGCCACGCATATTTCCGAGATGCCCGTTATCATTCTGGTCAATGGGTTTCTCTCGTATGCCCGTCATGATTTAACGTGACTGAGGGGAACGCAGCATGACGAGGGGCGCTGGCAAATCATCCAACGCGACAGCGATGGGTCCAACCCTTCCTCCTTTGCCTTCCGGTACCCGCGTATCGTCACTCGTTTTTCTCTATCTCGCTCTTACGGTTGTATTCACGGCACCCTGGGTATTGTTGTTGCTGCACGCGCAGAGCCTCGATATCGGCAGGGGGTTTGTCATCCACACTCAGATGTGGGCTCCTGCTCTGGCAGCGTTCACCTGCTGCGCGTTCTTTCGCATTCCATTCAAGTTTTTGGGATTTGCGTGGCCCGGGATGCGGGCGATGGCCTGGGGATATCTTCTTCCCGTCGGGTATGCCACCACCGCCTATCTCTTCGTTTGGTTGACTGGTCTTGCCCCAGCCGACTTTGTAGGATTCCTGCGAGCAAGCGAAAAATCACTCCACATTGGACCGGGTGCCGGTGTATTGAATGCCATACTCATTGTCACATTCGGTGTTCTGCAGAGCGGCGTTTCCGCGACCGGAGAAGAGATTGGCTGGCGAGGGTTCCTTGTTCCGGTGTTAACGCAACGGCTGGACTTCACCGGCGTTGTCTTGCTCAGCGGAGTCATCTGGGCACTATGGCATTATCCACTGATTTTGTTCGGTCCTTACAGCAGCCAGGCACCGAAATGGGTAGCTATTCTGTGCTTCACTATCATGATCGTTGCTACAGGTGCGATGGCTGCATGGTTACGGTTGACTACCGGCTCCGTATGGCCCGCGGCGATGCTCCATGCTTGCCATAATGCCATCATTCAATGGCTGTTCGATTCGATGACGTCTGAAACAGGTAGGGCGGCGCTGTTCGCCGGGGAGTTCGGAGTTGCGCTCGCAGTCTCTTCAGTTTTGTTCGCGATACCACTCTGGAGATACGGTTGCGCGCATGCTTGCCGCACGCGCGAGTGATAACTCCGGTTGAGGATCCTCGGCAGAGTTGGTAACGACAAACGCTCCCCACATAGGAGGAACCGGCTGTTCATGACCGCTAACCCAGGTCAGCATTCTTAGTTGATGAGGACTCGCCGCTGGCAGCGTGTCGAACAGTACGCGCTTTGCTGCAGTAAAGATCGCTGTGTTTGCACCGATACCAAGGGCCAGTGAAGTAATGGCCTACGAATGTTAGGATCCGATCAGTCAACATCTGGATGTGCAGTTGGATCTCATTTTCGAGTTCGCAACCGGTCCTTCGTTGACCCAAAGGCCCAGAAGCCTTGCCGTGAATACGCGAATCCAGACCTTCATGTTATTGCTCCTGCTGAAGGCTAAGTACACGAGCGATGACGCCGGAGATCCGCTCCCAGTTCTCCGTCTCGATTGTGAGCTGCTTGAGGCCGGTCTTGGTTATCGAGTAATATCTTGCCCTTCGGTTGTTCTCCGAGACGCCCCATTTCGCCACGATCCAGCCTTGCTGCTGTAATCGCAATAGCGAGGTATACACTGTGCCCTCGTTAAGCGTCAGCACATCCTCGCTCACCTGTTCTATGCGTCTGGCGATTCCAAACCCATGCTGTGGACCCAGAGCGTGGAGCGTCTTGAGAATCATCAAGTCAAGAGTGCCTTGCAGGACTTCCGACTTTTCGGCGGCCATAGCTTCTTCCTCTGCACATCGCAAAGGTATCACCTGTCCTTTGCGATGTCCATAGGAGAGTTCTGTCGATCTCTCGGCTTTCAATTTGGGGGTTGGCGACAACAGGGCGGAAATCTGAAGTGTGGCAACAACTAAATGTTCGGACGGCTTGTCGAAATTCGGTCCGGCCGTTCGTCGTTATTGTGAGGGCGGGAAACTCGCCCCGCCTCACAACGACCAAGGAGAAAACAATGCCGCAATATCTGGTTGCTGGTTACCAACCCGACGACTTCGACCCGTCCCTCATGGACGAAGCCGTGGGCCGCCACATCCACGCGCTCAATGACGAAATGGACGCCGCTGGCGTCACAAAATTCGCTTGCGGGCTAGGGGCCGCGAAGTCGCTGCGGGCGCAGCCCGATAGCAGCGTCCTGCTCACCGACGGGCCGTACCTTGAGACCAAGGAACACATCGGCGGTTTTTGGATATTGGAATGCGCTGACATGGACGAGGCGGTGGCATGGGCGCGCAAAGGCGTTGTCGCCACCCGCGGGCAGGTCGAGGTGCGAGAGATTTTCTTCGTCCCGTCACCCAATTAGCATCGGCAGACTTGAACAGACAGATGAAGGCAAGTTACGCGACCGCGGCTGACATCCGGCGCTGAAGGAGAAACCATGCTCAAAAAGAAGGTTGAAGCAATCGCAATCACGAGCTTCGTACTGCTGGTTGTTCTCGGCATGTCACACCCGGCGAGGTCACAGGATGCCGCGACACCGTATCCGAAGATGGCCCCGATCGAGCAGTATCTCATGGACCGAACTGCCGAGATCTCGCTGGCGCGCAGCGCAGCACCGGAGTCCATTTCACGCGATGCGGAGGTCCTGGTTCTTGGACCGCATGGTTTCGAAACAGCTGTCAAAGGCAAGAATGGCTGGGTGTGCATCGTAGAACGCGGATGGGGGATGTTCGATTGGCCCGAATATTGGAACCCAAAAATTCGAGCCGCGAATTGCCTTAATCCACAGGCCGCGCGCTCCATGTTGCCGCTCGTCTATAAACGGGCGGAATTGCAGCTGGCCGGCCATTCCAAGGTCGAGGTTATCGCCGCAATCAAGGCGGCATTCGAAAAGAGAGAATTGCCGGCTGTCGAGCCGGGGGCTATGTGCTACATGATGTCGAAGTCGTCCTATCTCACCGATAGCGGGTACAACAGCCCTCACCTGATGTTCTACGTGCCAACCAAGGACTATGCAGCTTGGGGTGCGAATATACCCAATTCTCCGGTGATGGCGGTGAATTATTGGTATTTGTCCGAGCATTCTTATCCCCAACTCCAAAACTTTCCTCCCATCGCCGTATTCCTGGTAGGCGTGGACAAATGGTCTGATGGCACGCCGGCGCCGAGCACGAGTATGTAAAAGCCCTCCCGACCGAGCAACTCTTCGCGTGTCAGCTCTTTTCCGAGCGAGGCGGTGTAGTTGCGGTTGAATCCTCTAAAACGATAGGTCCCTATCGTGACCGCCTTGGCGCAGCGCAGAAGATTAGGCGCGTTCATCTCAGCCGGGGCAGTTTCGATAGGGTCGTTTGAAGTAAGTCGCTGGCGTTTGCGGCGGATGCGGTGATCGACTAATGGGATTTGAATTGGTGCTGGACGTCTCTGCGTAGGCGATGCAGGCGCGAGGGGTGCGGGATCGAGGGACAAGAGCAGTCTAGATCGATGCAATCCAGGTCTGATGCGCATCTGCGAAGCGCAGGTTGGGTGGCTGGGGCGGATCGACCTATGCCGCCATGCCGAGCCATTCGCGGCAGCGTTCGAGGGCAGTACTTCGTCGGCGGTTGGCGAAGATGCCGAAATGGCGGATGCGCACCAGTCCGCCGGGCAGGACGTGAAGCAGGAAGCGGCGCAGGAACTGATGGGCGGAAACAGTCATACCTTCTGCTTGCCGCCATGGGCATAGTCTCGCCAGCGGAAGGAGGCGCGATACCGGCTCATTTGCATGATTCAACAGCAGATCGCTATTTTGGCGAGCCACAACCTCCGCGACGGCCTGTATCTCCAGCCGAAATTGGAGTGAGGAGTCCTCCGAGCGCTCGGAAGCTATGGGGACTCCGGACGATCCAGAACTGGTTGGTGTGTCGAGTCCAGTCGTCACAGCGAGGGCGCGGAATCGTGGCCATCGGTCATAATGGTCCGAAGTGACCTGTCAAGTCCGAATGGACTGCCGGATTTGCCGATCCCGTAAAACACGCCCATTTTTGGAGCGACCATTCGCCCCCAGGACGAGGTGAACCGTGCTTAGAACGATTCTGCTTGCCGGCCGAGTTCTCAAGAAGAGTCCGGGATTCACGCTGGTTGCGGTCGTCACGATCGCGCTGGGAGTGAGCGCGAGTACAGCGATCTTCAGCGTAATGGATGCGGTGTTGCTGCGGCCGCTCCCGTACAAAGATCCGGGCAAGCTGGTGGTGGCAGGGATGGACCTGACGAAGCGGCATGTGCAGGGGCTGCCTTTTTCGACCGCAGACTATATTGACCTGCGCGACGGGACGAAGTCTGTGTTCGCGGATATGACGGGAGTCTTTACTGGCCGTGATGTTGTGCCGCGAGAAGACGGAACGCCGGAGCAGATCCGCTTTGCGGTGGCCACGACGAACATCTTCCAGCTGCTGGGCGAAAAGATTCACTACGGGCGGGATTTCACTGCGGAAGACGGCGTACCGCAGCCGCCTCCTACGCCGGGTGCTGCGTCGGATTCGGCTCCCAAGCTGCCGGATGTCGCAATCCTGAGCTACGAATATTTCGAGAGGCGCTACGGAGGAAACACCGCAATTCTTGGGCATCGGATGGCGACGTCGGGTCCGCCGGGGCCCGTTATTGTGGGAATCCTAGCGCCGGGATTGCGCCTGTACTTTCCACCCGAAGCCAATGAAGAAGAGGCGCCGGATCTATGGGTCGCGAATCGGCTCGCGTATGACGCGGCGCACCGGAATGGGTTTTCTATTCGGCCGATTGGCCGGCTGAAGGACGGCGTTACGGAGCAACAGGCGCAAAGCGCCGCAAACACCGTGGCTGCGGAGGGCCGGAGGACCATTCCGATGGATGCGGCCATTGGTTATCAGATTTCACTGGAGCCGATGCGGCAGCATCTAGTGGCGGAGGTACGGCCGGCGATTCTGGCCCTGATGGGGTCGGTGGTTTTTCTGCTGCTGATCGCATGCGCGAACGTGGCGAATCTGCTCCTGGTGCGGGTTTCGCTGCGGGAGCAGGAGTTTGCCGTGCGGGCAGCCTTGGGCGCGAGCCGATGGCGGCTGATCGTTCCTCTCCTGACCGAGGCTGCGCTGCTGGCGGTGATAGGAACGGCGTTGGGATTGGTGCTGGTGTGGGTGGGTATTCGCGAACTGCGGGCCCTGGCTCCGCTAAATCTGCCCAGACTGGACAGCATCCGCATCGATGCGACCGTGCTGGCATTTACAGCGTTGGCGGGGCTGGCGGCCGCGGTGCTGTTCGGGATCGCGCCAGCATGGCGTGCGACGCTGCCGGCACTGATGAACGTGCTGCGCGGCAGCAGCCGCACGTCGGGATTAGCGAGCGGAGCAGCGGTACGGAATCTGGTGGTAATCGCCGAGGTTGCGCTGTCATTTGTGTTGCTGGTGGGATCGGGATTGATGTTTCGAAGTTTTCTCGATCTGCAGCAGATCGATCCGGGATTCGATGCGCACAATCTGCTGACGTTTCAGATCCTTGGCGCACCGCGCGGCCAGAAGACGCCGGAGGAGCGAGCAGCTTTCATCCGCAGGATCGAGGAGAGTCTTCGTGCGATTCCTGGAGTGCAATATGTAACAGCATCGTATCCATTTCCGCTGACCGGGGATTTTAGCCCTATTCGCTGGGGGACAGAGGAAGCGGGTAAGGACCCGAGCCGGTATCAGGCGACTGACTGGCAGATTGTTTTGCCCGGTTACTTTGAGGCGCTGCGCACGCCACTGCTCGCCGGCCGGACATTTACCGAAGATGATAATTTGCCAAAAAGGAATTACGTGATCGTGGATCAGATGCTGGCGAACAAGGCGTTTCCCGGGCAGTCGGCTGTCGGTAAGCAGATCCTGACGCGGATTCGCACGCCTGAAGCGGAATTCGTGCAGATCGTTGGAGTCGTGGCGCACCAGCACGAGGAGTCACTGACGGTTCCCGGGCGCGAACAGATTTACTTCACCGATGGATTCATGGGATCGGCGAACGTGCGGTCGTGGGCTCTGAGGACGGGGAGCGATCCGGCCGGATATGAAAACCAGGTGCGCGCGGTGGTGGCCGGGGTCGACCGCAATCTGATGGTGGCACAGATGATGCCGGCGACGGAGGTGGTCCACGCTGCGCAGGCGCACACGCGGTTTTCGCTATTGTTAATCGGGGTGTTTGCGATCATCGCGGGAACGCTGGCGGGTGTGGGGCTTTATGGGGTTCTCTCGACGGCGGTGCGGCAGCGGTCCGTTGAGATCGGCGTGCGCATGGCGATGGGCGCGGAGCGGGGCGACATTGTCGAGCTGGTCGTGTTACAGGGGCTGCGGCTTAGCGCGATCGGCGTTGTGATCGGATTGATTGCAGCGTTTGTGTTGGGGCGGGTCATGACGGCGATGCTGGTGGGCGTGAAGGCAACGGATCCGGTGACGTTTGTGGCGATGACGGCGATCTTTCTGGGAATTACTGTCTTGGCTTCGTGGCTGCCCGCACGGCGGGCTGCAGGAGTGGACCCGAACACGGCGCTGCATGAAAATTGGTCTTCCGCTATGGCAATCCGACGCACTATGCCACTTTTCGCAACTTACTCACGCGACCCACTTCTACCCATTCGACAATATAGATATTGCCTGCGTGATCGAAGCAAGCGCCATGGGGACAGACGAACTTGCCGGGCTTGAAGTAATCGCGTGTTAGCTTGCGCGTCGCCATGTAGTCACTCGAAGAGTCGTCGCCAAGGTTCTCGATGATGTTGTTGTTTCGGTCCATCAGCGTGACGCGTGCGAACAGGTCGGGCACCACCATATCGCCGTTCTTGTAGATATTGAAATGGCAGGGCGCGTTAGTTCCATAGAGAAAATCGATGTGCTGGCCTTCGAGCGTGAAACGCTGGATGCGCTTATTGCTACGGTCAGCGACATTCAGTACCGGTTCGGAACCGCGCGTATCCAGAATGATGCCGTGAGGGCAAAGGAGCTGACCAGCCTCCTTGCCGGGACCACCGAAGGTACGGATGTATTCGCCTTTGCTGTTGTACTGGATGATGTAACTCGAGCCGTAGCCGTCGCCAACGTAGATATCGCCGTTGGGCGCCACCGCCAGGTTGGTCGGACTGTACTTCAATGGTTTTCCGTCCGGACCGAGCTTGGCATACGCTTCGGATTCCTTAGGGTAACCAAGTGCGAAGACCTCTTCGCCATTCAACGTCGTCTTCACGACCAGGCCGCGCTGTATGTCACACAGATATAGAAACTCGGTCCCGCCTTCCTTGCGGATGTAAAGGCCGTGCGCGCCGCCTCGGAACTCCTTGCCCCAACTCTTGACGAACTTCCCCTCGTGATCGAAGACCACCATGCTGTCTGGTCTCTCGCTGGTGGCATTTACTGTGTGATGGATGTAAATGTGTCCCTGCGAATCTTCGCAGACGCCGTGCGTATTGCCATATTGAATGTCGGCAGGAAGGTTGCCCCAGTCGTGTGTGACCTCATACGTAAGGTCCCCGGAACCGAGAACTGGCTTCTTGCTGCCGGATTTACTCATAGCTCCAAGTATCAACGGCGCAACTAGACCGGTGCCCAACTGAGCGATAAATCCGCGGCGGGATATGGGCATATCGACTCTCACTCCTTGACCTGTTCAAGAATCTCTTGGCCGAAACCGGTAAACTCTTGGCTACTCCCACAACCTCAATCCCAGCGACGAATCCCTGGTCAGGGGTTTGGAGAACGACTGGCACTCGCAGCTTCCTTCTGGCTCGTGCTTGCCGTTTGCTTGTCTACTGCCACCTTGAGAAGCAAAGGTGCGGAAGGATGCATGGTGGGGGAATTCGACTCAACCTGACCCACAACATAAATTTGCTGTTCGATAGGCTTGGCCCAGTTCTCTGCGCGGAGTGTGAACGTGCGACTCGTCTGGGCATCGGTCACCAGCACGCCATTCAATCCAACATTAACAACCTCGACACCGGGAGGAAGATTCTGAACCGAGCAGGGTACGCGACCCTTGAAGCCGTTTTGACGTTCGACATGAAGAGTAACGGTGGCCTCCTTCCCTGGCTCGATTGCAACTTCCCTGGATTCTGTCGTCACCACCACGTCGGGCGGTGGAATGACCGACGCTAGTTGTAGTGGAGGGTCCGCGTCTGAGTCCCTGTTCGCAGTTCTGACCAGGTCGTGGCCCCCTACGTTTGCGTGGCCGACAAACTCAATCGGCGCCGGGTGCAGGTCTAACGGTGCGTCTGAGGCGGCCGATAAGACCACCACCGTACTGTTCTGTCCCCGTGGGATGATCGCCGGATTCGCCGTAACTCCCTGAGGCAGATCTTTCACTTCTACTTCAATGGGAGCTTCAAAGTCTCGAACCTGAGCGAGGGACACGGTCACTGGAATAGACCCGCCCCTCGGGATGTTGGGATTCGCTGGTTCTGCATTGAGCTGATAATCGGGAACCGCTTCGCGAATGGTCAGGCGATAGGCAAAATCGCGTCCCTCCATACCGCGAACGTCTTTGAGATGCAGGAGGTATTCACCATCTGCCGGGGCAACGAAGTCCAGTTTTGAGTCTGCTCCGTAACCTGGTCCACCGTCATCATTGCGCCAGGCTAGATGGAATACCGGCAAGCCGTTGGATGGGAACTCCGCGTCGGCCGGCAAAATCTGTACTTTATAAACCGGCGTATTCACAGCGTGAACATCCGGAGATGTTCCAAGGTATGCCACGCGGAGATCGCCTATTCCTTCTAAGATGGAATCCGCGTCGGGTTGATCTGGTATGAACTTCACTCGATTGAGCTCGTCCCCCACCATCAGGTAGTCCCCTTCGTGCAGGCCGGAAGTGGAAACGAGCCTGATGCCGGTCGTTCTTGAGTCCTTGTCAGAAAGTGTCGTTGTGGTCTGGTTCAGGCAGCGAATTGTGGCACGGGGAATCGCGATTCCTTGTGCATCCAGAACCTCGATCACCGAGTCCAACGGAGAGCCAAGCCGCGCGGCCGCGACATCGATGCTCAGGTGCTCACCCTGTCGGGCACGAAAGCGAAAATAATCCTCGTCCGGTTTTCCAACTGCCTCAACTCCACCCGCGATATGGCCGTTAATGGTGACAGGCAGTGAAATGGCTTGTGCCTGAGTGATGGTGTTGTTGGGCTCTTGCTCCAGAAATTCATGCTCGTTGCCGACGGCAAGCTGGACCGCGTTCAGCGAGAATGTTTCCCCGCTCTTGATCTGCAAGGGAATCGTTGTCCATCCCTCGGCCGATTTGGGCGGCTCAACCTTCACCTGGTGGATGTCGCCAAGATTTACCCCTTGAATGGATACTTCCGCCGCTTCTCCCGCACGCAGCCCAATTGGAAAGACGCCGGTGATATAGGGCAACGGACCTGCGTTCAGGCGGTAAAAGCGATCCTCCCCTCCGCTTTCCTCACGGTCTTTAATCGAGATCGAATATGTTCCGTCCTCAGGCAGCTTGTAGTTCAACTCGGCATCGGGATGATCGTCGTATTTTCCCGCTTCGGCTAGGACATGCCCGGAAGCATCGCTTAAAACGAGCTTGGATTGAAGATGCGAGCCGAGCCGTGAGGCCTCCACCTGAAAGACGATCTCTTCACCCGCCTTGCCCTCAAACTGGAAGCTGTCGATATCTCCCGGCGAGGCAATCGTCCCGACGAGGGTCGCCGGCAGTTTCACCTGTTGCCGCACGGTCGAGCCCGGCGTCATTGGCTTGGTCGCCGCGACTTCTGGAAGTGTTCCGATAGCGAGAACAACCATATTGGTCGTCCCGAGTGGTGTCCGAACGCGAAAACGATGGATGCCGGGTGAGACATCTTTCGCCACCGTGACTTCCAGCTTGGCGGTCTGCTTTTTACCAAGAGGTACCTGCGCTCCGAGATCCTCACCTGCGCGGGGTCCCGTAATCTTCTCGGGCACGTCAGTAATCTCCATCAACTTTCCCTTGACGCCAGGCACATCAAAGATAACTTCCTTGGCATCCGAGAGATTCCGCCCCTCAACGGTGAAGGTGGTTGTGCTTCCTCGCTCCATACCTGCGGGCGAAATCCTGGAAATACTCGGAGGAATGATAGGTTCTTCACCGCACAGAGGTAAGACGCCTGCCATTGCTACCGCAAACGACATAGCAAAAAACAGAACTCTCGTCTTCATACTGACTCTCGCTACTTCGCAACCTGCTTGCGGTCGTTCCCAGCAGGTGGTTGTCGAGGTTCGAAGGCCATCATCTGCCCTCGCACTTCTGTGTAGTTTTGAACGTCGTACAAGCTTAGACTGCTGTTAAAGCGGCCCGCGGCCAATCGTTTTCCGTCAGGGCTCACGCTGAGGGCTTCCACCCAATCGACCTGGTGATCGATGACACGAATGGGGTCGAGCGTAGCCGCGTCGCGAAACCGAATAGACCCATCCGAGGATGCAGTGATAATCGTTTTTCCGTCCGGCGACCAGACAAGAGAGAGAATGCTGTCTTCGTCAGCAATCAAGGACTGATCGAGATGGCCATCTTCATTCCCCAGGCTCCAAACGTAAATAGTCTTGTCATAACCGGCCGCGGCGATCCGATCGCCGGCAGGTGAAAATGCGATCGTGTTCAGGCCGTCAGAAGCGTCACTCAGGCTATACAAGCGCCGGGCGGTCGCAACATCCCAGATCTTCACCGTTCGATCTTGCGACGCTGTGGCCAGGTGCTTCCCATCGGGACTGAATGCCACGGCAAAGACCGCGTCGATGTGGTCCTTCAGAGTGAAGAGTTCCTTGCCACTGGCAGCTTCCCACAGCTTTGCCATTTTGTCATAGCTTCCAGAAGCGATAAGCTTCCCATCCGGACTCCAGGCAACGGAATAAATGCAGTCATTGTGGCCTTGTATCGTCTTGAGAAGTTGATAGGACTGAACATCCCAGATCCTGATTTCTCCCCAGCGTTGTGGAGGGCCACCAGCCGCGGCGAGTAGCTTACCGTCCGGACTGAATGCGATCGAGCGCACATAGTCGGCATGGCCAGAAAGCGTGGCGAGTACCTTGCCGGTGTCGGGATCGAGCAGGCGCACTTCCCGGTAGCCACCTACTGCAAGCAGTTTTCCATCAGGCGAGAACTTCACCGATGCCACGGGGGAAACGACCGGAACCTCAGTCTGGATTTCAGGAATTGCCAGCACCGCAGCGATCTTCGTCGTTTCAGCCGCTACCGGACCCTCAGCACCAGCATCAATCCATGCCTTGATGGCGGCAATTTCCGCAGCCGGAAGCGGGTCACCGCCAAAGGGCATTCGCGGCTCGATCTTTCCCTCGATCATTAGAGCTAAACGGCTTTCGCGGGAGTTGTGAGGGAGAATTGGGGGCCCATGCGTCCCCCCTTGAATCAATGAGCCATAGCTCTCCATGACCAGTCCACCCATCTTCGTGGTACTGGAGTGGCAGGTCACACAGTTCTTTTCCAGTATGGGAGCGATGTCCGAGCTGAAACTCGGTACTGAGGCAGCCCTCACGCGAGATTCGACAATGACTCCGGAATTGAAGACTGTCCAGGACGCGACAATAACCGCACAGGCCATCGCAAAGCTGATCTGTTTGACGAAGAATCGGAATTTTTTATGATTCCCTGGCATAAGAAGTGAAGGGCCTGCGAGTCAAGCGGGCAAGCGTCTCCTGTGAAATCGGCTTAATGATTGAACATAAACTCTTCGCTTGTTAGCAATGACCATGACATGTCGACCAAAGCCGCGCGGCGGGGATCATCTACCCCCGGAATCTTTTGTTGCTCCGCCGAAGCGAGGGCGCCGACGAGCGCCGAACGCTCCCGGTCCGTCGGGTGCCGGCTGAGGGAAGCAAGATAGAGATAGTCCACGATCTGCTCGTCGGAGAACCCAAGCTTGAGCAGCATATCCACCGAGCTGCCCGGAGCCCGCAGTTTGTTGTTGAGGGTATCTCCGTTGATGATGTGAAGCGCCTGAGTGATCGTCGGAACGGAAGTGCGCTCACTCTCCCGTGTTTGCTGGCGCACTGGTCGGCCGAAGGCCGTCAGAAAATACGATTTCACCGCGGTATCCGGCAGTTGCATGCCTCGCATTCCCACGGGGTATCCGTCGAATTTCTCCGGAACCTGAGTGACCTGAGAATAAGCATCGAGGAGCACCTCGGCTGGCAGACGCCTGATGACATAATGCGAGCCATACTTGTCATCGTCCGCATTCTCCTTGAGGGGCTCCGACGAAGTCTGATAGGTTGCCGACTGCATTATGGTGCGGATCAGGTAGTTCATGTTGAAATTGTGCGCGACAAAATCCTTGACTAACGCATTCAGCAGTTCGTCGTTGGTAGCCGGATTCGTATCCCGAAGGTCATCCACAGGCTCAACCAGGCCTCGTCCCATGAAGTTGCGCCACACCCGGTTGACAATATTGCGGGCAAAGAACGGATTCTCGGGTGAAGTGAGCCATTTGGCAAAATACTGGCGAGTGTCGCCCGGCACGTCGCTCGCGAGGGCCGTTGCATCCAAAGGCTTCGGAGGCAGCGGCATCATGAAGCGGTCATCCATGAATTCGCCTGTAGGTGCTGAGTAGACCGTGACATCATTGAAGAGCGGCCCGACGGCAGTACGAGTCCCGCTGGGCGCGAATGTCTTGAGGCGCACGCGCGCAAACAGGTTGGCCATGCCGTAGTAGTCTTTCTGGGTCCACTTCGCCAGAGGATGGTTGTGGCAATGGGCACAGGTGATATTGATGCCCAGAAACGCCTGGGCCATGTTCTCCGATGCGTCCAGCGGATCGCGGTGCACCAGCCAATAATTGGCCGCGCCGTTTTCCTGCGTGTTGCCAGTGGCAGTAATGATCTGGACAACAAATTTATCCCATGGTTTGTCGTTCACCAAGCTGTCACGAATCCAGTTGTAGTAGCTCCACATCTCCCCATTGGAAAGCCGGTTGCTCGAAACCAGTAGCAGGTCGGACCACTTGTAAGCCCAATAGTCCACAAACTCGGGCCGCTTCATGAGGCCGTCGATCAACTGCTTGCGTTTGTTCGGCGACGGATCTTTCAGGAACTTTTCGGCTTCTGACGGACTGGGCAGAATGCCCGCCGCATCCAGATACGCTCTGCGAATGAATTCAGCATCGCTCGCCGGATGCGAAGGCGGTATATGCAACATCTGGAGATGCTTCAGAATTGAGTCGTCGATGAAGTTGTTGCGTGGCGCTTTGCTGAACATCGTGTTCGCTAGCTTATAGGGGAAAGGAATGCGCAGCCGCGAAAACGCAACATGACTCTGATACCACACCGTGACAGGCGCCTCGCCATAGCCATGCATGGTGACAAGGCCGTCATTGCCGACGGTGGCCACGCTTTCGTCTCCGCTGTCGTACTTGGCCCATCTGGTCACGTCCGCAGTGTGCCCGTCGGAAAATTCGGCTATAACCAGCAACTGCTGCTCGACGCCCGGGCGGAGTGAGGCTTCGCGGGGAAGCACATGGATTTGGGTAACACGTGCGTCAGAATCCCGCGGCGGTGGCATTCCCTGTGCGAGCCATCCCGCGATCACCTCGTACTCAGGCGAATCGGCAGCAAAGCGCTTACCGCCGCCGTGAGGGATTTCGAGAGTCGGTTTCAAAAGGATTAGGCTCTTGGCCGGTTCCATCGTTTCCGTGCGCCGGGCGAGAGCCTGATGGGTGAGTGTGTAGTAGTCGACTTCCGGGTCATAGCCGCGGAGGGTGAGCTTAAAACCATTCTTCCCCGCAGCTGCGCCGTGACAAGCTCCGGAATTGCACCCCATCTTCGTCATGACGGGCAGCACGTCATTGCGAAAACTCCAGGTCGAGCCCCCTGCAAAATCGTGTACGCTCAACGGCGCGCTCGCCCGATGCCCCTCCACGACCGCGGTAATCGTCGCCTGCCCGTCGCCCTGTGGAATTGCAAAATTATCCTTATCTACGGTCGCTACCTCGGTGTCGGAGACGGCGACCTTGGCACGTGAGGTGAGTTCCTCTTGATGGCCATCGGCAAACGTTCCTTCAACAAGCAGCCGTTGTTTGGAACGCCGTCCCGTGATGGAAACCGAAGAAGGCACAATTTCAATCTTGGCGAGTGTTGCTATCGGCTGGCGGTTGTGGCTGGCTGCTGTCACGCGGCCTTTCGCATCTGCCGCCGCATCCTCTGGTTTCACCATCTCCGGCGGATGGAATGGAGTGTCGTTCCTCGTCTGCGCCCGCGAAGGCGGTCGATCTGTCGCCAAGCCTCGAAAGACGCACGGAGAACAGAAGCCGCCCGCGATTGCGGCGAAGAGCAGAGCGTCGCGAACCTTCATAGTGTTTCCAACATACGTTTCTGTGTTCCGAGCATCGACGGCTGCTCACGAGATTGCCGGAGCAACCGGCTCACTCACCCGTCTTCATCCCTAAATCAACAACTCGTCGATGGGGTCAAAACCATGATCCACAAGACGCACGACGCGCCCTTGTGGAGTTTTCAGCTCCGTATCCACTGAAATCCCGAGACACTTGTAGACCGTGGCTGCCACATGGGCGGGCATGACCGGACGATCCTGGGGCGCAGCCCCGATCGCGTCTGAGGCGCCCACGACTTGTCCACCTTTGACTCCTCCTCCGGCCATCACCACCGTCCAGCACTGCGGCCAGTGGTCGCGCCCGCCGGCGGGATTGATGCGCGGCGTTCGTCCGAATTCGCCCGTCGCGAGCACAAGGGTAGTATCGAGCAGCCCAAGTCGGCTCAAATCCTCAAGCAACGAACTGTAAGCGTTGTCAAACATCGGGCCGACTAGATCGCTGTAGCAGCTAATGGGGCTAAAAGGAGCGGAGCCGTGAATGTCCCATGTGATGTCGTTAAAGACCGTCTCAAACATGTTGAGCGTAACGAAGCGCACGCCTCTCTCCACCAATCGCCGAGCGAGCAGACAGCCTTGCCCAAAACGATTCATGCCATAGCGCTTGCGTACGTCGTCGGGCTCCTGGGTGAGCTCGAAAGCCTCACGTGCCTTGGCTGAGGTCATCAAGGTGTACGCCTGGTTGAACGTCGAATCCATCAGCTTAGCATCCTGATTCGATTCCTCAAAGTACTTCACCGATTGGTCGATCACTTCGCGCCAGCTGCGGCGCCGGTCGACGCGCACCGCGGAGATGTAATCGGGGGGAAGCAGGTCGGGCACCTTGAAGTTCGGATCAGAGGGGTCGGCGTTGAGCACGAACGGGTCGTAGCTCTTGCCCAGAAATCCTGCCGTATCACCGTGAGGCAAGTTGCCGCCGAGCTGCCCGATGGTATACGGGATCAGCACGTTGGCCGGCATGTCACCCCGGGCCCCCTTTTGAAACCTCAGCACTGAGCCGTAGTTGGGTGACTCGAGACCGCCTTGGAAGAGCCGTCCTGTCTGCATCATCTGGCAGCCGGTGTCATGTACGGCTGCTGCCGTGTGATAGACCGATCGTAACAAAGCGAACTTATCCGCGTGCTGCGCCATGCGCGGGAATATCTCTGAGATTTGAATGCCGGATACGTTGGTCTTGATGGGCTTGAAGGGCCCGCGAATGGACGCTGGCGCGTCCGGCTTCATGTCCCAGGTGTCGAGCTGGCTGGGGCCGCCTACAAGCATTAATTGAATACAGCTAATATCTTTGTCCGACTTTACCGCTCCGGAAGCCTTGAGACTGAGAAACTCCGACAAAGTGAGGCCCAAGAAGGCGAGGGATCCGGCGTGCACAAAGTCACGGCGGGTCGCACCATCGCAGAAATGAACTCGTTTGTCAGCGTCGAGTCGAAACATCGCAGGTTCTCCTCGCGAGGCGGGACCTCTGCGGGGCTCAGCGGGATTATAGTCCCACCGTCGAACACCTACATGGTCCTTCTTGGGACTACCGCATGGTCGAATATGAACGGCGAAACGGCGAAAGCCTTGGTCTGTGTTGTTGAGGAACACCCGACTGAAACAAGCTCCGCAAAGGCAGCCTATGGTTGCAGACCAAGGACAACGACTTCCCTAATGAGAGGGCTACTGTGCACAGTTAAGTCGTAGGAGTCTTCTGACAGCGGCGCAAACAGGCCACCAGTAATCACACTCGTGGCACACGGCTCCGCCTGTCCCCTCAACCCAGAGATGAGTGGGGCCGCTGTTCTATTTGCCGCTGGTTTCTTCTATCGGCGACGCAGGACGCATCCGGTCACGTTCGCAATCCTGCCAGCCCTTCTTCCAAGCATCGGATGCTTCTGGGTCGAATGGCAGTCCGTCCCGGCAAGTCTGCATTCCTGCATAGTATCGGCTCGAAATCTCCGCGAGATCATCCATGTGTTTGTTTGATGCCGGAAAACTCAATCTCGGGTGGTGGCAATTTGTTTTTTTTTTGAAAACAGCAGCAAACCCGGCAGCCTCGTGCTGCCGTATCCCTAGGGCAGCGTTGCGCGGGGCGATTTTTGGTCTTCTCACCGGATGCCGCGTTCTCGAAGTATCTTTTCGGCCATCTTCACATGATCACATCCAGCGGATGTCCTCCTTCATAGTACGAATCGCATGAGTCCTGAATTAAAGTGCTAGGTCGGGAGTGAAGTTTGTGATAAGCCTTGGTCCACGCCTGTAAGTCTGGAAGGTCACCGCAAGGGGTCAGTTTTGGTACCAGACTCGCCCCTGCCTCTCCGTTTCAATGGATCGAGGCAGGGCGTTTTTACATCCCCAGGGCTCGGGGATGTGCAGCGGTTGAGATTCGCGCAAACAGCACCGCACAGAAAAGCCTTCATGTCTTGCTCTAGAGATAACGGCGGCAGCGTACACAGACAAGGCGCTTAGGATCCCAAGGTGTCTGGATCGGGGTTCTGTCATCATTACCGGCAATAGAGGATCTACCTATTTGCGGGCAACTAGTAGACCTGGTCGCCCTAGTGTGGCCTGAAGGGCGTTTGCGGTTGAACCGGATCGATTATTCGACGGAGATGGCAGCGACCTCGTAATCTTCGACATGGGGTATGGTGAAACGCAGAGTCTGCCCTTCCATGCGGAAGGGCACGACAAGTTCTGTCTGCAGGAGCTCGACGGATTTTACTTTCACGTCTGGCGGCAGCTTCATAGTGACGGTCTGCGGGCCAAGAGGATAGATCGACTGCATCCAGCCATGGTGCGCGTTGGGGTTGGTGTAGTTGAGCACGTGCACGGCATAGCCGGGGGCGGTCTCCCAGGCGAACATTTCGATGAATCCATCCCCTTCAACAAGGACGACACTCTCATCACGGGTGATCCAACGGATAGTGTTGTGCAGGAGGCGCAGGAGATCGCCGTGGCCCGTAACCCAGTAGGTACGCTCGATATCTCCGGGGAAGTAGGCGATGCGGCTGGAGGCAATCTCGCGCAGGACGACCGCAGGCTCATCGGTGTGGGAGACGGGCGGGTAGGCTAGCTCCGGCGGATACTGGACGAAACCAGGTACGACGGTGAGCACCGGGTTTTGCACGGGCTTCAGCGGAAGACGGTTCTGCGCTCCGGGGAGCCAGTTGGTGTTGGTAAAGCCTGCAAGGATGGGGTGCTCGCGCTCGATACGTCCGTAGTATGCATTGCCGTTTGTACCAATCACATCGCCGGCCTTCATGATGCCGAGTAGGTCGGCCAGGCCAAACTCCGGCCGCTGCTTAAGATTCTCGTCGTAGAGGCTGGTCTCAAAGCTGGCCATGATGGATCCCCCAGACTGCACATAGTCGCGAATCTGCTGACACTGGCTGTCGCTGAGCATGGCGATGTTAGGCAAAAGCAGAGCTCGATACTTGCTGAGGTCTTCGGGCTCGAGGCGATCTTCATGGACATAGTCGAAGGTAAAGCGGCCGCGCAGAAGCGTCTCGTAGAGGCCATGTGTCGTGTCGCGCATGTATTCGCGTGAGTGCGTAGTAGCGGGACCTTTGTACAGGAGTTGCGTGCTCTGGCCCATCACAACACCGATATTGGCGATGGAGCGGCGCGTCTTGAGGTGACCGTCGTGCCTGGAGGTCCAGCGAAAATAATCTGCGCCTACCTTCTGCCATCGGCGGTCTTCCCCGAAGCCGCTCTCCGAGCCGATAAAGTGATAGTAGGGAACCATGCCACTGGCAAGCGTCTCGTTCATCCACATCTTTGCCTCGGCGGGGTTCTTCGACGCGTTGCGCCAGCGCACGACACCAGTTGAGTAGGCGGCACTGACGTTAGCGGAGAACTTGCCGTCCTGCACGGCGTTGCAGACGCGACCTTGGAGCGTGCATCCCCACACAGAAGGGTCGTCATTCGTGCGCCCCTGGTTGTCGCCCTGAAACCAAACGGCTATCTTACCGAGACGGGCAAGATTAGGACTGGCATGAACATTGCCGCCAAGGTTAGCAAAGTAAAAGCTATCGGGTTTCTTCTCTTTGGCGATTGCGTCGTACTTCCGCCACAACTCGAAGAGGCGGTCGTTGAAGGCACGCCAGTACGTCGGAGTGCCAGCAGGCGGCAGCTTGCTGCAAATTCCGCAGTAGCACTCAGGAAGGCTCCCAATGGGCGGCCATCCATTCATGTAGAAACAATCGACGTCGTAAAACGAGTTGACCTCTCGCATGATGTCCGTCATGTAGTCGTCCATGTAGGTGGAGAACATGCAGGTTTTAAAAAGGCGCGGATCTTCGCCGCTGAACTGGACGGTGCCGTCTTTGTTCCGCATCGCCCACTCCGGGTGGACCTCGAGTGCGTCGTCCCAGTTGAGGTCGGGACTCATGCGTGCGACGACACGCATACCACGCTTTTTGGCGGCAGCGACACACTCGCCAAAGAAATCGCGGCCGCTGAGAAACTTTCCATGGCGGTGGAACTTCACCTTCGAGGGATAAAAGGCGAGGATGCCGGTGACGCTCACGAAGACGATGTCCGTGCCAGCAGAGTGCCAGTAGTCGGCCCACTCCTCTATGTTCATGACAGCGGGGTCGTGCTCGGTCATGTTGCTTTGGCCTACGCGGCGTATCTTCTGCTGCCACGACAGGGTTGTAGGGTCCGCGGGGGCTAGACGCGACGATAATGGAACGATCTTCGGGGGCGGTCCCGTCACAGCAACAACGGCGACTTCTTCAGCGGAAAGCGTGGAGACGGGACCGAGAGCGTCGAGGGTGGCAGCTAATGGCAGCGCGGTTGCGCCGGTCTTCAAGAAGTTGCGACGGTTGAGCATCAATGTTCCTCTTCTTTCGTCTGCGAGGAAAGTGTAACTGCCACCGTCCTTCCTGCGTGATGGCAGCAGCTTGCCGAGACGACATAGATCGGCTCAATGACGCAATACTCTGGGGTGTTGAAAAAGTCGTCACCGATGTAGTCGGAGAGTTGGCACTACCGAGCGGTTGGCAGTTTGCGGGGAGCCTCTGTGTGGCGTCTTGCAATACGATTCCACACTTTTCAACATCGCATCGGCCGGAGATCGATGCGGGACAGACAAAGTGCCAAACTTTCCTGCCTGTCTCTGCCCGCGCCGCCTGCACAACCACCAAAACGGCGCAGGCTCCATACTTCAGTGGGTGATCGATTAACATTTCCCAGAGGAACTTCGAACCATGGAACAAGCAGAGATGATCGCCAAATGGGAAGAACACATTAGTTATGAGTTTTCGACACGCGACGTTTCTTCGACCATTGCAACAATGGTGGAGGATGCCTACGTCAACCATATCCCGGTCATGACCGGCGGTTATGGCCATGAGGCCCTGCGCCAGTTTTATGCCGAAGACTTCATCTCGCTGATGCCGGCCGACACCTCCATCAAACTCATCTCCCGCACTCTCGGCGAGGATCAACTGGTTGACGAGATGATCTTCTCCTTCACCCACACCGAAGAGATGCCTTGGATGCTCCCCGGAGTTCCACCGACTTATCGCCACGTCGACATTCCTCTTGTCGTGGTTGTCGGTTTTCGCGAGGGCAAGCTGGCGCATGAGCGCATCTACTGGGACCAGGCGTCAGTGCTCAAACAAATTGGCCTGCTCACGGACTTATCGCTCCCGGTATTTGGAGCCGAGACCGCGCAGAAACTCCTCGACCCAGCCATGTCCTGACTTGAGCATGCGATTCGGGCAGGAGTTTTATTTTCGCTTTGTATACTAGCGACACGCTTCATCGCGAGGCCAGGGTCGGTTATCGGCAGACAACCGGCCCTGCGTCGTCGGATCACCAAGCGCCAGGAGCCATGTGGTCAAACAGCAGCTACTCGCACCCCAGGCCGTCAACTTTCCTTGCGATCGAATCCGTTCGCTCTTTCCTGCGCTCGCCGAGGAGCCGGACTTCATCTTTTTCGATAATGGTGCTGGCGCCCAGATTCCCCAGGGCGTCTTCGACGCGATCAATGGTCATTTATTGCACCGCAATGTGCAGCGCGGCGGACGCTACGGCAGGAGCATGGAAGTCGACGCAACCATCGCGCGAGCCCGCGAGAGCGTCGCCGCTCTGATCAACGCTCGCGATTGCGACGAGGTCGCCTTTGGCATGAACGCCACGTCGTTCCTTCGTCTGCTTAGCCTGGCGATCGGTCGCACCCTCGAGACCCGCAATGAGATCGTCGTCACAGACCTTGACCACGAAGCCAATATCGCCACCTGGTTGCAGCTTGAGCGGGAAGGAGCCAGGATTGTCTGGTGGAAGATGCGTGAAGATAACAACCTTTACGTTGAGGACTTGGCGCCGCTCCTCACCTCGAAGACCCGTCTTGTTGCCTGTACGGTTGCCTCTCATGCACTCGGTTCGATTGTCGATGTCACTGTCGTTGCCAAGCTGGCACACGCCGTCGGTGCTGAGGTCGTACTCGATTGCGTTCACTACGCCCCCCACGCGCTCACCGATGTGCAGGCATTCGAGTGCGATTATCTGGTCTGCTCCGGCTACAAGATATTCGGTCCTCACATGGGTTTCATGTGGGGTCGACTCGACCTTCTGAACGTTCTCCAGACCTTCCGCGAGGACTTTATCCCTGACGCTCCTCCTGGCAAGATTGAAGCCGGCACCTTTATCTACGAGAACGTTGCGGGCATGGCAGCTGCCGTTACCTATCTGGAAACTCTTGGCGCGAGCCACGGCGGTGAAGAGGAAGAGGCACCCACATCGCGACGAGCCTCTCTCGTTCGTGCCATGACTTCAATCCGCGAGTACGAAGCCGCACTTTCTTTCGAGATGCTCGAAGTCCTGCAGGCTGCTGATGCCATCATCTATGGCATTGACGACACCGCCCGCCTGGCCGAACGCGTTCCCACGTTTTGTTTTAGCCTTCCCAACGTCGCGCCGGCGCTCCTCACCGAGATCATGTCGGACCGCGGCATTGGCATTCGTGACGGCCACATGTACGCTCCGCGATTGATGAAGCGCCTGGGCGCTAGCCTCGATATCGGCGTCAACCGCGCATCGCTTGTCCACTACAATACCTTCTCGGAGGTTCACGAGTTCGGGAAGGTGCTCCGTGACATCGTTCGGGGTCAATAAGCAAGCTACTCCCGAGCGAGCGCCGATGCCTTTTAAACGCGACGACACACCCGAGAGTTCTCCCGAGCTCAACCGTGCGCTCACGCAACGCCAGATGACTATGATGACGATCGGCGGTGCGATCGGAGTCGGGCTTTTTCTCGGAAGCTCCGTCACGATCCGGCTAGCCGGGCCGGGCGTCATCCTCTCTTATCTCTTTAGCGCCTTCATCGCTCTCATCGTCGCTTACTCCATCGCGGAAATGGCGGTCACGCATCCTGTCCCCGGCTCTTTCGGCGTCTATGCGCAGACATACTTGAATGGGTGGTCAGGCTTCACGGTTCGTGTCACCTACGCTTTCGTTCAAATCCTGGCCATTGGCGCGGAGGTCACTGCGGTTGCAATTTACTTTTCCCTCTGGTTCCCGGCGGTTCCGCAATGGGTTTGTGTTGTTGGAGTCTCGGTCGGTTTGATCGCAATCAATCACCTGCGTGTCGGCAACTTTGGTGAATTCGAATACTGGTTCGCCATCATCAAGGTCATCACTATCGTGATCTTCATACTCGTCGGCCTCGGACTGATCTTCGGCGTCGGCCCTTCGCATGCGATCGGCTTCTCAAATCTCACCTCCCATGGAGGGTTTCTTCCCAACGGCCTGAAGGGTGTCTGGCTTGCCTTGAGCCTCGCAATTACAAGCTACATGGGAGTGGAAATCATCGGCATCACTGCCGGCGAGGCTTTGCAACCCGAGAAGACCATTCCTCACGCCATGCGCACCGTCACACTTCGGCTCATCCTCTTCTATGTGCTCTCTATCACCGTTATGCTCTCGATGACCCCGTGGGACATGATGGGCAACGGTCTCACTGGCAGTCCCTTTGTGTTGGCTTTCGCGAAGGTCGGCATTCCCTACGCCGCGAAGATCATGAATTTGGTTGTCATCACCGCCGCTCTTTCGAGCGCGAACACCAATCTCTACCTCACCAGCCGGACACTCTTTTCGCTGTCTCATGACGGCTTTGTCTCGAAGGGATTCGGAAGCTTGGGCAGGAACGGCGTCCCCTACATTGCCCTGATGGTGTCGGCCGCTGGCATGGTGGCCGCCATCCTGCTAGCCATCTTCGTTCCCGGCCGAGCGTTCCTGTTGCTTTACGGCGTCGCAGTGGCCGGAATGTTCTTCGTCTGGAGCATCATCTTGCTCGCTCACGTGTCCTTTCGCCGCTCAATAGGAAAAGCGCGCGTCGCAGAGCTTCCGATTCGCCTGCCGTTCTCGCCTTACGCGCAGATTGCGGCCCTGATCGCACTCGCGGCCATCGCCATCAGCACCTATCACGTGGAGGGCCTGGAATACTCGGTTCCAAATTTCATACTGTTCCTGCTGGTGATTACCGCCTTCTACTGGACGCCGAAGCGAAGGAACGGCAGAAACAGAAGGACAGCTCCGAACGCAATTTCTTGATACCCCAAGGTGATGGTGGTTTCGTAACTACATTGTGCTTGCTGACACGACGGCGCATGTATTTATGCTTTCTCCGCTCAGCGGGAGAAACCGGATCGGAGATGGAGTCTGCCTAACCAGCTTTGCGAAATGTGAGGTTGTAGCGAACTCGGCCCAGCGGGGGATGCTCACCATCTCGCAACGGTTCAATGCCGTGATAACGCAACCTCGCGGGCCTCCCCACACAAGTACATCTCCATGGACAATCTGGATACGTTGCGTTTTGTCTCCTCGCTCCAAACCGCCAAAAAGAAAAGTCGCAGGCAGACCCAAAGAGACAGAGACAATGGGCTGCGTAAAATCGCGCTCATTTTTGTCCTGATGCAGCGACAATCTTGCGCCCGGCTCATACCGATTGATAAGGCACGCATCCGGGGCGAAGTTTGGGAAGGCTGCTTCCTTTGCGGCAGCTATGGTGAGCTCTTGAAATGCCGTGGGCATACCGGGCCAAGGACGATTCATCTCTGGGTCGATCCCGTCGTATCGATAGCCGGTTCGATCAGTAATCCACCCAAGTGAGCCACAGTTCGACATGGCAACGGACATACGGAATCCGCCTGGCGTCACCATATGGCGAAATGGTGACCATTTGACGACGCACTTGAACGAGGAAAGCAGTTCGTCCTCTGCATCAAGCGCAAAGCCAGCAAGGATTGCCGTGCCGGCACCGAGAATATCCTTCGAGAGCGCTGTCAATGCTTCGATTTCAAAAAGTGATGCGTTCATGGCTCTCCGCTATTTTGCGTCATGAAAGATGATGCCAACTGTATAACGCTGTCCCGACCGCAGGCGACTGACGCCATGCCGGAGATTGACTCTGTAGCTGCCGTGAGTGCCTCGTACGGGGCGACGGTGAACAGCGAAGGCAACCGCGTCTCCCTGGCGTAAAGGCACCACTTCTGGCCGGGTTTGCATTCTCGGGCGTTGCTCGGTCAGCACGAACTCGCCGCCGGTGAAATCCTTTTCCGGATCAGAGAGCAGGAAGGCTACCTGAATTGGAAAGGCATGCTCGCCATAGAGATCCTGGTGCAGGCAGTTGTAATCTCCGACGCCGTACTGCAGAAGCAGGGGCGTTGGCCTCAACTGCCCTGCCTTGTGGCAGCGCTCGATGAAGTCAGCGTGCTTGGCCGGGTATCGAATGTCAATGCCCATCTGTTGATTCCACTGGTCGGCAATTGGAGCCAGCCTCGCGTAGAGCGAGGTACGCAATCCTTGCAGAATGTCAGGCAATGGATAGCTGAAATACTTGTACTCACCGCGACCGAAACCGTGCCGTGACATCACAACACGGCTGCGAAAATACCCGTCACGTTCATACAGATTCTTCAGGATTTCGCATTCCTGCCGTGTCAGGATGCCTTTTAGCAAGGCATTGCCCGATTCGTTGAGTTCATTCGCGGCGCCTTGCCAATCAAGCGATTTGACTTGCAAAACCGCGCGCGTTGCATCTGCGACTGGCAAACTGACCTCTCGCGAGGCCAGTTCGTCATTCTCGTACAGGGTTTTCATGCGTGCGCCTCTCTTTCGAGAAGCGCATTCTTCCTCTCAACACCCCAGCGATAACCCGATCGCAATCCATCCTTTCTAATCACTCGGTGGCAAGGGATTGCCACTGCCAGAACATTTGAGGCGCACGCCTGAGCTACGGCACGGACAGCTTTCGGGATTCCGATCTTCTCGGCGATTTCGGTATAAGTCGCAGTCGATCCGGGCGGGATTTGCTGGAGCGCCTTCCAGACGCGCTGTTGGAAGGCTGTACCACGAAGATCGAGTGGCAGATCAAGACCAATTCCTGGCTTTTCAATCAACCCCACCACCTTGGCAACGATGTCCTCATCGCCGGATTGGTCTCCGATCAGATTGGCCTTCGGGAATTGGACTCCCAAGTCTCGCACAAGGGACAGCGGATCATCCCCTATGATGATAGAGCAAACCCCGTTCTTGCTTTGCGCTACCAGAATCGAGCCCAGCGAGCACTCGGCGATCGCGAAGAAGATAGCGGTATCGGTTCCACCTGCGCGAACCTGCGAAGGTGTCATCCGCAGGACATTGTTCTCATCGAGACGGTCGCTTGAATTGAAGCCTGCTTCGTAGATAGCGTTAGTCACGGTGTTACTCCTTTCCAGTGAAGACCGCAGCCGTTGCCCGCGGTGCGTTGCTGCATAGTCGTTCGGGGTAAAGCCGGTCATGGACTTGAACATCCGATGGAAGTGATAGCCGCTCATGCCCACATCCGTTGCTAGCCTGGGGTCAGCTCCTGTCTGTCTGAAACAACGATAACGGGATTCGTGATGTGGAGCACTCCGGTTTTTGCTTGCAAATTCCGTTCTGTTTACAAGTTCGATCAGGAACAATTCCTTGAACGGTATTCGACGCTCTATTGAATTTGAGGGCAAGATTCGGAGTGCCACTCGATATGCCATCTGATTCGGTTCTGATTGGCAGAGCGACACTATATCTCTGTAATCCCTACGAAAAAGGAAAGCAAAGATGTCGAAGGAAGAACAGAACAAGGCTCTCGCGGGTCATTGATTCATGGAGTTTTTGGGGCCCAAAGTGGGTCGCGGCATCGCTTTTGAAGCCACAGGTGTATCCCTGGGGGATGGTCGCTCCATGGCGCAATGCTAGCGTAGATTGCCACACCAGAAAGTTGCCGTTCGCTCGATAAACGAAACTAATAGCAACACACTTTACGTTATTATTAGTTTCTTTTGTGACATTGTATTTCGGGTGAAAGATGCATCTCCGACGCTGCGCTTCTGTACACTCCTATCGAAAGGGGACCTGCCGCCCCCCCTCGGCAACACCGCGAACCAAGTTCATGACTGAATTTGACCTAAGCATTGTCGGTGAGATCAATCTCGACCTCATCTTCTATGGACTGCTTGCTTCGATGCCGACTAAGCGAGAACTGCTTGCCACAGATTTCACGCTCACGTTGGGAAGTTCCTCCGCCATTCTCCCGCACAACCTGGCTACGCTGGGAACGAAGGTCGGATTTGTTACGCGGCTGGGGTCGGATTTTCTGGGCGCCATCGCGATTGAGCGGCTGGCCGCAAGCGGAGTCGATGTGAACCGCGTGGTGCGCGCAGAAGGCACGACTGCAACCGGCCCCACTGTCCTGCTGCACCATGGGGAGACTCGCCACATACTCACCTATCCTGGAACCATGACGGAAATGACCTGCGCTGATCTCGATTTCGACTATCTTTCCACCCAGACCTGCCGCAGATCTTCGGTGATCTCAAGCGCGCAGGATTTACTGTTTCACTCGATACCAACGATGATCCTGACGATCGATGGAACGGCGTGCTAAGCGAATTGCTCGACATGACCGACATTCTGCTTCCAAATGAGGAGGAAGCCCGCCGCATCGCCCATCGCGATACGCTCGACGAAGCTCTTGCATGGCTCAGCCGGCATGTGCCGATGATCGTCGTCAAGCGGGGGTCGCGCGGTGCGCTAATTCAACGAGGCGTCGAGTGCATCAGGGTGGATCCGGTGGCGGTTCAGCCGGTCGATCCCATCGGCGCTGGAGACAGCTTCAAGGCCGGCTTCCTGTCCGCGTGGGTGCGCGGCGCCGAGCCACGAACCGCGGCCAAGGCCGGCAACCTCGCGGGCGCGTTGTTGTCTACGCTGCGGCCTGGCGGCACAGAGGCCTTTTGCGATCCTTCGCGTTGGAAGCTATTTCTCAAGAAGCATGAGTTTCCGGGTCTCGTATGAATTTTGCGCCTATCGACTGGATCATCGTCATCGTTTACCTGGCCGCTTCGCTCGGGATCGGGCTCGCAGGCAGAAAGTACGTGGGCAGCACCGCGCACTTCCTGGTGGCCGGACGCGAGCTTGGTACCTGGATTGGTGTTGCTACTCTCGCCGCTACGGAGATTGGCACCATCACGTTCATGTACAACAGCGAGCTCGGCTACCGTTACGGCTTTGCTGCTCTCTCGGCAGCGCTTATTTCCGGCGTCGTGATGATCCTTGTCGGACGCACGGGGTTCGTCATCCGCAGGCTGCGCGAACTTCGCCTTATGACCGTGCCCGAGTACTTCGAGGTCAAATACAGCCGAGGATTACGCATTCTCACCGGAGTGCTGGTGGCTCTGGGTGGCATCCTGAATATGGGCGTCTTCCTCAAGATAGAAGGCGAGTTCCTCACCGTCATCAGCGGGTTGGACAGCCGTTATCTGATAGCGACCATGATAGCTATCCTGCTGCTCGAGCTGATCTACACCACGGCAGGCGGAATGATTTCCATCGTTATCACCGACTACCTGCAGTACGTGCTGCTTTCCATCGCCACTATCATCATCACCCTCTACGCCGTGCACAATGTCGGCTGGCACACGATGGTCAACCGCGTAGAAAGGGTAATGGGGCCAAGCGGCTTCAATCCCGTCGCCGCGCCTAAATTCGGCATCAGCTTTCTGATTTGGCAGCTTTTGCTTTGGTTTGCCATTCACACCTGCTGGCAAACCACCGCGATGCGCATGTTCTCCACACGTAGTCCGGAAATCTCGAAGCGAGTGATGACGTGGACAGGTTTTATATTTCTCGGGCGCGGTATGCTACCGATGTTGTGGGGAATCGCTGCACTGGTTCTATTCGGTCATGGTCCGCTAAATAGCGGTGTGTCACAGCCGGTGGTGCAAGGCAAAGTAATGGCGCCTATCGACGCCATGCCGGCAATGCTGTCGCAGATTCTCGGACCTGGCGTTCGCGGCGTAGTCGTGGCCGGTATGCTTGCGGCCACAATGTCGGTCAACAGCTCATACCTGCTTGGATGGAGCGCCGTCATTTCGCAGGACGTCATCGCTCCGGTCCGGCGCGCTTCCGGCAAAGCACCACTCAGTGACAGGAGTGAGTTGCTCGTGAACCGTGTGTGCAATGCATGCGTCGGACTGTTCCTCATCTTCTGGGGTCTGTATTACACGCCACCGGGCGCCGTGTATCTCTATCTCAATATCACCGGCACCATTTTCCTCGCCGGCGCGTTCGTGTGCGTAGTTGGAGGACTTTATTGGCAGCAGGCCAACGTTATGGGTGGATATTTCGCTATGCTCATGGGGGCATTAGGAGCGATTGTGCCTTTCTTCGTGCTGCATAAAAGTGAGAGTTTCGCAGGCTTTGCATCCTTCGGGCTTGCCGCAGCCGGTTTGCTGGCGGGATCATTGCTTGGCGCGAGTCTGAAGCGGACGATTCCGGGGGCAGAATCATGAAGATCTGGATTCTGTTCTGGGGAATCTGGCTGATTATCTCGGGCACTGCGTTCGCTGGAATCACGATCATCGTTGCATGGAAAGGACTCGCCGATCTGCGGGCAATGTTCCACGACCTCCGTGCAGAGAAAGGAAGCGCCGAGGATGGCAGAGAACGACGCTCCTGAGAAAGACACTCTCGACAAATTTGTCACGATGGTCACTGCCACGGCGGAGGTCAGCCTGCCGCTAAGTCAGTTCCAACCCCGCTCCATGCTTGTGACCCCGGAACATTTGCCCCAGCGCGCACGCTTTCCCGTCATTGACTACCACAACCACCTCGACGCACTTGATCCGCGTCATGTGCTCGACATCATGGACGCCTGCGGTATCGAGCACATCGTCAATATCACCATGCAGACCGGCGAAGCAGCACTGCGCATGATTGACAAGTTCCGCCGGGCGGATTCTTCCCGCTTCTCCACGATCGCCTGGATGGACTGGTCTGGCATCGAGCGAGATGACTTTGTCGCGGTTACGTTCGATCGACTGGAGCGGCAGGTGGAACGCGGAGCCATTGGGCTCAAATTCTGGAAAGATCTTGGCCTGAGCATTCGTGACCGCCATGGCGCACTGCTGCGCGTGGATGACGAACGGCTGGCTCCAATCTTTGACAAGGCCGCGGAACTTGGCATTCCTGTCATGTTCCACACAGCAGACCCGGCAGCTTTTTTCCTGCCAATCGACTCCGCGAATGAACGCTACGAGGAACTGGCGGCGCATCCGGATTGGAGCTTCTATGGTTCGCAGTATTCGAAGCAGGAGTTGCTGGATCAGCGCGATCGTGTTTTTACACGCCACCCCGATACAATTTTCGTCGCAGCGCATGTGGCCGAGAGCGGCGAAGACCTGGACCGTGTCGCATCAATGCTTGAAACCCGCCCGAATGTCCTGATCGACATCAGTGCGCGCACGCCCGAACTCGGTCGCCAGCCCTACAC
>JBAVYX010000365.1:0-2252 GCA_049588475.1 Silvibacterium sp. | reverse complement strand
ACATGCTCATAGGCCAACGGATATCGCAGATACCACCGTACGGCTTGCAGAATTACATCGCCGGGATACTGGCGGCCCTTGAACGGATTTGTCACTGTGATCGGCATGGACTCTTTACCCTATCAGTCCTGATCCTGAACTTCGCAATGAAACCCTGAAGGGTGTAGGGATCGCGCGATACTCGCCACCCTGCTCTATCCCCTATTCAAATGGCCGACAACTCGAGCCAGCGACGCAAATTGCTCCAGACTTGCGCGCTTGCAGTTCATTCTAATCCTTGTCTACATCAACCGACAGAGTGTCAGGGTGCTGATGGAACACGAACCGCATCATTTGACGAATGCGCAATCTTCCTCAATGGCACGGTCAAAACGGGGCAGGGCGCCTGGGCAATGACGTTGTATGTCATCGAACCGGGGATGTGCGTGGCGATGCGGGCATTGATTCCCTTTCCGGCATGGAGTCCCATGACGATGAGATCGGCTTGGTTGTCGGTGGCGGCTTCCAGGATGAGATCGGTGCGGGGGCCGAAGTCGACCTTTACCTGCGATCGCGCTTCCATCGCTGCGCCCTGGCTGGATCTGCGTAGTTGTTCGTGAACGAATTTAAATGTGCGGGGTTGCGCGTCGACAGGTTTCTCGTTGTTGCTCCAGTCGTTCACGTGCATGAACAGCAGAGATGCGTGATAGGCCTCCGCCAGCGACAGGGCATAGGGGATGGCATTTTCTGCGGCAGGTGAAAAGTCAGTGGCACAGAGAATGCGCTTAAAGTCCGCTTGCCGATCAACGCCGGGTCCCGCTGTCAAAACGGGACATGTGGCGAGGAATATAATCTCTTCGGCGGTCGAGCCTTTCAGGACCTTCTTCATGCCACGCAGTCCGTGGGTACCCACCACAATCAGGTCCATCCCACGTTCTTTCGCGGTGGCCAGCAGTCTTGAACAGATATTGCCGCGATCAAAAAGAATCTCATGAGGTATGTCGTCGAGTTTCTCACTGGTCAAGGCTGCTTCCATCTCGGATTGCATGTGCTCGAACGGCTGCGGCTTGCCGGGAGACCTTCCCGGTTCATCAGTGGGAGTAACATGTTCAAGCAAAAGTCTTCCGTCGTAGTGCCTTGCAATGCTTGCGGCAAACGGAAACGCATGCAGGGAACTCGGTGAAAAGTCCGCAGCGAAGAGGATGTTCTTCAACTGGACCGAGGGCGTTCGGAGCTGGTCTGCTGCATTCATTACGGGCCTTAACAGGCGCAATTGAGTAGCAACACTCTGACTACATGTGTAGATGAGGATTCCCTTACTCTCCGCCGTTCCTGCAGAATTGCCCCGCTTGTGCAGAGGCAGGTATCCGCATGCAACGCGGTGGTCATCTATTATGACGGATGGGCGCGATTACAGGCTGCACGCCTTTCGAAGAATCAGATTTCGGGCGATTAAAGACGCCAACCGGCCCAAGGCCATCGATATTCTGGACGCGCAGGTGAGTGAAGGGCCAGTTCGAAAAACCGATGCGATACGCGCTGAAATCGATTTCACGGCGCTGTTCCGCGACCCGGACCTGATCACATCCGGCCTGGGGTTGATTTGCCGCATCGAGGATGCAGCGAACTGCCGATGTGGAGCGGCAACAGAGCCGGATGGGTATCCTCTCGGAGAGGACATTCCCAAGAGATGACCGAAATTCAGGATACGAGCCGGAATTCGTGGAAATCCCCTCTTTTACATCGCTTGGGAAAGCTGCAACCACGTGAGGACCAGATCGTTCTGGTCCTCACGCTGGTCATCGGGGCCTTAACAGGCCTGGCAGTGGTCGCCTTCATCCTGCTGACAGAGCGAGCGGGAATGCGGCTATATCCGCCCGGTGGTGCCCGGTGGCGGCGTCTGCTGTTCCCGATCGTGGGATCCCTTACCATGGGCTACCTCCTGTTCCGCTATTTTCCG
Organism: Silvibacterium sp.; assembly: GCA_049588475.1. Classification (GTDB taxonomy): domain Bacteria; phylum Acidobacteriota; class Terriglobia; order Terriglobales; family Acidobacteriaceae; genus Silvibacterium. The sequence continues at coordinate 313 of JBAVYX010000365.1, read as the reverse complement.
AATGCGCGAGGCAGTGGCGTCCCCCAGACCAAGGCCGCTCTCTATGCGGGTGAGGGACGCATCCGGTTGCGCACTGTTCTGGGAAAGTTCTTTTGCACGTCCGCAACCCTGGCCAGCGGAATTCCCCTCGGACGCGAAGGACCCTCCGTGCAAGTCGGGGCTGGCATTGCCTCGTTGCTCGGACGTCTTGTGGGACTGCGCCCTGAAAAGGTTAAGGCGCTTCTGCCCATCGGTGCGGCAGCTGCTATTGCAGCGGCATTTAACACACCCCTCGCGGCCGTGGTGTTTGCGCTCGAAGAGATAGTGGGGGACC
>JBAVYX010000364.1:0-4586 GCA_049588475.1 Silvibacterium sp. | reverse complement strand
GAATTACATCGCCGGGATACTCGCGGCCCTTGAACGGATTTGTCACTGTGATCGGCTGGACTCTTTACCCTATCAGTCCTGATCCTGAACTTCGCAATGAAACCGGTCGGGTTCCCATTTCGCGATTCTTTCACGTCACTAGCCAGCAATTCTGAAAGTTGCAACACATCCCTCTTAAGTGTTCGCTCAGTTCGCGAATCCATTCAGGGGTCAGGGTCGAACTCTCGATTGCAACGGCTCCAGGGTGCATGCCCGCGAGGGCCCCCTCGGTCGAATCAAGCCATACATTTTTCGACGCTTCATCATCGCGTACTATCGCGACAACGAAGTCGGCACCGTCAGCCGCCTCCTTCGGAGAGGAAGCTTTCCTGGCTACGGAGGCGACGAGCGCCTCCTCTGCCGCCGGACTTCTGTTCCACATCGTGACCGTGTGTCCTGCCTTTAAAAGGTTGGCGGCCATACGCGAGCCCATGGCTCCGAGACCGAGAAATCCTACTTTGCTCATATCAACTCCTTCCTCCGCGTGTCGCACATCACGTAGAGATCCTTTGCGGGCGTTTCAGGCCTCACCATTCGACGACGACCTTGCCAAAATGGACGCCACTAGCCTGGTAGCGGAAGGCGTCGGCCAACTGATTGAGGGGGAAGCTGCTGTCCAGGACAGGACGTATCCCCGACTGTTCGAGCGCAGCGACATAATCCTGCTGCTGGCGCCTGCTGCCGACCATAAGTCCTTGCAGGCGCGCCTGCTTGGCCAGTAGAGCGACGGTCGGCACTTCACCCTGCAGCCCGGTCAGCACGCCAACCAACGAGATATGGCCCCCTACGCGTACCGCTGCAATGGATTGGGCAAGCGTGCCGGGGCCGCCAACCTCAACGACATGATCTACGCCGCCTCCTGTGAGGTCTGCACCCGCTTCCCCCAGTCCGGGACTTGGCGATAGTTGATCACGTGGTCGGCACCGAGGGCACGGACACGTTCCAGCTTCTCGTCAGACGACGACGTAGCGATAACCGCCGCACCCGCCATCTTCGCGATCTGCAACGCCGCGATGGAAACGCCGCCGGTACCCAGCACCAGGACGTTGTCGCCGGTTTTGATTTGCCCGTCGCCGACCAGCGCCCGCCAAGCGGTAACGCCGGCGGTGGTAATGGTTGCGGCCTCAGCGTGGCTCCAACCGCGTGGCGCGTGGGTGAAAGCCGTCGCCGCCCGTACCGAACAGTGCGCTGCGAAGCCGTCGACGCCATCGCCTGGCGTGCCGGCGAGTTCGCCCACCGGTCCGCTGGGCAGCCCATCCTGCCATTGAGGGAAGAAACAGGAAACGACATGGTCGCCTGGCCGGAAGTCCGCCACGCCTTCGCCCACGGCTTCGACCACACCGGCGCCGTCCGACATCAATATCCGACGGTCAGCGGTCGGGAGACCGCCATTGGCGACCAACAGGTCATGGTAGTTGAGCGAACTCGCGTGGAGCGCGATCCGGATCTGGCCCGGCCCGGGCTGACCAGGGTCCGGGATGTCGTGGATCTCGATCCGATCCAATCCACCAGGCGCACGAAGGACTGCAGCTTTCATTACGACCTCCCCTTGCGTGCCGCGGCGACCAAACCGTCTAGCCAGTCCTGATGACCGTTGACCATCACGTTGGGCTTCGTCTTGGCGAGTTCCTGGGCTGGCTTACCCTTCTGGGATTCCTGCGTGAGGATGCGCACTCGCCCGCTTGGGAGATCCTCGATCAGCCAAGCGTGGTAGACGTCGAAGCGTGTATCGCCTTCGCCGCCCCAGCCATGCCAGCCAACGCGACCTGGCTTGTCTTCGGCTGGTGGGACATACTCCAAAACCTGCGCTTCCACTGGGAAACCGAAGGTCTCGAAGTAGAAACGCGCTCCGTCCTCCAGCTCTGGCCCCTTGCCGTCGTGAAAACGAATGTTCGTTGAGTTCGAATAGTAGGTCGGCCACAGCGGGGCCTTGTTGAGGAATGGCCAAATATCGCTGGCGCTTAGCCCCGCAACAATAGCTTCGTTTGATGCAAAGTTGTCGGTGAAGCCTGGGATGTAATCCTCGGGCCAGAAAATCTCATTCATCTAAGTAGCTCCTTTCCCGGGCTGCACTGCGCCCGGGAGATGGTGTTTGATGGTTTTTCCGAGAGCGGCCAGTGACTACGCCAACGCACGCTGAGTTCAGGAAGGCGGATCGCTGGTCTGGGGCTCTGGAAGGGCAGGGTGGGTAAATGCCGCCGCAGGGTGTTTGTACCTCTCAGGCAGGCTCTTCCAATACCAGAAACCTCGAATCCATCACGTCATCTCGCAGCGGAATCAGCGCCTGGTATCCGGGAGAATCGTGCCAAGCTTCAATCGCCGCAGCATCTTTGAATTTCACGATCAAGCAGGAATCAGCGCTGAACCCGCCAACGAGCGACCGCACCTTGCCGCGGGTGACAAGGCTTCCCCCTGACGCTCCTAAGGTCGGTCCGGCGGCAGACGAATACTCGGGAATGCGGTTAGCATTCTTTACCTTGGCAAATGCAATCAAATAAGCGGCCATAAAAATCTCCTCCTGGCTAAGGCGTCCACTCCAGTCAGCTTTGGAAGCGTGGGACTGGAATGAGGTTTGTGATGGCTTCGAAGTAAGCTTACTTTTCGAAGAACATGAAGAGCGGATCACCGTGATAGTAGTTCGGCACGTCAGCAGCGCCCGCTTGGCCTGCCGGCGATGCCATGGCATCGATGGCAGCCTGAGTGCTGTCGAATATACCGGACCAATACCAGAAGAATTCGCTGGCGCCGCCGTAGCCGTCCACGCCACGGACAGGCCCATAGCTGTAGCTTTTAACTCCGGGCAGTTTGGCCGTCATCGGCCCATGGACTTCGCGGTAGTGCTTCTCGAAATGCTTGGGATCGTTGGGTGTCTTATAGAGAACGATGAGTTCGACCATTGGTATCTCCTTTTGGTTTGGCGTTCAGATAGGTTGAGCGACAATCGCATCGCCAAACTGCGGGATGTCGTCAATAAAGGGGCTCGTAATTACGCTCCCGTCGATCACCCGAGGCTAGTCCAACACGCCGGTGCCGATTTCGAAATACCCTAATGTGGTCTTTGGAATGCGGCGTTGTGCAACCTGCGCCAAGTCTTCGATGGTGGCAGTTTTGCCGAGTCGAGCCGTTGTCATGAGCCTAGATTAGAATTACTGGACCGGGGTGGCATGTACGTCCGTGCAGTCTTTCTTGGATTTGGCTGCATCGAATGCCTAGTGGCGAGGTTGTCAAAGCTGGCTTTCGGCTATACGGTGACCTATTCGCCAGAGCTGCAAAAAGCGGCTCGAAGGATGTATCTGCTATGGCAAGCCTAGCGGTCGCGACCCGGCGGACATACGTTGATCGGGAGTCTCTCCATCACGCCTTGACTTCCGATCTGGTTGGCTGGACCGTTTCTGAAACGCGCGAGGCGCCTCTTCTCACGCACGTTGTGTCACATCGCCTGGGTGACATCCGCCTCGTCGAGCTATCCGGCAATCCGTTTGGAGCGGCACGCGGGCGCGCGGAGATATCGGGGGACAGCGACACGTACCTTGGAATCCTCTATCAAAGATTTGGCTCGACCCTGTGTAGGAGAGGCGACGACCGCGTGATCGTCGGCCCCGGCGAAATCTGCGTCTGGCACAGTGGGCGCCCGGTTTCATTTGAGATGCCCGAAAAATTCGACAAGCTGTGCATGATCATCCCGATCGCGCGGTTTGAAAGCGTGTTGTACAACGCCGAGACCTACGAAGGCTTGCGCTTACCTGGCGGCAGCAACCTGGCCACGCTTCTGGGTTCTTACTTGTCGACATTGACCGATAGCGTGATGACGCGAAACGACAACACGCCTTTTGACGCCATCGACGTAACGCTGGAACTGCTGGGAGCCGCATTTCGGACACAGCGGCGATCGTCAATAATAGCGCCGCGCGATCAGCTATTTTCGCGCATCAGCGACGACATCGAAAGCCGCCTTAATGACGTCAATCTATCGCCTAATAAGATTGCCGAAGCTAATGGCATCTCGATTCGATATCTTTATACGCTGTTCAGCGAACAGGGCGAGACCGTATCAGGGTGGGTGCGAAGACGACGTCTCCTGCGTTGCCGAGCCGAATTAGACGGAGCGAATACCGAGGCCTCCATAACCGAGATCGCCTATAGGTGGGGTTTTAATGATTCCGCCCATTTCAGCCGATTGTTCAAAGCCTCTTTCGGAATGTCGCCGACACAATATCGGTCTTCGCGGCGGCCGGGCCCACCCGACTAGTAATTGCGTTCCCTGCGGTTTTGTCAGCCCAAACTCTCGAGGCAGTCACCGGCGCCGCCTCGTTGTTTGCTATGCGGCTATGCGGGTATCAGGGCGGTCCCGTTGGGGCCGGCGCGCAAATGAGTGCACTCCCCGCCTGGCTCCCCGATCAGTGGAAGATAGACAACCAGCGCAAATGCCGGCTCGGTAAGCTCACACCCCACCTGTGGTTCGTGTAGCGCTCACCGGCAAGTTGCCGTAAAACCGGCTTCTATGAGAAGGTCATAAAAGTCAAGGCCGACGTGGCGGCCTTTCTAGA
>JBAVYX010000363.1:0-7996 GCA_049588475.1 Silvibacterium sp. | reverse complement strand
CAGATACCACCGTACGGCTTGCAGAATTACATCGCCGGGATACTGGCGGCCCTTGAACGGATTGTCACTGTGATCGGCATGGACTCTTTACCCTATCAGTCTTGATCCTGAACTTCGCAATGAAACCACCACGCGTTCAGTAGGGTGCTGGGACGTGGAGCTGACACGATGCAGCCAATCAGCCACGTGCAGGCTTTCGACGCTCTTGAACGGCGAACAAATTCTCGATGTTATTCGACGTCACGGCTGGACGACTTCGTCGCAACGACGCTATATGACCGACGTCGGGTTCGTACTCGAACGACTCCGTCGTATGATGGGCGGCGTGACACCACCTCCACTACCGTATCCGCCGGGTGATCCGACCGGTGTGCACTGCTTCGTACACGGTTGAGCGACAAGTCCATAGGGCGTCCTGGCGCGATGACTTCTCTGCGAGTTTTCCGAGGGTGAGTTTTTCAACAGCCACAGGCCTTAGCACTCATCAAGGGCGGGGGTACCTTGCCGTCCGACCTCCAAATAGAGTCCATCACTTGTCCGAGAAGCCGGTTTTTCGGACATGTGGAATCAGCGCATAAAGAAGCCGACTTTCTATGAGCAGGTCACTGATGTCAACGACTGTTTTTTGGCCGTGAAAGAAGAATGAGGCACTGCGTTAGGGAAGATTGGCGTACTCGGCTTTTGCCTGCTTGAGGATAGGGATGTCGGAGTCGGCATCCTTCCAGAGGGTCACGAAATCCTTATAGGCGGATTTTGCCTTGGTCTCGTTTCCCGACAGCGCGTAGGCTCTTCCCAATTGCAATTGTGCCAGCACGCTGATGGGATCAACGATCACGGCCCCGCGGTGATCGAGAATTTTCTGGAACTCTCCGGCGGCCTGGGTGCCCTGATGTGAAGCCAAATACGCCAGGCCACGCACATAAATTGGATAGAAGGCTCCGAAGTATCCATTGACGGCGCTGCGTGGTTGGCCCAGTTCATTCGGTACAGCGGTTTGCAGCAGTTCTGTCGCTTTTGCAGGCTGGCCATGGTTCAGCGCAAGAAGCGCGCGAACCGATGGCATGTAATTGAATCGGACGGCAGTATCTTCGGGAAAGTTTTTTTCGAGGTGATTGGCGAGTGTCTGTGCCTGGGAAGAATCCCCCGAGAGTGCCAGTGCAAAGGCCGCGCCGAACTGCACCTCCCGGTCTTGGGCAAGCGTAAGGGCTTCCATCGTGCTACGCTTTGCCGCGGGCGCATTCCCGAAAAAGGCTTCCCTCAACGCCACCCTGGTTTCGAATACCGCCGCCTTTTCCCGATGGCCCGCCTCCTGTGCGAAGTCCACGGCGCGTTGTGACATCCTCCTGGCCTCTTGCAAGTGACCGGCATATGCCATCACAAAAGCCGAGTGGTCGAAAATCCAATCCTGCGTTCCAGATTTTCCCTTGGACAGAGCTGCTTCCCGCTCCATTCCCGCTTTGTCATCTTTCAAAAAAGCGACGTCGTAGCCCAAGAGTGAAAGGTAAGGCGCTTCAATTTTGCGGTCGGAAGCTCTCCGAAGGACCTTTTCGGCTTCAGCTGGACGGCCAAGGTGAAGATAGGCGTGACCCAGATTCACGTACCCGAAGGCAAAGTCCGGATTGAGCTGGATAGCTTTCTCCCCTGCTTCAGCCGCCTCTTCATATTTGCCGAATGCAGGGTAAATAAACCCCGCCAACATCGCGTGGGGTATCGGATCACGCGGATAGGCTTGAGCCCACGTCTCGCAGGTCATCTGAGCCTTTTCCTGGTTTCCTGTTGCCCGCCCATCATAATAAGCGGTAATAAAAAACTTCTCATAGTCACTGGCGCGATCCCGCAACTGCCAGGCTTTGCTGATGTTCTCCGTACCGAGTGCCGATTCTCCGGAGGAACCGTAATAGAGCCCGAGAAACGCATACGCCATTGCAAATTTGGGGTCGATCCCAATGGCGTCTTTGAAAAAGGGCTCAGCGGCCTCCTCACTCCCTGTGGTACCAACCTTCACCCCCATGCTGTAGTCCTTCAGGGCTTCGAGTGAAGGCGTCGTGGCTTCGGCGAGGGGCGTGTCGTATTTTTCTACGGTCGTCAGGGATTCGCCGAAACGAGCCCTGAATTTGCTGGCAATTTCGCTGAGCGCATTCAGCACGTCTTCTTTCCGCGCCGCCTGTGCTTGCTCATCGGCTAGCACCTCTCCGGTGCGGCAGTTTTTCGCGCGCAAACCCAGCACATACTGGCTGCCCAGCTTTGCAATTGACCCGTCCAGCACAGCCGCACTTGCGGTCCTCTCGCAGACCTCACGCGCAATCTCCGGCGTAAGCCGCGCATCGGCCGGCTGCCCCATCATGCTCAGGGTCCGCCGTACGCGCTCTTCTGACACAAGGCTCAAAAACGGCGATTGCTTCAGTTGAATCTCCAACCCTTGCTGCAGAGTCCCATCAAACACGGGATCACCCGTTGTATTGGTGAAATCGGCAAGCAACACCGAGTCTGTCTTACCCAGGCTGATCGGCTTTTGCATGTGCCTGCTCAAAAACAGGACCGCGCCGCCAACCAGCACCACCATCACGGCGGCAACCTTCCATCCATATCTCTCAATCCCTTTCGGGCGTAAGCCATCTGCCGGCACTGGCAGTGTCGGCGCCGCAACTGGATGCTCAACCACCATTTGTGAACGAAAGCTGCTGGAGATCAGTACGTCATCGCCATCCTGCGCGACCGTCCGCACCTCCGCCACAAACCGGTAGCCCCTTCCCGGAATCGTCGCAATGTAGCGCCGGTCTTCCGGGGTGTCTCCAAGGGTCTTGCGCAGCACAAAGATGTTCTGGCTCAAGTTCGACTCCTCCACAAAGGAATCCGGCCATACCCCTTTGATAAGGTCGTCTTTGGTCACAACGTCGCGGCTGTGTCGAACCAGGATCAGCAGCGTTTCAAAAACCTTGGGAGTAATCGCGACAGGCTGATTCTCGCGCAGCAGCACCTGTTTGGCCGGATCGACCTGAAATGGCCCGAATTCGTAAAGAACCTTCGATCCGTTCGTCATGGCTGTCGAGAGCGGTATACCTTCCCCAGATTCGACACCGTCCACGATAGCTCAACCTCTTCTTCATGTCTTCCCGCAAGTCCTTTCCTTCCTCCGTCAATGTCTTTCTCAAGCGGCTTTGAGAAATTTTGAGGCGTTCTTTGAAGACTTTTCATCCAGCCCTGCCTCACGATTCGCCCAGTTCGAAGCACAAAAGCAATCAGCGCATGGAGTGAACCGTGGCAGTGAGAACAACAAGGATCACCGTGGAGACCGAATCGCTCGTCGTCATTCGTCGAGCAAAGGCCGTCCTCGCCTGGTGCCCCGAGTGTCTCGCCAACGTTGAGACCATCACGCTCGACGCCGACAGCCTCGCCCAACCAACCACCGCGGCTCAGATTCAGGAGTGGCTCGCCACAGGCAAGCTGCACCTCTGGCAGCCGGGCAGTGGATCTACCCAGATTTGCGTGACATCGCTCTTGCAATGCTTCGAATTGGATCAAGCTCGAAAGTTTTCCCAATCGAATGAAAACGCACAGGTTCAGTCAAGGAGGAAACAAAAATGAAAATCACTGATTTGAGTAAGAAGTCGTTTCGCGTCGCGGGCCTCGGCTTGGCATTCGCAGTCTTGACCGGGTCAGCCGGGGCGCAGGAACGCTACAACATTATCGACCTCGGCGTGGTAGGTAGCCCGCCTGCCGGGCCATACATCATCAGGAACAATGGCCTGATCAGTGGGGCGGCGGCCACCCCTGATGGCAGCAGCATGCATGCCGTCCTCTGGTACAAGGGATGGAAAATCGATATTGGCACACCCGGACTCGGAGGACCGAACAGTGCAGCGTTTGGCGTGAACGAATTCGGCCAGACTGTAGGTCAGGCCGAAACTTCGCGACCGAATGCGGAAGACTTTTGCGGCTTTAATGCCTATGGGTTTGCCTCATCGACTGCATGTCGCCCCTTTTTGTTGCAAGACGGCGTGATGACAAAGCTCCCTACGCTGGGAGGCCATAACGGTTTCGCCAACTCGATCAACAATCGAGGCGTGGTTGCCGGAATTGCAGAGACTGACGCGACGGACCCGACCCCGGGCTGTCCAGTGCATCAGTTTGAGCCGGTTGTCTGGGAAAGAGGCAAGATCCACTCACTTCCTCCGTATTCTGGTGACTCGGACGGAGTCGCGGCCCAGGTCAACGATAAGGGTCAGGTTGTCGGCGCGTCAGGCACTTGCGGCTCCTTCAACCCGAATACCGGTCTCTATCTCGTGGAAAACCACGCGTTGCTCTGGGAGAACGGCGTTGCGACCGATCTCGGCAACCTCGGCGGGGAAGGCGGACTCGCGGGAAACCACGCCTGTGCACTTAATAACCAAGGCCAGGTGGTTGGTCATTCAGACCTGCCCAACGACGCATCCTTTCACGGATTCCTGTGGACCAGGGAGACAGGCATGAAGGACCTCGGCACGCTTTCCGGAGACTTTGCGAGCCTCGCCCTTGGCATTAACGACGGAGGCGTGGTGGTTGGCGCTTCGATTGGGCCGGCCTTTAGCACTTTTCGCGCAGTCCTCTGGGAGAAGGGCACGGTGACCGACCTCAACACCCTGGTTGATGCGAACCCGAAAAACTTGTATCTGGTGCAGGGAGAGTCGATCAATTCCCGCGGAGAGATCATCGGTTTGGCCGTGGATGGGGCTGCCCTGCCTCACGGCTTTCTGGCGATCCCAAGACCAAGATAGCACCGCTCGCACAATAATCGAGCACTTGCCGCCCAACACACTTCGGCGTGTTGGGCGGCATCGTTACTCTGTTCTCACAGGTCCTGCTAAATGCGCTTCTCGTCACATGTCCGTATTGTCGTGCTTATCGGACAAGTGCCAGCTGCGGTTCAGAACGGGCTTTTGGGGGGTCGAGCTGCTGGGTTGAAATCGAGCGCCTTCGCCTGAAATTCGAAATTCACAAGATCTTTGCTGAAGGCGAAGATGTATAGGTATTTGTACGACATCACTGTATCCGAAATTACAGTCTTTGCCTGTGGCTGGTTTCAGCTTGAGGCCGGGACTGTGAGGTCGCTGCGAGTCACTTTCGATCCGCGACCCTTCTTGGGGCCCGACTATGCTGTCTGCGAGACTTCTTATAACACAGTAGTACTAGGAAGTGATGGTCCACGGATCTCTGAGCTGGAGGCAGGGCCGCATATCGGAAGAGTGGCCGAGCTGAACAGATTCCACGGTGGCGTCCCACTAGACCAAGCAGTTGAAGTTCCGGCCCGTGAATAATTCAATACCTCCTCATCATGATCGTCAGTCTTGATCGCACAAAGCGCATCGTGTGACGGGTTACAGCTTCGGCGATGGCTTCACCATCGATGTCGTCATTCTTGTTGGTCTTTATGCACGGCTTCACATAGTGTGCCGGCATCAGGCGTGCTTACTGCCGTATCCGGCTTGGATTGCACTGAAGATGTTTGACGCCGCTGGCTTTCACCTCGATCGGGGCGCTATTTGTCGTGCAGCAGGTTCTGGTTCACCTTGTAATTGCCCGGTCCGCCCGTTACCGCAATAGGAACAACCGCGCCCGCATGCTTCTTCTTGAAGAACGGCGCCAACGGCTTCAGCAGAAATGACTTGAACCCGGTAGTGACGTGCGAGATGTCGGACTCCATCTTCAGATCGCCCAGCATGTGCACGTTGCCGTTCCGCAGATCGTACGTACCCTTCAAATCCGCCGAGGCTCCCGGCAAGGTAAACGTCAACCGCTCCGTCGAGACCACTCCGTCGCGAACCTTAACCTGTCCTTCCAGGCTGGATAGGACAGCCGCTGCGGGATCTGCCTGCGTAGGGCCAGGACCATCCTTTGGCGTCTTCAAGCCTTGCGCCCGTTCACTGAAATTCGTAAGCGCGTTTTCCTTCCCGTGATCGGTTACCCGCTCCCTGGGCAGAACAAAGCTGCCATCCATCGTCAGTCTCTTAAGAAACGCCGTTCGGTCCTGTTGCGCCGCAAGATGCGCATGAGCTTTTAACGTCACGGGGCCGGCAACCGGCGGTTCATCGTGAAGGAAGGGGCGCAGCAGATCCTGAACCCGCGCTTTCGCCGCCATCAAATCAAGATCCGTTGTCTTCGACATGTTCGCCGGCCCTGTGACCGTGCCTGCCGCATCTACCGTGCTCTCCCCGGTCTTGACCACAATCTGGTGGAGCACAACATTGCCGTTGAGACCATTCACGGTGCACTGTACCGATCCGTTGACGGGCGTCGACTGGCCGTCCGCAACTGCCAGATCATGCGTTAACGTCGAGGCGAACAACTCAATCGCGGCCAGGGCGCCTGAAAAATGACCGTCCGATGTCAGCGTTCCGTGCAGCTGTCCAATCTGATCCAGCCGTACGCCCGTGAACGTGAACCTGCCCGATAGTGGCGTCCCTCCCATGTTCTTCGGAGTTACCGGACCGAAGCTGCCGATCGCATAGATCTGCCCCGCAGGCCACGCATTTTGCATGTCCACAACGTAAGGAGCGGCTTGCCCCTGCCGTACATTGCGCATGATCAGCTGACGAATCACATAGGTGTAGCGGCCGCCATTCTTGCGCGTGAGGTCTAGCGCCGCGTCATGAATCACTAGCTTCTCCACCGCTGTTTCCGGGCCCGCAAAATCTCCGCTGCTTCCAGGCGGAAAATCCTCCTGCATTGCACGGCTGCCCACGGGCGGGATGACCACGTGCAGACCCTTGATATCTACAAGCCGCGCCTGCTTCCGGAACAGAAGCAGGTCCAGCCAGCTCCCTTGAACGATCAGGTCCTCGGTCGACCCCACCGGCGGAAGATCGGGCGCCGTGTTCCGCCGTAATGTGAGCGACTTGGCTACAAATCCAGGATGCGGGAAATAGGTGCGGTGATATGCGCTGACTGTGATGCGGCTCGCCAGTAACTGCTCAAGCAGTGGTTTCACATTGCGATAGCGATATGGCCAATGCTGATCAATGATGTAAATGCCGGCTACCAGAGCCACAACCACCGGCACACCGATCGCCAGCAGCCATCTGCGATGTCTCATCACGAACGAGGGAGCATCGAAGGTCGTCCCGGTTTCTTTCACGAAGCTGCCCGCCTTTGCTCACGCGCTGCTTTCTTGGGATGCATCCGGGCTGGCTGGCAGTTGCGGCTCGCTATTCCGCGGCGAATCTCGTTCAGCGCAAGGCTCGTCGCCTGCACCGCGACTGCGATGACGACCTCCGTCCGGATTCTTATCGTTTCGCGACCCGAGGATCACAGTTTTGTAGTCTCTTGCCATAAGATCCTCGAGGTGGAGGCGCTGATCATCTGAGTCCTCGGCAAGTTGCTGTAAAACCGGCTTCTATGAGAAGGTCATAAGAGTCAAGGCCGACGTGGCGGCCTTTCTAGATTGCACTGCACAGCGTCGGGAGTGGCGGCGAGCGCTGTCAAGGGCGTCCGGAGGACGTTCATCTTGACCCTTGACAGGGATCGGCGCCACAGCACACTCGATACAGGAACGAAGCGGAACCCGTTTTGGGGTAGTGTCGCAAGTTTCAACTGCAGACAATTTTGTTGCCGAGCGTCTGTCGTGGTTTCTTAGGCTGCCAAATCGAAAAGACTGTCGATGAACTGAATCTGCCGAAGAAGATCATCTCCTGCCACCCATCGAACTTGCCCCTACCGGATCATGTGGACTGCTTCGTAGCCTTGAATCGTTCGCCGAGCCACCCGGAATTCTCGGAAGCCCTGCTTGGCCTTCACTCGCCGCTTGATGGCTCGATGATCCTGTTCGAGAATGTTGTTCAAGTACTGCACGGGTCGGTGTCGACATCGGTTGCGCAGCGTTCCTTCCTTCTTACTGTCGGGGATCGCGGCCCTGTAAACCGGTGCCAGGTCGGTGTTAATCACTCGAGGTTGGGGATGGGATCGATCGCCGAGCGCCTTGCGAAACAGGCGCTTGACAGCATCAGCGTCACGCAACGCTGAC
>JBAVYX010000362.1:0-1579 GCA_049588475.1 Silvibacterium sp. | reverse complement strand
GAGGTGAGGAAAGAAACTGTCGGGGCCAAAACGTAACGGTACCAGATCAGGGGGAGAGCACATGATGGCGTTGGAGCCGAGGTCGTCCCACGCTGGAACTATCGTTAATGCCGGCGGGTGGGGGTGCGCAGCCAAGATCGCGGCAATGTCTCCTGGCGACACACCCGGCACGTCGCCCGGAATAGTCAGCATGGTCGACCCAGTCGCTGCTAGGCGACGGGCAGCAGCCGTTACTGCGCCGGTGTGACCCTCACGCGCACCGTCGGTCCACACTTCAGCTCCCCAGCGCGCGGCAATTTGCGTGGCGTTTTGATCCAAAGTGACAACCGCGATGCCGGCGAGGCCGTGACTCGCGGACAAGGCCTGCATGACGTCCTCGAACATGGCGACTGCAAGTTCTTGTCGCCGGGCAGGCGATAAGGCCTTCGCAAGGCGTTGCTTGGCGAATACGATCTCCTTGATCGGCACGATCGCCCAGACATCGCGATGCAAAGGCCGTCCTCCGTTAGCCATCGAAAAAGCTCGCAAATTGCCCAAGACGTTCTGTCAGGTAGTTAGCCCAAGACTTTCTGTCAGGCACATGCTTTCCTGGTGCCGCAACAGCCCGTGTGCTCGCTCTCGAACTCGCCGTCGGCCTCCTTCCCGGTCTTGGCCTTTTCTAGCGCCGCAGGTCACGGTTCGCCGAACGTGGCAATCCGATCGATGACGCAAACAAACAAGACGCGCTTTTCATCGATCTTCGGATCGCGCAGTGCATAGGGGCCAGGCTTACCGGTGTACTTGGTCCAGATGCGGTCGAGCTGTTTGGTTACGTATTCGCCGCCCGGCTCCCACTCGCGCATCTCCTTCTCCACAGTGCACTTTATCTGCACCCAGTGGTAGGGGTTATTGGGATTGACCAGTAGTATCGTCAGGCGCGGATTCTTGCGGATCCATTCGCACTTGCGCCGATGCGACGCGGTGTTTACCAGGATCTTGTCGCCCTCGTAGTCGAACCACATCGGCGTGAGACCGATCCGGTCGTCCGGACCGATCAAACCCAGAGTCATGGTGACCGGCTCATCGAGCAACCGTTTGTACTTTGGATCGAGATCACGCAGGCCCGATGCCTTCTTGCGCTCGCCGACCGCAAACTGGCCCTCCTGCAGGCCGTGAGCGACACTACGAAAATTGGCTATCGTGAAGCCTTCCGCCATCGTTTTCCTCCATCGACTCGCGCTTGTGCCGCGCGCGATCAATATGGAAGATCAAAACAGCCCACAAAACAATCCCCAGATATTGTCGGTCGTGCTTACTAGGTAGGCAACGCTGCGTCCAGCGGTGTCGACCTGGCTGAAGATCATCTTCGGCGGAGCGATTTTTCGAAGACGACAGCTACGAAGCGGCGAAAGAAGGTGCGGAAGGCCCGCCCGGCCGTTGCCTGAGTGCAGCTATGAGACGTATGTCATGACCGGAGAAGAGAACGGTTGCGCTAGTGCCAACTCGAACTTGGCAAGTGTCTGAGGTGCGGTGAAAGGTCCGTACACCACGCGGTACTTGTCCTCAACTGGCACATCGCAGGAAGCTCTTGCCTATGTGA
>JBAVYX010000361.1:0-2557 GCA_049588475.1 Silvibacterium sp. | reverse complement strand
AGCCACAGCACCCACCCATCCTCAGCATTGCGCTTGTAGAGGCAGAGCCATTGAAGGAATTCGCCAGCATCACCACTTTGTCCTATCGAACCACCGAATCGCCTCTGTGCGTCGGTCAACGTTGTCTTCTCAAGGGTGATCGGCCAATTTGCAACCGTCAGATGGCTGACCATTTCCTTCGGTATCGTGGGCGGAGGGGCGACGCTCGGAAACTGCATCTTCAAAGGTTGCCACGGAATCCGGGTCGCCTCTTCAATGCCACTAACGGCCTGACCAAATGTGGTCCACGTCAAAAGTAAGAGAATCGATATGCGCGCCTTTACTTGAATGTCTGGTCCCCTCCGCAAGTCCGCACCAGCATAAACCAAAAACGCGGTCGCGGGCGGATGGTGCGCAATCGGTCCCCAACCCTAGTTTGGGTTATGCATTATGAGAGGGCGCCCGTAGTTCGGCATGAAGCGATGGGTGTCGAAACCGATGGGGGCTTTGCCCCCGTACCCCCAGGATTTAGCGCTTTGTTGCCTCTCCCGATAAGGAGTTTCTTCGAGCAGATAGCGAAAAGGGGATGCCGTAGCATTCCCCTTGAATCGGTCGAGGCCACTGAGTCGGCGCTCGGGTTGCTTCCCAGCATGGCCCTATCCTCCGCTCAGTCCAAGACAGATTCTACTGCGGTCGGAAGAGAGCTGCATCTTTGGATGGATTCTGAAAGTACGAGACTACTTAGGGGGAAGTGTTCTGGCTAAAGGACCACGTTCCCCCCAAGGAGGTACTCAACATGCGGAGTAGCAATATCAAGTATATCGGGCTAGACGTTCACAAAGAAGCGATTTCGATTGCGGTTCTGAATGAGGCTGGAAAGCTGGTTATGGAATCGATCATCGAAACGAAGGCGAGCACTCTGGTGCAGTTCCTCGATGGTCTGCGGGGAGAGCTGCATGTGACGTTGGAAGAAGGAACCTGGGCTGCCTGGCTATATGACGTGCTCAAACCCCACGTGAGGGAAATTGTGGTCTGCAATCCGCGCCGCAATGCCTTATTGAAAGAGGGCAGCAAGAGCGACAAGGTTGACGCGCGCAAGCTAGCCGAGTTGCTGCGCTCTGGAATGCTGCGCGCGGTCTACCACGGAGAGAATGGACTGCGGACGTTGCGGGAGTTAGCGCGCAGCTATCAGGTGATCAGCAAAGACTTGAATCGAGTGATGAACCGGCTCAAGGCGCTCTATCGCGGCTGGGGTATTCCCTGCACGGGAACGCAGGTCTATAGCCGGCGCCATCGGGAGCCGTGGCTGAAGAAGATTCTGGAGTCTGGAGTGCATCGCCGCGCAGAGCTGTTCTATCAGCAATTGGATGCATTGCAGGTTTTGCGGCGTACGGTACGAGGAGAACTCTTAGCCGAGAGCCGGAAGCATCAGGCCGTGAAAGTCTTGCGTCAGATTCCTTTCATCGGCCCGCTTCGGGCCGCGCAGTTGGTGGCCCTTATGCAGACACCGCACCGGTTCCGGAGCAAGCGGCAGCTGTGGACCTACAGCGGTCTGGCGGTAGAGACGCACGACAGCGCGCAATATCGTTACGTGGATGGACAATTGCAACGTTCCAAGAAGCCACAGCAGGTTCGCGGTCTCAATCAGAATCACAACCACGCCATGAAAGAGATTTTCAAAAGTGCGGCCCTGAGTGCCACTGGTCGTGCAGGACCATTTCAGAATTTTTATGAAGGCCTGCTGGCCAGGGGAATGAAGCCAGAGTTGGCCCGCGTCACACTCGCGCGCAAGATCGCGGCCATCACGCTAACGATTTGGAAGAAAGGAGAACATTTCGACGCAAAATATGTGAAGTCACAAGCAGCTTGAGCCTCAATCGAAGATCAAGGCCATTGCTCAGGTTTTTCCTCATCGATGGTAGCCTTTCGGTTTTCGTGACGCCCGGGGTCGAGGGTGAGTATCTATCCGGACATTAGGCGCCTTCGTGGGCTGCCAGTCAGCACCGAAGTCTCCCGGTTATCCTATGCCCCCTCGCACAACCCAATAAAGCTATAGGCCTCGAGTCACACATAGGATCATGGTTGGCATGTTATCTGGAGCCAACAGTCCTGCTTGCACAGCTTCACGAGCCGAGGGCGTCGAGCCACCATCGCAACATGAAACCGAGAAGACAAAACCCGCAACTGGCTGAGTCGCACTCTCGACTAGCCCACGATCTCGGCCACTCCAAGATCGGGCTGGATGCAAGCCGAACAGCTTCCCCTCACAGGGGAGCAAGGGAGACTCTTTCTCTTGACATCCCCTCTCATAGGATGTCCGGATTGCCCACCACACAGCAGGAGAGCACATGATCACCGCTGACGAAAGGCGTCGGGAGGTAGGTGAGCGTTGATTTCGATGTTGCTATAGAGGCACTCCCGGTGCATTCCTTGCCCCTCGTCGAAAACCTGTTTGATACCTACGCCACGGACAACATCGAACCAAATCATCACACTCACAAGCTTCTCCCTTGTCTTCGTGCTTTTCGGAATCAGTTCAAGAACATCGCAATGAATGCCGTTGAGAATCTCGGAGCGA
>JBAVYX010000360.1:0-2018 GCA_049588475.1 Silvibacterium sp. | reverse complement strand
CTTCCAAACTCAACTTCTCTGCTTGATGCACGCTGATGTTCAATCTCCAGCATGCCTACTCCTTCAGGCTCATCTTGTATTGGAATCAATTCCCCCCTTCAGGCTCATCTTGTATTGGAAGAGAGTGCCGCGGCGGACGAATCTAATTGGGCGCATAGTCGGGTAAGGTCGATTGCGTTTCGCTTTCAACCGGTCACGATTGGGGAGAAGCGGGCGTTTCATGTGGACGTCCGGTTTCGCGCAGTGGGGGCTGTGACCGGAATCGTCGTGCCGACAAGGTGGGGTGGCGCGCCGCATCTTGAACGACAGACACAAAATTTGAAGGTACTTACGGCGGGAGCGACGCTTGAGGACGGTACGGATCCGGGCGAGAAGAAGCTGCATGCTCGGCCCGACGAATGGGTGGAACTGGCGTTCGACATTGTGCCGTTGCAGACGGAGTGGTTCGGGCATCCGCAGGAGCACATGGCGATCATCAATGCGGATTACTTCCTCTTCAACCCGGAGAATGCGCTGGTGTATCCAGTGCTGCCGCGCACTGATGTCGTGGACGCGACGTTTGACTGGCGGGCGCTCCCGAAGGGGACACCTTTGTTCAGCAGCTTCGGCTACGGAGAAACGTTGCAGCGGGTCCGAGCGCCGTGGTACAGGGTGCAGGAAGCGTTGTTCGCCGGCGGGAGCTTTCGCGCGACAGAGAGCCATGAAAACGGGACGACGCTCGTACTGGCAAGCCGGGGTACGTGGAAGTTCAGCGATGCGGAGGCATTCGGGCAGATTCGCCGGGTCATTGATGAGGAGAACAAGTTCTGGCAAACGCAGCCGATACCGTTTTTCCTGGTCACCCTGGCGCCGTTTGATGATAAGTCCGGCAACAACGACGGCAGCGGATTCACGGACGCATTCATGCTGTTTCTCTCGCACGAGGATACGTTTGACTCGGCGCGGGTGCGGTTGCTGGCCCACGAGATGTTCCACCACTGGAATCCAATGAGCATGGGCCCCGTTGGCGCAGACGAGGCGGTGCAGTGGTTCAGCGAGGGATTCACCGTGTATTACGAGGCGACGATCCCGCTCCGAGCGGGACTCATCTCGTACGAGGACTATCTCAAGTATCTGAACCGGCGGCTGCGCGAGTATCAGACGTCGCCGCTGCGTAAGCTGACGAATGCCGAGGGGGAGAAGGTCCCGCACTCGTCAGGACCTGGGTACGAACTTTCGTATACGCGGGGCGCGGCATTGGCGCTGTGGGCGGACGCGGCGATTCGGGAGCGGAGCGGGGGCAACTGGACGCTGGATTACGTCATGTTCGATCTGGTGAAAGAGGCGCAGGGACCGAAGCCACCGGAGTTGACGGATGATCGGATCTTTGCGGCAATTGCGCGGTATCTCAGGCCGGAGCAGGTCGTCCAGATGCGGTCGATGGCGGTGGAGGGTGCGGATGTGCCGCTGCCGCAGAAGTTGGGTAACTGTGCGCAATTGGAGCAGGTGACGCAGACGGTGGTGGATCCGGGATTCGACGAGAAGAGCCTCGACAGCAGGCATATAGCAGGTGTGGATCCTGCCGGCCCGGCGTATCGCGCCGGGATTCGCGATGGGCAGGAAGTATTTCGGGTCTCGATTTATCGCGATGACCCGTCAAAGGACGTGCTGCTGGGGGTAATGATCGACGGCAAGAGGGAGATGATCCATTATTCGGCTGCGAAGCAGCAGAGCGTCCAACAGTACAGGGCGGCTGTTAGCAACATAACGCAGGGATGCACACCGTTTTAGCCGCGATGGAGCCCGCCCGGTCGACGATCGTGACCGACTGATCAGTTGTCGCATAATCAGCTAGGGTTGAGAATGCCGGAAAAGTCAGCTTTTCGGTAACTTCCCGAGCGGGAGGGGCGAAGCGCGAGCAAGTTACCGCGATCCCCGTTTGATCGGCATAGGGGCGGCAGTCACCTGCCGACCCCTGCCACACCACCGTGCGTACGGGTCCGTACACGGCGGTTCGAGAGGTTACGCTAGTAGTTCTC